>JBILGD010000079.1:0-12907 GCA_044351225.1 Steroidobacteraceae bacterium
CCATACCCTCGGTCTTGGTGGTGACGAAAGCCTTGAACAACTCCGGCAGCAGACGCTCCGGAACGCCCGCGCCGTTGTCCTCTACAGCAATTTCGAGCACATCACCGCGTGATTTCGCGACAACCTTAATTCTGCCGTCGCTTCGACCCATCAAGGCATCCGCCGCATTCGACATGAGATTCGCGATGATCACCGAGACGAACACCGCATCGGTCTCGATCTGCGGTATCCCTGCATCGAGGTCGACTTCGACGGTGGCACTGCCGATCCGTCCGCGCCGTTGCATCATGTCGACGATGCTGCGCAACAGGGCGTCGACCTCCAGAGGTTCGATTTGCGGATCACGACCCGCATAGAAATTTCGCAATCGTCGCAGCGTATCCGATACGCGCAGCGCCTCATCAGCGGCCTTGCGCACAGTGGGCGAAAGCCGCGGATCGGACTGCACAACTTTATCGAGCATGATCTCCATCGAGCGCAGATAGCCGACCAGCGCCGTCATCGGTTGATTCAGCTCATGTGCAATCACGGATGCGAGCTCACCGGCCGTTGCTGCTCGCGATGCACGGGCGAGACTCGCTTCGCGATCCCGCAACTGGATCTCGCGACGCAGGGCAACCGCGGCAGTGTTGCTGCGCTCGGCAACCACCACGCCAAGCGCAAGGGCTGTACTCACCAGCGTGAGCATCAAATATTGAAGATCGACCAATGGTGCAACCTCGGGAAGTTGCTGCACGCCGAACACGAGGCCGATCTGGATTGCCACGGCCACGAGCAGCACACCCATGACCTCACCGGCGAGCGCGGCCACGATCGCCGGCACGAACAGGACATAGAAAAATCGCAGATCGTCCGGATTGCCGACAACGAATACGATCACGAAGGCGAGCAGCAGACTCGCCACGACACCCAGCAACTTGTACGGCGCAGCGATGGCCGCGCGTAGTCCCTGCGGAAAATATCGATAGTTCAACAAGAGCGGCGTCAACATCAAAATTCCATTGAGATCACCAACCCAGATCTTGCCGATCGCTGATGGTGCCTGCGCGACAGGGAGTGATCCGGAAACCGTGTAGATGGCGACCACGATGACGCTCACCGCAAGCGCGGAGAATGCCGCGATCAACCCGAAGCGGATCAGGGTGGCACTCGTCGGCCGACCAACACTCATGTCGAGACGTTGGATCAGTATTGCAGAAAGCTGATAGACCCCTGCGACTGCGATGGTCTGCAGCAGCAGGATCCATAGGCTCGCAGGCATGCCACGAACTAGCAGCTCGGCCGCGATCTGTGCGACGAGCGCCCACGCGAACCCCTTGCGGTGCAAACACAGAAAGGCCAGCAGCAAACCCGTTTGCGGATTCCATGGCGTAATCCCTATCTTCAATACCGGCTGAACGTAACTTCCGGCATCCATCAGCACATGCAGCAGCACGTAACCGATCGAGAACAGGATGGGAGGATTGGCAGGCATGACGGGCGATCATAATGCAGCCCGCGAAGCGGCCCCCCACAACAGCGCGGCGGGTCGTCCTGGATCGCTGTCGCCAGATACGGGCCAGCCCTAATCGCTCCCCTGCGCACCTTGCATTACGCTGCCCAAGTCGAGCGGCTTCGCTCGAAACCAAATGACCTAGCGGTTTACCGGCCTGCCGTGACTGGCAGGCCGGTTTTTGTTTCGCCGGATAAACCCCGATGGCGCGCAACAACTGGACAATCGGTGTCGTACTTTGTCTGCTTGCGTGGCAGGCGCCCGCGGCATTTTCGGCGGGATCCAACGAGGCGGCCAAACCGCGCGTCTCGGTCTCGCAAAAATTGCTCTCCACCATCGAACGCGATCTGCAGACTTTTCTCGAGGTCGTCGCGAACCTCGAAAGCCCGACCAAGGACCTGCCGCAAGCACAGCGGGTCAAGGTGTACGATCTGCACTCGCGCGCCCAGCGCAATATTCGCGTCGTGCAGCTGCAGCAAGCGAATCGCGGACTCCTCGCCGAGCAGCAACTCGAGCGTGTCTTTATCGACGAGTATCGTCGATTCGTCGATGGTCTACGCACGCTGCACCGCGCACTCGTCCTCAAAGAAGACATCGTCGACCCTCTGGACACCAGTCTCGAATCCGCTCGTCGCACGCTGGCGGTTCTCGAACAGGTCAAAACCTGAAGAGTCACTGACAAGTCAGACGAGCTGAGTGTCATGCACCAGCGCCGCGACTACTTCGGCAAGAGCCTGCTGATGCGTGATGCCACGCTCCCGGGCCGCAGCGTAGCGCTGTCGTTGCCGCTCCGCGCTACAACCCTCGCGGGCGATTTTTCTGGCGCGCTCGACAGCCTCTTGAACTGCGAGCTCTTCGATCGCCTCGGCGCATTCGATGGCAAAAGTTTCGATCACTTGCGCCAGTTCGATCGGCCTTGAACCGCCGGCGGGTATCAGGTGCGCCTTCGTGCCGAGGCGCTTTGCCCGCCAACGATTTTCTTCGATGATCAGGCGTTCCACCGGATCATGCTGGATCGTCGTACCGCGCTGCAGTAGCAAACTTTGCTGGTGAACCGCGGCGCGGTATAGCTGTGCGACACAAAGCGCATCGCGTATATCCGGACAGGCATCGGCAATCCGCAATTCGAGCGTCGGATACTTGGCAGACGGTCTAATCGCCCACCAGATGAAACTCTCATCAGCGATCGCCTCGACCGCAAGCATTCGCTCGATGTAGCGGCGATACTCCGCCTCGTCGCTAAAGAGCCGCGGAATACCCGTTCGCGGCCACTCGTCATAGGCCGACTGTCGATAGCTCATCAACCCCGTGTCGCGTCGCCCCCAATATGGCGATGACGCGGTCAGACTCAAAAACATCGGCAACCATGGCATCACGCCGTTCATGACGTGGATACGGTCCAGCTGCGGCGCAATTTCCACGTGGACATGAAGACCACAGAGCAAGTTTCGCTGCGCGACGATCTGGAAATCTTCGAACAGTCGGCGATAACGCAAGGCATCGCTGGCGATCTGCTCTCGCCACTGCGCCAGCGGATGAGTCCCGGCCGAAAGAATGCACAGTCCGTGTGCGCGAGCCGTCCGGCCAAGCTTGTCGCGGCTCGCCGTCACAGCCTCGAGCGCAGCATCGGGCGAGTCGAGGATGGCGGTTCGGGCCTCGATCTGACTCTGCAGAAGTTCTGCCGATAGCAACGAGCCAAGCGTGTTCCGGCAATCACGGAGAAACTTCCGTGATGGTTTGCGTACGATCGCATGGTCGTCGGTGCGACAAAGGAAGAATTCCTCTTCGATACCGAAGCGGGCCGGCAGATGCGAAGCATGGGTGATCATCGATCGGTCGCCTGACTGCCATGGAAGAGAGGCGGATTCTGCACGCTCGCGATTACCGTGAAACCCCGGTGACCTCCGTACGGGATCGCGCTTACGGGCGGACGCGAGTGCGACGCGATCTATACTGGAACGGGATCGGACTCGCAGGTATCGTTATCGAGAAATCATCGAAAACAGGAGAGCGCATCATGCAACAGTTCCAACGAATCCTCATGGTGAGTCATGGCTTGGGTGATGAGCGCGCGGCGCTCAAGGAAGCCGTGACCCTCGCCCGCAAAAACTCGGCGGAACTGTCTGCGCTGATCGTCGCGCCGGAGCTGCCCCCCTCCATGGAGGACTACCGCGAGCGCTTTGCGAATTCGTTGCGTGATCGATTTCGTGAAGAACTCGGGACTGTCATCGCCTCCCTGGCGGCTGAAACCTCGCTCGCAGCGGTACCGCTTGAGGTCGAATTCGGCGCAACACCTGCCGTGCGCATCATTCGACACGCGCTGCGAAACTCCATCGATCTGATCATCAAGACGGTTGAGTCCGCAGATACCCGCAAGGGCCTATCAGCGGTTGATCTGAACCTGTTGCGCAAATCGCCTGTGCCGGTGTGGCTCACGCGACCGCTGCAGACGCATCAAGGCAGCATGCGGATCGGCGTTGCCATCGACCCGGTCTCGCCCAATCCTGCCGCGCACGCCTTGTCGGTGCGACTACTGCAGGTTGCCCGTCAGCTTTCGGCCGCCGACGAACTGCCACTCGAAGTAGTCTCGTGCTGGGATTACGAGTATGAGTCTTATTTGCGTGGCAATCCGTGGATGCGCATGACCGACGAAGAAATCGACGCTGCCGTTCGCGATGCCGAGCAACGGCATCGTACGGCACTCGACGATTTGCTGCGTGAAGCCGGCATAGCCGGCAACTTGCGAGTGAGCCGAATTCGCGGCAAGCCCTCCGAAAAGATCCCCGAGTTCGTCGACGCGAACGGCATCGATGTGCTCGTCATGGGCACCGTGGCGCGCACGGGACTGCGCAGCTTCGTGATGGGCAACACGGCAGAGGCGATCCTGCAGTCGCTCGGTTGCTCGCTGGTCGCCTTCAAACCCGAGGGCTTCGTCTCGCCTGTCACGGGCGATGACTGATCGCGCTCTTAACGGTCGAGATCGAAGCGAACCCTGAATAATCGACCGGTCGGTCGGGCCAACTCATAAACAAAATACTGACCGGCGACCACTTCGAGCGCCCAGACGTTGGGCAATGAGGCAGGCATGTTGTTCGCCTTGAACAAGGCGATCGTCTCCGCATCAGCGGGAAAACTCTGCCGTTCGGCGGTTCCCGCATCGACCGTGTCACCGCCATACATGGTGATCGTATCGGGTGTGCCGTCTGCATGACGATGATCGTGCTTCAAGCGAAGCCCACCTGCCACCCGGGACACTATCCAGGTGCGGCTGCGATCTTCGCCCACCGCGAACGGAATGCGGACTTCATCATCGCTGCAATCGCGTACATGCATCTCGAGTACGCGGCCCGTGAATGGATCATCGGCTGCGGGCGGTGGCCGATCTTCGACAATTCGGCCTGTGAAGCGTCGACCACACAGCGTCTGCAGCGTACGGAAAAAATGCCCGGCAGCCGAATCAGCCGTGGTTTTGGCAGCGGCTACAGGCGCAACGACGGGCTGCTCCGCCACCGCTCGCGGGATCGCCCACGCAAGGGCCAAAAAAATTACCGGCAGGTTGGTAGCAAGGCGCTTGATCATGGGCTATCTCCTTAAAGCAGGTCTGAAGGATAGACGAATCTGCTTCTCGATTTCGATCAGAGCGAAAAACACGACCCCCGTCATGACGATGATCAATCCGTCAAGGAACGGTACGGACCGTGTTGAAAAAACCCCCTGCATGAACGGTATATAGGTAATGAGAAACTGCGCGGCAGTCACGACGACCACGCAGGCCCAGATCACCGGCGTTCCCTTGATGGCGCCCTTGTTGATCGAGCTGCCGTACACGTTGCGAATGAAAAAAAGATGGAATATCTCCAGTACGACTAGCGTATTCATCGCCATGGTCCGCGCGAGTTCGACCGAGTGTCCCTTCTCGACGGCATAAGTGTAGATGCCGAATACTGCACACAGAAAAAGCATGGAAACCAGCACGATGTGCCAAACGAGTGATCCGGTCAGCAGTGGCTGATTTCTCTGGCGTGGCGGACGAGTCATCGTGCCTTTCTCGGTAGGCTCAAAAGCGAGTGCAATTCCAAGGGTGACGGCCGTGATGAGGTTGACCCAAAGAATCTGTATCGCGGTGATCGGCAGTGCAAAACTGGCCATCAAGGCAGCGATGATGGTAAGTGCCTCTCCGGCATTGGTGGGCAAAGTCCAGCTGATGACCTTGATGATGTTGTCATAGACGGTCCGTCCCTCGCGGATCGCCGCGACAATCGAAGCGAAGTTGCCGTCGGCCAGCACCAACTCGGCCGCTTCCTTTGCGGCCTCGGTTCCCTTGCAGCCCATGGCGATGCCGATATCGGCACGCTTGAGAGCGGGTGCATCGTTGACTCCGTCGCCGGTCATCGCAACGGTCAGCCCGCGACTCTGCAGCGCCTCCACCAACCGAAGCTTGTGGCTCGGTGAGGTTCGGGCGAAGACATCGACCTGCGTGACGAGCTCCGACAAGGCTGCATCGCTCAGCTCATCGAGATCCTTTCCGGTCAGCACACGATCGAAGTTTTCGAGACCTATCCTTTCGGCGATCGCACGCGCAGTCGCCCCGTGATCACCGGTGATCATTTTCACTCGGATGCCGGCTGATCGGCATTCGGCAACAGCCTCGATGGCCTCGCTGCGGGGCGGATCGATCAGACCAACCAGACCAAGCAGCGTGAGATGCCGAGACCAATCATCACTCGACAGGTTCTCTGGCGTCAGATCACCTGCTGACAGCCCACCGGATTCATGGCGACAAAAGGTGGCGAGCGCAATCACGCGTTGGCCTTGCGATGCCAGCGCCTCGATGGTATCGGCCCAGTAAGCATCATCGATCGGTGTTGTCGAACCATCCGATAATCTTTGTATACGGCACATTGGCAACACCGCCTCTGGCGCACCCTTGACGATCACGCACGTTCGGCCGTCCGGGGCCCGGTTCAATACAGCCATGTAGCGATGAACCGGATCGAAGGGTATGGCATCGAGACGCTGCCACTGTGCATGCGGTGCCTCGGTCGTGCCGGCGACCTTGGCAGCGAGTGCGACGAGGGCGCCTTCCATCGGATCGCCCTCAAACCGCCAGGCGCCTCCAGACCCGCGCAGTTCTGCGTCATTGCAGAGACCCGCCACTCGACCGATTTCTTCGAGTGTCGGCGATGAATGCACACGGGTGCCATGTGCATCCAGAATTCGGCCTGTCGGGGTATACCCCTCGCCCTCGACCACAAGCACGACATCGGCCATGGCAACGCGGGTTACCACCATCTCGTTTCGTGTCAGAGTGCCGGTCTTGTCGGTACAGACCACCGATACCGAGCCGATCGTTTCGATTGCCGGAAGATAGCGAACGATGGCTTGGCGACGTGCCATGGTCTGCACACCCACCGCGAGCGTGATGGTAAGCACCGCCGGTAGACCTTCCGGAATCGCCGCTACAGAGAGGCCGACAACCAGCATGAAGAGTTCCGCGAACGGCAGATGTCCGACAACGTAGCCGTACAGCAGCAGTAATCCGGCAATCAATAATATGAACGCGGTCAGCCAGCGTGCAAACACGTCCATCTGTCGAACCAAGGGTGTGGTCAAGCGCTCGACGGTCTGCAGCAGGCCGCTGATTTTGCCGATCTCCGACGAGGCGCCCGTGGCGATCACGAGTCCGCGAGCGGTTCCCGTAGTCACCATCGTGCCGCTGAACGCCATGCAAGTACGCTCCGCCAACGTGGCGCTCGTCGGCACGGTGTCCAGATTTTTTTGAACCGACACCGATTCGCCGGTGAGAATGGCCTCATCAACCCGCAGGGCGCGCACCTCAAGCAGGCGTACGTCTGCCGGGACACGATCACCGGACTCCAAAAAGACATGGTCACCGACGACGAGGTCTGCCGCATCCACGGTTCGCCTGCGTCCATCGCGAACTACGTTCGCGCGCGGAGCCAGCAAGTCGCGGATCGCTGCCATCGCGGCTTCGGCTTTGCGTTCTTGCAGAAAGCCGATAATGGCGTTCACCAGCACGACGGCGACGATCACACCGGTATCGATCCAGTGACCGAGCATCGCGGTCATCACCGCTGCGCCAAGAAGCACGTAGATGAGGACGTTGTGAAACTGCGCCGCGAACCGGCGTAGGGGATTTTTGGGCGCTGCCTGAGGCAGGAGGTTGGACCCGTGCGCCGCCAGCCGCCGCGCAGCCTCGGCGTCGCTCAAACCGGTCGGTGTCGAAGCCGTAATCTCGAGGCAGCATGCGATCGTCTGCGAGTGGGGATCCGGGAGTTCTTTCGCCACGTACTCACCCGGACAAAACGGCGACAATGGGCCAACAGATTCACCCGAATATTCCCGGCCTCGCAACGCGGAGCGAACGGCATGCCCGATGAGTGTGAGAATCATGATATTTTTCTTACGTGACTCGTACCTTCGCCCCGATCATCCCGTTCACCCTGATCGCCCTGTTGTGGCCTGGCGTCGCCTCGGCCCACGGCGTGCGTGTGTCGGTCACGGTAAGCAACGAAGCCATAACGGGCAGCGCGCGCTTCGCAGATGGCTCCCCCATGGCCGAAGCCGTGGTCGAACTGCGGGACCCGAACAAGTCCGCCGAAGGCCCGGCCAGGGCGAGGAGCAGGACCAACACGGAAGGCCGTTTCGCCTTTCCCGCGCCACGCGAGCGCGGCGAGTTCCTGGTGACGGTCGACGACGGCATAGGTCATCGTGGTGAGGCACGGTTCACTCTACTGATCGATCGAGTGATCGCGGGTGACGCTCCGCACACTCACAGGCCGGAGCACCCGCCTTGGCGCGAATGGTTGAGTGGGCTCGGCTATCTGCTCGGCTTGGTCGGCATCACCGCATGGTGGCTTGCAAGGCGCCGCCCCTCGTCCTCGCAAGACTGACTGCATGCATTTGGCAGATGGTGTTCTTGGCTTGCCGACGCTGGCACTCGCGTCAGTCGGTGCCGCAGCGGGCATCGCTCTCGGGCTGCGCCGCGTGACGCCGCAGACGCTGCCCGTCGCCGCACTCTTTGCTGCCGTGTTCTTCGTCATTGGCACTATCCACATCCCGATCGGTGTGGGGAGCGTGCATCTCGTCTTGAACGGACTGATCGGCCTGTTGCTCGGCTGGCTCGCCTTTCCCGTCATCTTCGTGGCGCTGCTTCTGCAAGCTTTGTTGTTTTCTTTTGGCGGTATCGCAGTGCTTGGCGCCAACACGCTCTTGCTGGCTGCGCCTGCGGTACTTGCTCACTATCTGTTGCGTGGTCTGCTGGAACACTCATCGCCCTCAGCACCATCGCTGCTGTTCAGCGGCGCCTTGGCGGCGACAATCGGCATCGCCGGGGCCGTCCTGCTCGCAACCGCGATGTTGTGGACGACGGGCAAGAATGCCTTGCTAGGTTTGATCGTCCTGATGAGTGCGGCACAGATCCCGGTATGGTTGATCGACGCTGCGGTTAGCGCGCTGGCGCTCGCCTCGCTCGGTCGCGCACTGCCGCGAGTGTTGCGCTTGACCGGAACCAGGGCGCGATGAGTCACGAGCATCATCCGGACGGCAGGCTGCGTCTGCTCGCCGCGTTGCTCGTGAGTGTCGCCTCAACCGCGATCACATCGATCCACACGCTCGCCATCATGCTGTTGCTCGCGCTACTCGCCTCGTTTTTCGTGATCATCCGGCGAACGCTATCGCTTCGCTGGCTGGCAAAGCGAATAGGCGTGATCAATGTTTTCGTGCTGTGGATCTGGCTTGCAGTGGCCATCGATTGGCGCAGTCTGACACCGAGTGACAGCGGTACCGCGCTCGCAACACAGATGACCCTGCGCGTGAATGTCATCGCCCTCGCCGTGAGCCTGCTGCTCGGACGAATGAGCGGCATCGACCTTGCGCGCGCCGTCGTGGGTCTCGGACTGCCGCAGTCGCTAGGCGCGCTCATCGCTCTCGCCGTACGCTCCGTGGCCATCCTCGCCGACACGCGGACTCGCCTCGAGCAGGCCATGCGCGCCAGAGCCTATCAATCGCGATTCGGCTGGCGAACCATCCGGGTGAGCAGTCAACTTGTGGCGTGGCTGATCATCCACGCGCTCGTACGCAGCGAACGATTGGAGCTCGGACTGCGCGCCCGTGGCCTCTCTGCGATGAATTATTGGCCAGTGCGTCGACACGGTCACTGGAATACCTTGCCGCGATCGGAATGGTTGTTGCTGGGCAGTGTCGCAGCCGCCATCGCGATCGCCATGATGGTGTCTGGTAGCAGAGGATGAAGATGTCCGCATTACTCCGCATGGATAACGTCATCGTGCGCCGATCATCGCGGCTCGTGATAAACGGCCTCGAACTCACGATCAACCCTGGCGAGCGCGTCGTCGTGCGCGGCGGAATCGGTGCGGGCAAAACCACATTGCTGTTGACCGCGCTCGGCTTGCTGCCCGCAGAGTCGGGTGAAATCGAATTGATGGGGCGGGCTTGTCGAAATGACGCCGACTTCGCGCCGTTTCGCGGTCCGGTCGGCTTATTGTTTCAGGATCCCGACGATCAGTTGATTGGACCCACCGTACTCGAAGACATTGAATTCGGTCCACTCAATTTAGGCTGGAGCGCTGAGCGCGCACATCATGCTGCCGACCGAGTACTCGAACGAATCGGTCTCGAAGACATTGCCGAGCGGCCCATACATGAGCTCTCGGGTGGCGAGAAACGTCTGGTCGCGCTTGCCGGACTACTGGTCATGGAGCCGAAGCTATTGCTGCTGGATGAACCTACCGTATCACTCGATGCAGAGACGACCGCCCGGATTCTCCGCGTGCTGAGCGAGAGCGGACTCTCCATGCTGATCGCCACTCACGATCCAAAATGCATCGATGCGCTGGCCACGCGCAGCGTATTGCTCGAACACGGCAAGCTTCAGGGTGTTGTCGACCTGACTATCGCGCCATCGAGCATGCGATCACCAAACCACAACCATTTAGGATCCTTGGAGGGATAAGGGAAAACCAGGTAATCCCGCGGCTCGCGCGGGGTGCGTTGACGATTCCCGTTCACCGCAGGGTGTAGGTTCCATCGCCGTTCAATTGCAACCTGATCGACTGCCAGAGCGCACTCGAACTGATGTTGCCAATGAAGAACACACTGCGGCCAACCCCGTATGGCCAAGTGCGGTAATAGACGGTATAGGTCAAGGTCACATTACCGTCATCAATAGATGCATGCGCGCCATCGACTTCTGGGAACTCCTCGCCGGCCTCGGCATTTTCATGTTCGGGATGTTTCTGCTTGAGGAAGCCATCCACAACCTGTCGGGTCGGACATTTCGCGTCAGTCTTCGCCGGTACACGGATACGCCGATCAAGGCGATCCTGACCGGAACATTGGCCACCGCGATCCTGCAAAGCAGTTCCGCAGTCACACTGATGGTGCTGGCCTTTACCGGTGCAGGCATCATGTCGCTGCCGAACGCCATCGGAGTCGTCTTCGGCTCGAATCTCGGTACGACGTTCACGAGTTGGCTCGTCGCCATGCTCGGCTTCAAACTGAGTATCGAGGCACTGGCATTGCCTTTTATCGGCGTAGGTGGACTCGGTCTAATCTTTGTCGGCAAGTCTGCGCGTGGCGGCCATTTCAGCAAACTCGCCGTCGGTTTCGGCTTCCTGTTCATGGGTCTCGATTACCTGCGACGCGGCGCAGAGTCGCTGATGACCGCCGAGACGCTGCAACTTGTGCCGGAACTCGGTGCTGCCACGTTCGTGCTCGCTGGATTCATCTTGACCGCCGCCGTGCAAAGCAGCTCCGCAAGCATGGCCGTCATCCTGAGCGTGCTGCACGGTGGGGCGCTCGATTATTCGGATGCCGCAGCCATGGTAATCGGCAGCAATCTCGGCACCACCATCACGGCGATGATTGGTGCGGTCGGAGGCTCAACCGTCAAGCGGCGCGTCGCGGCTGGTCATTTTCTTTTCAACTCGATCATGGCCGTAATCGCTTTTTTATTGTTGCCCTACGTTTCATCGCTCATCTTCGATTCATTGGGCTTCGCAGAAAATCCGCTTCTGGGTCTTGCGCTCTTTCATACCGCCTTCAATTTCATGGGCGTGCTGCTCTTCTTGCCTGCCCTGCCATCGTTCGCTCGGCTCGTCGAGCGTCTCATACCCGAGAGAGAAGTCTCTCCTGCGACGTTCATCAGCAAGACCACATCGCATGTACCCGAGGCTGCGCTGGTATCGCTGCAGCATGAAGTGCGCTCACTGATATTCGCGGCCATGAGTCACAACGAGCAACTGCTCGGTGCCATTCAGGACGATACGCCTGCTGCTGGCCTGCACCGAAAGCGGCAGCCACCGCCGGATGAAAGCTATGCGGAACTCAAACAGATTCAGGAGGCCATTTATCTTTTCGCCGCACAACTTCCCGGTCAAGAGATGACTGCCGATGAAGCCCTGCTGCTGAACCGACTGTTATCCGCCGTGCGTGGCGCGATCGGCGCTGCGAAGACGCTCAAGGATGTACGGCATGAGATCGACAAACTCGATACCTCCGAGTGCGACTACCTCAACGACCGGAGAAGAGATTTATGTCGCAGGCTCGTCGAGCATCACGCCGCCCTACGTGCCGCCATGGCCTCTACCGACCCAACCGCGATGGCAAAGCTGATTCAATCGATGCAAACTTTGATGAACGAAGACTCGGTCATCACGCAGGAGACGATGCACGGGCTATCGAGCGGCGCGTTTAACGCTGAACACATCTCGGTACTGATCGCCACTAATCGTGCCTTCACACTTTCGGCTCGACAGATGCTTTTTGCGATCAAGGATCTGACGCTCGGAACCGAAGAATCCCGGCTGTTCGAGACGTTCGATCTCTCGGGCGCCTGAACTCGTCAACGAATTCCCTCTGCCCGAATAGCCGGATCGAGCGGCGGCCAACGAAGCGGCAGCGACTCGAGGTCGGTAGCGAGCATCGAGTTGCTGACGAGAGACGGACTTCTCGACGCGCGGCACCAGAACCTCTTCGTAGTGCGAGCGATTGAATATCGCTATGCGCCCATGAGCCGGCACGCGGGCGTGAACACGCCAGAGAAAATCATGTGACAACTCTTCGCGGCTCGGCTCCTTGAAAGCCGTGACAGTACAGCCTTGCGGATTGACAGCACTACAGATCCGGCGGATGGTGCTGTCTTTTCCACCGCCGTCGACAGACTGCAAGGTCACGGGCAAATCGTAGCGACCTTCAGCGTGGAGCTTCGACTGAAAATCATGCATCTTTTTCAGGGTCGCAGCAGTGTCGGCAGAGTTATCTTTGTAGAGGGCAAGTCATAGGCTACGGCGAGTCATCCCTTGAATTCCCTCGCAACGATGTATACCTCGCGCGACTCGGGACGCGAGGCCTTGGGCTTGCGAATCGAAACCT
>JBILGD010000080.1:0-12867 GCA_044351225.1 Steroidobacteraceae bacterium
GCAGAGCCACGCGGTGTTCCTGCTCAATCGTCAGGATGTTGCGCGACTCGATGTCGTCAATTACATCTCGCACGGCATGTCCAAGATCGCCGATGAGCGCGCCGAGCCCAAAGAAGAGGGCGCCGCGCCGGCGGCAGCGGCGAATGCCGAGGGCGAGGCCGGTGGCGCACTCGACAAATACGCCAGCAATCTCAACAAGCTCGCCGAAGAGGGCAAGATCGATCCGCTGATCGGTCGGCAGATGGAAGTCGAGCGCACCATCGAAATTCTTTGTCGGCGACGCAAGAACAATCCGCTCTATGTGGGTGAAGCGGGGGTTGGCAAAACCGCCATCGCCGAAGGTCTTGCGCGGCGCATCGTCGAGGGCCAGGTGCCCGAGGTGCTTACGGGCTGCACGATCTATTCGCTCGACATGGGCTCGCTGATCGCCGGCACCAAATATCGTGGCGACTTCGAAAAGCGACTCAAGGCCGTGCTCGCCGAGATCAAGAAACAACCGGGCGCTGTGCTTTTTATCGACGAGATCCACACCGTGATCGGTGCGGGTGCCGCCTCGGGCGGCGTGATGGACGCCTCGAACCTTATCAAGCCCGTGCTCACCAACGGCGAGCTGCGCTGCATCGGTTCGACGACCTATCAGGAATACCGTGGCATCTTCGAAAAGGATCACGCGCTCGCGCGTCGCTTTCAGAAGATCGATGTCGTCGAACCCACGGTCCCCGAGACCATCGAAATCCTCAAGGGCCTGCGCAGCCGCTTCGAAGAGCACCACCAGGTCACCTATACCGACGAAGCGCTGAAGGCGGCTGCAGAGCTCTCGGCGCGACACATCAACGAGAGGCATCTACCGGACAAGGCGATCGATGTGGTCGATGAAGCCGGCGCGCGACTGCGCCTCAAACCCGCGGCTGAGCGTGAGACCGTAGTCGATGTGCATCACATCGAAGATGTGGTCGCGCGCATTGCGCGCATCCCGCCAAAGACCGTCTCGAGCAACGACAAAGAAGTGCTGCGCAACCTCGAGCGCAACCTCAAGCTCGTGATCTTTGGGCAGGACAAGGCGGTCGAGACGCTCTCATCGGCTATCAAGATGGCGCGCTCGGGGCTTGGCGATGCACGCAAGCCCGTTGGTAGTTTCTTGTTCGCCGGACCGACCGGCGTCGGCAAGACCGAGGTCACGCGTCAGCTCGCGATCGCGCTCGGCATCGAGTTCATCCGCTTCGACATGTCCGAATACATGGAGCGTCACACGGTCTCGCGCCTGATCGGCGCGCCGCCGGGCTATGTCGGCTTCGATCAAGGCGGGCTGCTCACCGAGGCGATTTCCAAACATCCGCATGCGGTGCTCCTGCTCGACGAAATCGAAAAAGCGCACCCCGATGTTTTCAATCTGCTTTTGCAGGTGATGGACCACGGCACGCTCACCGACAACAACGGTCGCAAGGCGGATTTCCGTCACGTGATCATCGTCATGACCACCAACGCGGGCGCCGCAGACATGGCACGCACGCCGATCGGTTTCACGGCGAGCGACACCACGAGCGATGGCATGGAGGCGATCAAAAAATTATTCTCGCCCGAGTTCCGCAATCGTCTCGATGCGGTGATCCAGTTCGGCGGGCTTGATGAAGCGACCATCGAGCGCGTTGTCGAGAAACTTTTGGTCGAGATCGAAACCCAGCTCGAGAGCAAGCGCGTCGCGCTGCAACTCGACGACCCCTCGCGTCGTTGGATCGCGCAGAAAGGCTACGACCCCAAGATGGGTGCACGGCCGATGGCGCGAATCATCCAGGAGCACATCAAACGGCCGCTCGCCGAGGAGTTGCTGTTTGGCAAACTCGTGGGCGGTGGCACGGTGCGCGCCAGCGTCAAGGCGGATGGCTCGGGACTCGATCTCGAGTGCATCCCGAGCGAGGAACCCGCGCTCGTCGATTAACGGCCGCGGTAGACGATGCGACCCTTGGTCAGATCGTAGGGCGTGAGTTCGACGGTGACCGTGTCGCCGGTAAGAATGCGGATGTAGTTCTTGCGCATCTTGCCGGAGATGTGCGCGATGACGACGTGTCCGTTCTTCAGCTTCACGCGAAAAGTGGTGTTCGGCAGCGTCTCGACGACTTCGCCGTCCATCTGTATCGCGTCTTCTTTGGACATCAGTTTGCAGTCACCCGTTTAAAAGAAGGCGCGATTCTGCCCAAGTCGCTGCGCCGAATCAATCAAACGCAGAAATTCGGTGCGGGAAATCGCCCGACTGCCGAGCGAGGCGAGGTGGCGAGAGGGCATCTGACAGTCGATCAGCTCGATCTGCCGCTCGAGGGCGCGGTGAACGAGCGCCGAGAGCGCGACCTTCGAGGCATCGGCCATGCGGCTGAACATCGACTCGCCGAAAAACACGCCACCCTGATGCACGCCGTAGAGACCGCCGACGAGTCGACCCTCGTGCCAAGTCTCGATGCTGTGGGCAGTCCCAAGTCGATGCAGGGCGAGATAAGCCTCGCGCATCTCTGCGGTGATCCAGGTGCCGCCGCCGTCATGCTCGCGCGGCGCCGCACAGGCATCGATCACAGCGGCAAAATCGCTGTCGATACGCACCTCGAAGCCCGCGTTGCGTTCGCGCTTGGCGAGGCTGCGGCTGCGGCGAAACTCGGCTGGAAAGAGTACTTCGCGCGGATCGGGACACCACCAGAGAATCGGCTGGCCAGGCGAATACCAAGGGAAAATGCCGCGTCGATAGGCGGCGAGCAGACGCTCGGGGCGCAGATCGCCGCCCGCGGCGATGAGACCGGCGGGTTCATCGAGCGCATGATCCGCTGCCGGAAAAGCCGCCGGATCGCCGCCGGGCTCGAGCCAAACGAGGCCTCGTTGCGGGCGGCGCGTCATGGCGTGTCGAGATCGGCGCGATACGGCACATGTTCGCCGACGCCCTTGGCGTAGCGTTCGACGGCGTCGATCTCGCGCTCGAGATAATCAGCGATCGCGGCGCGAAAACGCGGCTCGCCGATCCAATGCGCCGAGTGCGTGTAGGTCGGCACGAAACCGCGACTCACCTTGTGCTCGCCCTGTGTACCAGGCTCGAAGCGTGCGAGCCCGCGTTCGATGCAGAACTCGATACCCTGGTGATAACAGGTCTCAAAATGCAGGCTGTGATGCTCTTCAGCGGCACCCCAATAGCGTCCGTAGAGCGCATCGCCGCCGATGAAAAATACCGCCACCGCCACGATGTCTTCGCCCTGCATCGCAAATTTGAAGAGCAGCGACTCGCCCAGGGTGCGCGCGATTTCAAGAAAGGTCTCGGCGCCAAGATAGGGTTCGTTGCCACGACGCAGAAAGGTCGTGCGGTGCAGCTGCCAGGCCATCAGGATTTCGTTCTGCGTGGCCTCGCTGCCGAGCCGCGATTCGAAGCGAATCCCGGCTTCGGCCACGCGTCGTCGTTCGCGCTTGGCTTTCTTGCGCTTCTCGGCAGTGAAACTGCCAAGGAAATCCTCGAAGCTCGCATAGCCGCGATTGCTCCAATGAAACTGACAATCACGCCGCTCGAGCCAACGCGCATCGAGCGCCGCCCGATCGTCGGCCTCGGGAAAGAGCAGGTGTACCGAAGAGAGCCCGCGGGCCTCGGCGGTGTCGATCAATGCGGCTTGCAGCGCGCGCCGCAGTGTGAGGCGATCTGTTGTATCGCCGGCGAGATCGCGGCGCACCAGCAAGCGCGGGCCGGTGGCCGGCGTGAAGGGCGCTGCGACCACGAGCTTCGGGTAGTAACGCAGGCCGTGGCGCGCGTAGGCCTGGGCCCAGGCGAAATCGAATACGAATTCGCCGTAGGAATCGTCCTTGAGCCAGGCGGGTGCCGCTGCCGCTAGACCCCGCTCGTCACGCAGCGTGACGAGCAGCGGGCGCCAGCCCGTGCCTGCGCCGATGCAGCCCGTGCGCTCAAGCGCGCTCAGGAACTCGAGGCGTGTGAAGGGGTAGCCCGCATGATCCAGAGCCGCCCACTCGCTGGCGTCGAGTTCGGCGAGACGCTCGATCGTGTGGACCGTCAGCGTCATCCGCCGTGATCGAAACGCTCGAGCCAGCGATCGGCATCGAGCGCGGCCATGCAGCCCGAGCCCGCCGAGGTGATAGCCTGACGATAGACGTGATCGCCGACATCGCCCGCAGCGAAAACGCCGGGAATACTGGTTGCCGTGGCGTTGCCGGAGGTGCCGCTGTGCACGCTGATATAGCCGTCCTTCATGGCGAGCTGGCCCGCGAAGATGTCGGTATTCGGCGTGTGACCGATGGCAATGAAAACGCCGCTCACCGCGAGATCCTGCGCCGCGCCGTTGGCGGCGCTCGAGGCGTCGGCTGCCCGCACGCGTAGACCCGTGACGCCCGAGTCATCGCCGAGCACGGCATCGACGGCATGATTCCAAAGAATTCGCACCTTGCCCACTTTCTCGCGCTCGAACAGGCGATCCTGCATGATTTTTTCGGCCCGCAGCCGATCGCGGCGGTGCACGAGCGTGACGTGACTCGCGATGTTCGAGAGATAAAGCGCCTCTTCGACGGCGGTGTTGCCGCCGCCCACCACGGCGACCGACTGTCCACGGAAGAAAAATCCGTCGCAGGTCGCGCAGGCCGAGACGCCCTTGCCCTTGAAGGCTTCCTCGGAGTCGAGTCCGAGATAGCGCGCCGAGGCACCCGTGGCGATGATGAGCGCATCACAGGTGTATTCGCCGAGATCGCCGATTAGCCGAAATGGCCGTTCGCCGAGTTGGGCGGTGTGGATGTGATCGCTGACGAACTCGGTACCGAAGCGCAGCGCATGCGCCTTCATGCGCTCCATCAGCGCGGGGCCGAGCAGGCCGTGGGCATCGCCCGGCCAGTTATCGACCTCGGTGGTGGTCATGAGCTGACCGCCTTCCTGCAGGCCAGAGATCAGCATGGGTGCGCGGTTGGCGCGAGCGGCGTACACGGCCGCCGAGTAGCCGGCGGGACCCGAGCCGAGAATGATGAGTTGGCGATGTTGCGAAGTCATGGCGAGATGTTAGGGGCAAGCGCTGCAGGATGCACGGGCGGCGGGGCTTCGAACTGTCGCCGCTTGGCCTGTTCCCGTAGAATCCGGCCTTCATTGATTGCCGGCAGGTCCCACATTGTCCGAACACGCCGCCAAGGCTGACGACGCTCCCGATCGTTTCACAGAGACCGTCAAGCGCGCCTTGCGCGAGGGCGCAGTCATCCTCACCGGGGTGGTGGCGTTGATGCTGTTCGTGGCCCTCGTGAGCTACCACCCGCAGGATCCCGGGTTCTCCTTCACGGGCGAGGGTGCTGGCGAGATCCGCAACATCATTGGCCGTCAGGGCGCCTGGCTCGCCGATACGCTGTTCTTCCTGTTTGGGGGGCCGGCCTATCTGTTCCCGATCATGCTCGGGGCGGCATGCTGGTTGATGTTTCGCCAGCGCGCCTCGGTCGAGCGGGCCTCGCGCCTCAACACCTTCGTACGTTTGGGCGGATTCGTGCTGCTCTTGGCCTCGACGTGTGCGCTCGCCACGCTGCACTTCGCGCCGGGTGTGCTCAGGCAAAGCGCAGGCGGCATCGTTGGCAGCCTGGTCGGCGAGTGGATGCTCGGCAACTTCAACTTCGTCGGCGGTACGCTGCTCGCACTCGCCTGCGCGATGAGCGGCGTGTCGCTCGCCTTCGGCCTCTCGTGGCTCGCGGTCATGGATCGTCTTGGTGGCGGGTTCTGGGGTGCGATCGATTGGCTGCGCGCGCGGCGTCTGCAGCAGCGCGACATTGCCGAGGGCGAAGAGCGCAAGGCCGCGCGCAAGGAAACCCTCGAGGTTGAAACCAAAAAAGCCTCGACGCGTTCCAAACCGCGCATCGAGGCGCCGGCGCCGCAACCCGAGAAGAGCGAGCGCGTCGAAAAAGAGCGTCAGGTACCGCTCTTTACCGCCAAGGCGGGCGAGCTACCGCCGCTGCAGCTGCTCGATGATCCGCCGCCGCGCGAGTCGGGCTATTCGGCCGAGGCGCTCGAGGCCATGTCGCGGCTGGTCGAACTCAAGCTCAAAGATTTCGGCGTCGAGGTCGAGGTTGTCGCAGTGCTGCCCGGTCCCGTGGTCACGCGCTTCGAGCTGCGACCTGCGCCTGGCGTCAAGGCGAGCCAGATCAGTTCGCTCTCCAAGGATCTTGCGCGGGCGCTTTCCGCGATCAGCGTGCGCGTGGTCGAGGTCATTCCCGGCAAATCGGTGATGGGTCTTGAAATCCCGAACGAAAAGCGCGAGGTGGTCACCTTCGGCGAGATCGTCAAATCGAAGGCGTATGACGACATCGGCTCGCCGCTCGCGCTCGCACTCGGCAAAGATATCGGCGGTGCGCCCGTGGTGGCCGATCTGCAGCGCATGCCGCACTTGCTGGTCGCGGGCACCACGGGTTCGGGCAAGTCGGTAGCGATCAACGCCATGGTGCTCTCGATGCTCTACAAGAGCACCGCCGAGGACGTGCGGCTCATCATGATCGACCCAAAGATGCTCGAGCTCTCGGTGTACGAGGGTATTCCGCATCTGCTCGCACCCGTCGTCACCGACATGAAGCATGCGGCCAATGCGCTGCGCTGGTGTGTGGCCGAGATGGAGCGGCGCTATCAGCTGATGGCGGCGATGGGCGTGCGCAACATCGCCGGCTTCAACCGCAAGGTGCGCGATGCCACCGAGGCGGGCAAGCCGATCAAGGATCCGGTGATCATGTCGCGCGCGGCCAACGATCCCTCGATCGATCAGTCGCAGATTCCGGATCTTGTGCCGCTGCCTTTCATCGTGGTGATCATCGACGAGCTCGCCGATCTCATGATGATCGTCGGCAAGAAGGTCGAGGAACTCATTGCGCGTCTTGCGCAAAAAGCGCGTGCCTCGGGCATCCACCTGATTCTCGCGACGCAGCGTCCCTCGGTCGATGTGATCACGGGTCTCATCAAGGCCAACATCCCGACCCGCGTCGCTTTCCAGGTGTCGGCTAAGGTCGACTCGCGCACCATCCTCGATCAGGGCGGCGCCGAATCTTTGCTCGGCCACGGCGACATGCTGTATCTGCCGCCCGGTACCTCGATGCCGAATCGTGTGCACGGCGCCTATGTCTCCGATGCCGAGGTGCATCGCGTGGTCGAGGCACTGCGCAAGGCGGGTGCGCCCAACTACATCGACGAGGTGCTTTCGGGGCCGCGTGGTCCGGTGCCGGGTCTGCCACCCGAAGAGGGCGAGGCGGGCGCTGCGGGTGCTGATCCGGAGCAGGATGCGCTCTACGACGAGGCGGTCAAGATCGTCGTCACCGAACGCAAGCCCTCGATTTCCTATGTGCAGCGGCGTCTCAAGATCGGCTACAACCGCGCCGCGCGCCTGATCGAAGCCATGGAGGCGGCGGGCCTCGTCGGACCGCTGCAGGCGAACGGCGGTCGCGAGATCCTGGTGCCGGCGCCGTCGGGCGAGTGAGCCGCACGCCCGTGCGAAAAATTCTTTGGTCGGGGTTGATGGTGTTGCTCGGTGGACTTGCGCCGAGTCTTGTCATGGCTGCCGAGGCCACCGCACTCGATCGTTTTCTCGAGGGTCTCGTGGGCTGGCGCGCCGAATTCACCCAGGGCATGACCGACTCGCGCGGTCGCTCGCGCGAGCCGCAGCGCGGGCTTTTGATCGTGCAGCGCCCGGGCAAATTTCGCTGGGAGATCGGCCCGCCCGAGCAGGTCATGGTCGCCGACGGGCGCAATGTGTGGTTTCACGATCGCGATCTCGAGCAAGTGACCGTGCGTGCTGCGAGTCGGGCACTGTCGGCGACACCCGCGATGCTGCTCGCCGGCACGAGTGACTTGCGCACGGCCTTCGACATCAAGCCCGCCGGTCGGCGCGATGGACTCGAGTGGGTACGGGCACGCCCGCTACGCAGCGACGGCGAGTTTCGTGAGGCACGTTTCGGCTTTGCGGGACTCGAGCTGCGACGCCTCGAAATCGACGACAAGCTAGGGCAGCAGGCGGTGCTGCTCTTCAGCCAGGGTGTGCGTAACCCGCCGCTCGATGCGGCGTTGCTGCGTTTTACGCCGCCCCCTGGCGCCGATCTGATCGGCAAACCGGTCGAGTAGGGCGCGCGCGATGCAGCCGCTCAAGTTCAGAGGGTGGTGGATGACGCTCGGGGCGGTCCTGCTCGCCCTCGTCATTTATCTTTGTCTTGAGCCGGCGGATGGCGGTGGTGTCTCGAGTATCAACGACAAGCTTGCGCACTTTCTCGCATTCTTTGCGCTCGCCGGCTGGTTTGCCGCGCTCGTCGAGCGGCGGTTTTATTGGCTCGTTGCGCTCGTTATGTTGTCAGTCGGCGGTCTCATCGAAGTCGCTCAAGGGCTCATGGCGCTCGGTCGTACGGCCGAGGCGCTCGATTTTGTCGCTGATGCGGCGGGCGTGTGCGCCGGTATCCTGATCAATCTGCCCATTCGCGATTCCTGGTTGGGTCGCCTCGAGCGATGGCTGACCCCGACCTGACTCGGCCGCTGGCCGATCGCATGCGACCGCGCAGTCTCGACGAGTTCGTCGGGCAGGTGCAGGTGGTGGCGCAGGGCAAGCCGCTGCGCGCAGCCATCGAGTCCGGGCAACTGCACTCGCTCATTCTTTGGGGACCGCCGGGTACCGGCAAGACTACGCTCGCGCGCCTGATTGCCCAGTCCTCGCAGGCGCAGTTCATCGCGCTCTCGGCGGTGATGGCGGGCGTCAAGGATGTACGTGCGGCGGTTGAGAAAGCCCAAGTCGAGCGTGCCGCGACGGGTCGCCGTACCGTTCTCTTTCTCGATGAGGTACATCGCTTCAGCAAATCGCAGCAGGATACTTTCCTGCCCTATCTCGAGGACGGCACGCTGACCTTCATTGGTGCGACCACCGAGAATCCGTCGTTCGAGGTGGTTGGTGCCTTGCTCTCGAGAGCGCGCGTCTATGTGCTCAAGCCGCTTGATGCGGCGAGCCTCGCGGCGCTGCTGCAGCGGGCACTCGCGGATGTCGAAAGGGGTCTCGGCTCGCTCGGCCTCGCAATCGATGATGATGCCGTGGCGCTGCTCGTGGCGGCCGCTGACGGCGATGCGCGTCGTGCGCTCAACATGCTCGAGATCGCTGCCGATCTCGCGAGCGAGGGCAGGATCACGGCCGCGCAGTGCGCGGAGGTAGCGAGCGGGACGCGGCGCCGCTTCGACAAGGGCGGCGATCAGTTCTACGACCAGATCTCGGCGCTGCACAAATGCGTGCGCGGTACTGACCCCGATGCGGCGCTTTACTGGTTTGCGCGCATGGTCGATGGCGGATGTGACCCCACCTATCTCGCGCGGCGCATCACGCGCATGGCGGTCGAAGATATCGGACTTGCGGATCCGCGCGGCTTGCAGATCGCGCTCGATGCCTGGCAGTCCTACGACCGACTCGGCAGCCCCGAGGGCGAACTCGCGCTCGCCAATGCGATTGTCTATCTCGCCTGTGCGCCTAAGAGCAATGCGGTGTACGCCGGCTACAACGAAGCGATGACCGACGTCGACAAATTCGGCTCGCTCGAGGTTCCGCTGCGTTTTCGCAATGCGCCGACTCGCCTCATGAAGGAGCTCGGTCATGGCGCGGGTTATCGCTATGCGCACGATGAGCCCGAGGCCTACGCCACCGGCGAGCGCTACTTTCCTGACGAACTGCCCGATCGACGCTACTACCGTCCCGTCGCGCGCGGTCTCGAAATCAAGATCGGTGAGGCACTCGAGCGACTGCGTGCGCGTGCCGCACAGCCGCGAGGCGAGGGCGGCTGATGCCGCTCTGGCTCGGGGTCGCGCTCGATAGCGCAATAGGTGATGTGGCGCGCTACGCCATCGCGCGACTTTGGTCGACCGTGCCCGGCGGCTGGCCACTCGCTACAATGACTGCCAAGTCCGTCGGCAGTGTCGCCCTCGAAACGATAGCGCTCGACCGCGGCTGATCGCGATTCGATTTCTTTGGAGTAACACGTGCTCGATTCCAAACTGCTGCGTACCGATACCGAAAACGTCGCCCGCAATCTTGCGCGTCGCGGCTTCGTGCTCGACCTCGAGGCTTTCCGCGCGCTCGAAGAGCGGCGCAAGGAGGCGCAGATCGAAGCGGACAAGTTGCGCGCCGAGCGCAACGCGAACGCCAAGGCTGTGGGCATGGCCAAGGGCAAGGGGGAGGATGCGAGCGCGCTCCTCAAGCGCGGCGAAGAACTCACGCAGCAGATGGGCGCTGCCGAAGCGGCGCTCAACGCCGTGCAGGCCGAATCCGACACCTGGCTCATGGGGCTGCCGAATCTGCTGCACGATTCGGTGCCCGAGGGTCGCGACGAGAGCGCGAACGTCGAGCTTCGGCGCATTGGCACGCCGCGCGTGTTCGACTTCACGCCGCTCGATCACGTCGATGTGGGCGCGCGTTTGGGTGGGCTCGACTTCGAAGCCGCCGGGCGTATCTCGGGGTCGCGTTTTGCAGTACTGCGCGGCGGACTGGCGCGGCTGCATCGTGCGCTCGCACAGTTTATGCTCGATTTGCATACCGGTGAACACGGTTATCAAGAAATTTATGCGCCGTATCTTGTGTCGGCGGCTGCGCTTACGGGCACAGGCCAGCTACCGAAGTTCGAACAGGATCTGTTCGCATTGCGCGGCGAGCGCACGTTGTATTTGATCCCGACCGCCGAGGTGCCCGTCACCAACCTCGTGCGCGAACAGATCCTGGCGCCCGAGCAATTGCCAATGCGCTATGTCGCGCACACGCCCTGCTTTCGCTCCGAGGCGGGCGCCGCGGGCAAAGATACGCGCGGCATGATCCGTCAGCACCAGTTCGACAAGGTCGAGCTCGTCCACATCGTGAAGCCGGCTGATTCGTATGCGGCACTCGAGCAACTCACGGCGCACGCCGAAGAAGTGCTCAAGCGTCTCGAGTTGCCGTATCGCGTGCTCGCGCTCTGCGCAGGGGATATCGGTTTCGGCAGTACCAAGACCTATGATCTTGAGGTGTGGCTGCCAGGACAGGGCAAGTACCGCGAGATTTCATCCTGCAGCAATTGCGAGGCCTTTCAGGCGCGGCGCATGCAGGCCCGCTGGCGCAACCCCGAGACCGGCAAGCCCGAGCCGCTGCACACACTCAATGGCTCCGGCATTGCTGTCGGTCGCGCGATGGTTGCCGTGCTCGAGAACTACCAGAACGCCGACGGCTCGGTCACCGTGCCTGCGGTGCTGCGCGGCTACATGGGCGGGGTTGAGGTGTTGCAACCCACGGGTTGATTGACCCGAGGTCTTACTCCAACTCGTACTGAAACGTGCTGACAACGCGCAGCCGCTTGGTGCGCGCGGACATGTCATCGCCAAACTGACTGCTCGCGGCAGTGATGCTGATCACGCCCTGATTGGCGCTGCGCAGGCGGCCGATCTTTGCGCCGGCTTCCTTGGCGAACTGGTCAGCCTGCTGCCGGGCATTGCGCGTAGCGGCCGCGAGCAACGGTGCTTTCGCTTCATTGAAGGCGCGCAGCTGATACCAGGGACCCGTGCCCCCCATCATCGCCACACCCTGTTTGATCAGGGGGTCGACGGCGAGCGCAGTGGTGGTTACCAGATCCACCCGCTTTGAGTTGACGATGATTCGGCCTGTACCCGTGAACCGCACGGGTTGGTTTTGCGGGCCAAAGTCGCGCGAATAGGTGTCTTCGATCTGCAGAGGCTGAATTTCATATTCGCCAGGCTCGAGTCCTGCCTGCTTCAAAAACTGCACAACCAAATCCCGATCCGTGGCGAGCGAACGCTGCACCTCGCCGAAAGAGTTTGCTGCACGGCGAAAGACAATGTTCCAAGTGGCGAAGTCGCTTTCGACGTCCTACTCGGCGAGCCCTTTAACGGTGATGACACGATCTTCCATGCGAAAGCGCTCGATGCCCTCCGCAAGCCGGCCGCCGGCGACGGCAAGGCCGATGGCGATAATCACCGCCGGGATGATCGACGTGGCTTGAGTCATGGCGTGGGCGCTCCGATGCAGCGGATTGAAGGAAGAACGGGCATAATTTACACCTTATCTGCTCGAACATCGGAGAGGTGGCAGAGCGGTTGATTGCACCGGTCTTGAAAACCGGCGTCCCTTCACGGGGACCGTGAGTTCGAATCTCACCCTCTCCGCCAAATGAAAGAAAAAAAGGGAGCCTAGCGCTCCCTTTATTTATTTCATGGGTGTGAGTAGGGTCTATGGACGGACTCACCGAGTTCGACGATTCGGCAGGAGAGCCGGATCGGACGCGCGCAGCGCGCCCCGAGGGCCATGGATGGTCCGAGTCAATCTCACCTTGTCCGCCAATTTCGACGGGTCAGCCACTTGACGCAAACGTATCCGAGTGGATACATTTATCACGTGTACGAGTTGCAATCCACAGACGTCTTCGATGATTGGCTGCGTGGTTTGCAGGACCGAAAAGCTCGCGCCCGAATCCTTGCTCGTCTCGACTCTGTTCAGCTTGGCAATCTTGGCGACGTGAAGTCGGTTGGAGCTGGTATCCGCGAGATGCGGATTCATTTTGGGGCCGGCTATCGTGTTTATTTCGTACAGCGTGGGAAGGTGTTGCTGCTTTTGCTCTGCGGCGGTGATAAATCGACCCAAGCGCGGGATATCGAAAGAGCGCGACGCATGCTGAGTGATCTCGGAGGATAAATATTGTGGCCAAACTAAAAGTTAAACGATTCGATACCAGCGCGTTCCTCGACGATGACGAGGTCGTTGCAGAGTATCTGACTGCAGCACTCGAGGACCCGAACCCTGACGTTTTTCTGACGGCGATTGGACAGGTTGCGAAGGCACGCGGAATGGGCGTTATCGCTGAAGGGGCTGGCCTCGGTCGAGAAAGTCTCTACAA
>JBILGD010000016.1:0-34428 GCA_044351225.1 Steroidobacteraceae bacterium
TGGTAGCCACGCACCTGCGTCGTCAGACGCTCGGCAATGGCCAGTCCCGCCGCATCGTCCTTGGCGCTGTTGATGCGCAGGCCTGAGGTCAAGCGCTGCAGGGCGGTGCTCAGCTGACCTGAGGTCGAGGTCAGCGCGCGCTGCGCAGACATCGCAGCGATATTGGTATTGATTACCGTACTCATGTCGAAGACTCCTTATTTCGGGTTCAGAGTCGAAGCAGACTGCCATCCGCTCCTTCTGACCCCTGTATCGGAGCCCTCGAGGAAAACTTTAGAGGTAATCGAACAGCGAGCGATTGGAGATTCGAGAATAAGCCTGCTGCGCAACCTGCAGCGCCGTCATCTGCGCGTTCAGACGAGCCAAAGCCTCGGCAAAATCGACGTCACGCAGTGTCGAGAGCGTGTCCTTGATGAGGATCTCCTGCTCTTCAACGAAGGCTTCGTTTTCGTCGATGATTTGCAGCCGCGCCCCGACGGAAGAGCGAACGTCGCTCAGATTGGCGATGGCCTGATCAATCTGGTTGACGATGCCACCGAGCTCGGTGCTGATTTGTGCGCGCGTCGCGCCAGTGAGGTTCGGCGTCTCGAGCGCGCTTACCAAGCGATCGAGAGTGTCGAACACGCTCTCGGTGCCGCCATTGGTCGGGGTAATCGTGAACTCATCGCCATTGGCCGGTGTTCCGTTGACGGACACCTGCACACCCAGAAAACCGATGGTCTGGCCACTCAGATAGTTTCCGCCGAGCGGTGGCGCTAGCGCCGAGCCATCGGCCTTGAGCACCGAGTAGGTCGTGCCGCTGGCGCTGACGGCGAACTTGAGCAAGTACCCGCTGGACGAGGCCGCCGCAGCCGTACCCCATGCAGCACCATCGGTGACCGCACCGACGTCGATAATCGCCCGACCGGTATTCGTATCGGCTGCCGCGGTGCGAAATGCACCGTTGGCCAGGGTGATATCCATGAAGACATCATCGCCCGCGAAACCATCGGCAATGCTCCGCGTTGCACTGATCGGGATTTCCCTCTCCAGCGAATCACCCTCATAGATCACCGCGCCCGCAGTGCGCACGAAAGGCGTGGTACCCGAGACGCTGCCCGCAAAAATAAACTCCCCGCTCTCGCCACGACGATTGGCCAGCGACAGCAACTGTTCGCCGATACCACGGACTTCCGTGGCAATCGCCTTCCGCGCCGTCACATCAAGCGCATCGTTGGCGCCCGCCACGGCAAGTTCGCGCGCGCGCTGCAACAGATCGAGACTGGAGCTCACGGTCAATTCGCCCATCTTGAGGCGATTGGCCGCCAGGTCTGCGTTCGCCGAAAACCGCTCCAGACCGAGCAGGTAACGATCAAGATCGGACACCCGCGCGGCCTGCGAAGGATTCTCGGCCAGCGTCCGCAGTTTTTGACCGCTCGAGATCTCGCGCTGCGTACGCTCCATCTCGGCTTGCTGCCGGATCATCGACTCGACTGGCGCGCGGAACGCTGTGGCGGTAGAGACTCTCATAATCATGATCAGGATCCTTTAGTTGACCGCGCCAAGCAGCACATCGAAGAGCTCGTTGGCCGCACGAATAACCGAGGCCGAGGCTTGGTAGGCTTGCTGAAAGCGCATCAGGTTTGCCGCCTCCTCATCGAGACTGACACCGTAGATATCGGATCTCTGACGATTGGCCTCATCGACGGCCAGCTTCTGCACGTCGTAGGTGATCTCTGCCGAGCGCGCCTGAGATCCCACCTTGTTGGCGAGACGTGCCGTCGCCTCGAGCACCGAGGTCTTGGCACCATCAAGCACCCCCTTGTCGAAAACCTTGATCAGTTCGAGCGCGTTGCGGTTGTCGCCCACGCCTGCCGATGAATCTGTCCTGGCCGCGATCTTGCGCGGATCCGTGGTCGCCGCAGCAAGTCCCGTCAATGCTTCGTGGGTCGGTCGCACGAGGAACGAATCACCCGTCGCCGCAGCACCGCTGTCCAACCAGACTTTGACACCATCGAAAACGAACGGCGACGCCAGCGTGCCAACGCCACTCGGCGTCACGGCGGCGCCCGTATCCGTTCGCTTGACCTCCCAGCCGGTCGCCGTCTTGGTGACGAGATAATCGGCGCTGGTGAGGGCTGTCGCGGGATTCTCAAGCGCAGCTTGGACGACGGCGGTACCTGAATTCCCGGTCGCGTCAAACACCTTGGGTATTGCGACGGTAAGCAGCGCGCTACCGACGTTGCCGTCGAGATCACGACCGAGGGCGTTTTGTGAGTTCAATGATTGCGCGAGCGCGATGACGACACGACCGAGTTCATTGCGCACGGGGGTCGTCACCTGCGTACGCGCATCGATCAGACCGCCCAGAAGGCCGCCCGCCAGAGCATGCGTCAGATCGGAGTTCACACCGTCCGCTGAAAGCAGGGACACGCGCGAGTCGACCACGTCATGGAGGCCGTTCGTCGGCGTCAGTGTTGCAGCCGATGCGCCCTTGACCAGTAGCCGTCCGTCCATGGTCTTGAGGGTCACCGAGTCATTCGCCTCGATGCTCACCTTGATACCCAGCTTGAATGAAAGCTTGTCGATCAGACGATCGCGCTCATCGAGGATCGGCGCCGGCGTCAAACCGGTGGTGGTTTTGGAGCGGAACAGTTTGTCGTTGAGGGTGGCGACCTGCGCGAGCAGCACATTGATGTCGCCAATTTCATTTGCCAAATAGCCATTGATCTCGGCGTCCGCCGCACGCAAGCGCTCATCGACCGTGCGTAGACGCTCGACGAAGGAACCGATCTCGGTCATCAGTGAATCGCGAGCACGAAGCGAAGCGGGTTCCGAAGCGAGCTCATTGAAGGCATTTTTCAGCCGCTGCAGGGCATCGTCAGGACCGATCGCCGCGCTGCTGAGCAATGCAGAGAGGGTGCCGGCCTGTTCGGCCATGGCTTCTGCACGGCCCGCACCGGCTGCGGCTGAGCGCGCTTGCTCGATGAGGAATTCGTTGACTTCACGACGGACACCGTCGACTTTTACGCCACCGGTCGAAACTCCAAAACGATCGACAGCTGCGAACTGCGTCGATAGTTCGATGCGCTGCCTGACGTATCCCTCGGTATTGGCATTGGCGATATTCTGCGCAGCGACATCGATTGCACGCTGATACGCGGTCAAGGCGGACACACTGCTCGTGATCATGTTGCTCATCAGCTTCTCGCCGTGGCCGTGATCGACGGGTTGCGCTCACTCAAGATGCGATCGATGGATTCGGCAACCGCCACGAGCTTGCGGGCATAGTTGGGGTCGGTCGCGTAGCCGCCACGCTGTAAAGCGGTTGCATAGGCGCCGACGTCTTCACCCGAGTTCAAGGCTGCGGCATATCGCGGGCTGCGCGAGAGCAGACGAGCGTGGTCGGCCAAGCTAGCCTCGAAGTTCTGATAGGAACGGAAACTCTCGACCATACGCAGAGCACGACCGCCCACGTATTCCGTCGTCTCGCTCGCGACGCTCGCTCCCTGCCAATTGCCTGTTGCCTTGATGCCAAACAGGTTGAAACTGCTGCGGCCGCTTCCGTCGGTCGGCATTGCACGGCCCCAACCACTCTCGAGCGCCGCCTGAGCCATGATGGCGCGCGGCGATACGCCGAGCGCCTCAGCGGCCTTTTCGGCTGCGGGCAAGATGGATTCGAGGAACGCTCGACGCGACCCCGCGATCGGCGCGGTCTCAGTCGACGAAGTCGTCGGACGAATAGCCTCAATAGGAGTCGCTTGCCGAGCGGGAATCGACAGCGGATCAATCGACGGCAAGGTCGGCTGCATCCCCGGGACAAGCGACGAAGTGCTGCGCTCGAGAGTCGGCGCCATATTGGGCGTGACGCGCTCGAGAGTCGGCGCGAGCGGCGCCCTCGCCGTCTCGCCCGCCGCTGCAGCCTGTGCGGCAATCTCGGCCTTCATCAGCTGTTGCACCATCATGTCGGCGACACCGAGGCCCTTGCCGCGCGTCAGCTCGAGTGCCATCTGGTCATCGAACATACCGCGGTACATCTGACTTTCCTGGGTGTCGAACAGCTCGTCACCCATGCTCGCTTCACGCATGCTCTGCAGCATCATCTTGGCAAACAGGGTCTCGAACTGCCGGGCGGTCTCGCGCATCGCCGCCGGATCATTGGCACGCGCCTGACGCTTCAGGTCGTTGAGACCCTGAATGTCGGTGTAGGCGCGGCTGCTGACGGCGTCGACGCTCATGGATAGTCCTCAGATCACCACGAGCTCGGCGCGCAACGCACCGACCTGCTTCAAAGCTTCGAGAATGGCTACGAGATCACCGGGTGCAGCACCGACCTTGTTGATCGCATCGACCAGCGAGTCAAGACTGACACCGGACTCGAACTTGAACGCGCGAGCGGTCTGTTGGCGTACCTCAAGTTCGGAGCGCGGCACCTCGGCCGTCTGCCCGCCTTGCGAGAACGCATTGGGCTGACTGACGTCAGTGCGCTCGGTGATGCTGACCGACAGCGAACCGTGGGCAACCGCCGCAGGCAAGACCCGCACGCTGCTGCCGATCACGATGGTCCCGGTGCGCGAATTGACAATCACCCGCGCAGGCGGCTCGCCAGGGCGCACATCGAGCTGCTCGAGCGTGGAGATAAAGGCGATGCGCTGTGACGGATCAGCGGGGGCCATCACTCGAATCGAAACCGCATCCACCGCCTCGGCCATTCCGATACCGAGCGTATCGTTGATACTCATGGCGAGACGATTCGCCGTAGTAAAGTCGGGTGTGTTCAGATTTAGCGTGACCGCAGGCTCACTGGTAAAACTGCTTGGCACAGAACGCTCGACGGTTGCACCACCGAGGATTCGTCCCGTACTCGGAATATTCACTGAAATTTTTGATCCGTCGCTACCCTGCACGCCAAAGCCGCTGACGATGAGATTGCCCTGCGCCATCGCGTACACCTCGCCATCGGCACCACGCAGCGGCGCGAGTAGCAGGGAGCCGCCGCGCAGACTGCCGGCGTTCGCGATCGATGACACCGTGACATCGATCTGTTGACCGGGCTTCGCAAACGGCGGCAAATCAGCCGTGATGGTCACCGCCGCCACGTTTTTCAGCTGGGGATTGACGTTGGGCGGCACGACTACGCCAAACTGCGCCAACATGTTCTTGATGCTCTGGATAGTGAACGGCGCCTGGCTTGTTTGGTCGCCCGTACCATCGAGCCCCACAACAAGCCCGTAGCCGACCAGCTGGTTTGAACGGACGCCGGCTACCGTGGCGATGTCCTTGACGCGCTCGGCCTGTGCCATGTTCGCCCCTATCGAAAGGAGCGCTGCAAGCAACACGAACATGTGGCGACGCATCGTCGTTACCTCACAGGGGCATGAACGGCAGGTTGAAGAAACGGGTCAACAGCCCAGGCTTGTTGGCATCGGCCAATACGCCGCGGCTGGAGTAGATGATTCGCGCATCGGCCACTCGGCTCGAGAGCACGGTGTTGTCGGGGTTGATATCGGCGGCGCGCACGATACCGCTCACACGTACGAACTCGCGACCCTGGTTGATCGTGATCCACTTCTCGCCACGCACCAGCATGTTGCCGTTCGGCCAGCGCTGAGCCACCGTCACCGTAATGTCACCCACGAGACTGTTGCTCTGCGCGCTCGAGCCGGAGCCGCCAAATGAGGTCCCGCCTGACACCGCCGTCTCGCCCCAGGGGCTCGCGCCACGCGGGACACCGCGACCTGCAATCGTTGGCGCGGCAACATCGATGGAGGAGTCCTTGCTCGCCGAGGTGCTCGAGCTCTTCTGCGCGCTGGTCACTTCGACGAGTTTGATGGTGAGGATGTCACCGACACGGCGTGACACTGAATCCTCGAAAAGACGCATGTCCTGTCCGACCTGATAGATCGTCCCGTTGGCGAGCGGTTGCGGTGGCGCCACGGGCGGCAACGAGGCCATCCACGCCTTGTCCTCGGCGAGGAATGACGATCCACCCGCACACCCGCCAAGCAGCAGAAGATTGATCGCCAGCAGGACACGGAAAGATTGCATGACCATCCTCCTGAATCAGCCGATACGCTGCGTGAGGTATTCAAGCATCTTGTCGGTGGTCGAAATCGCCTTGGAATTCATTTCATAGGCGCGCTGCGTCTCGATCATGTTGACGAGTTCTTCCACGACGTTCACGTTCGAAGATTCGAGCGCGCCCTGTTGCAGTGTGCCGAGTCCGTTGACACCGGCCGTACCCGCCTGCGGCGGACCGCTTGAGGCGGTTTCGAACAACAGATTTTCGCCCTTGGCCTGCAAGCCAGTCGGGTTCACGAAGTCGGCGAGCTGCAGCGTGCCGATCTGGTTTGCGGCCGCCTGACCCTGCAACTGCACGCTCACGGAACCATCGTTGCCGATGGTGATCGAGGTGGCGCCCTCAGGAATCGTCACCGCCGGATTGACGCGATAGCCACCCGAGGTGACGAGCTCACCCTGCGCATTGACCTTGAAGCTACCGTCCCGCGTGTAACCGATCGTGCCGTCGGGCAAAGACACCTGGAAGTAACCGCGGCCGTTGATGGCTACATCGAGCTGGTTACTCGTGATCTGGATACTGCCCTGCCCGGTGATCTTTTCGGTCGCGACCACGCGCGAACCGGTGCCGACCGTCAAACCGGTGGGCAGCAGCGTGTCCGCCGCGCCGAGCGCACCGACCTGCCGGATGTTCTGATACATCAGGTCTTCGAAGGCGACACGCGACTTCTTGAAGCCCGTCGTATTGACGTTCGCCAGATTGTTGGCGACTACCGTCATGCGGGTCTGCTGCGCCTCGAGTCCCGTCTTTGCTGCCCAAAGTGATGCATCCATAGTCGGTATCTCCGATCAAAAATTTGACTACCCGTTGATACTCAGCAAGTTCTGTGCCGACCGCCCGTTCTCCTCGACTGCGCGGATGGTGCGCATCTGCATCTCGAAGTTGCGTGCGAGCTCGATCATGTTCACGAGCACCTCGGCGCCGTTGACATTGCTGCCTTCCAGCGCTCCCGATTGCAGTCGCACCTCGGGATCGGGCGGCGCGATACCCCCATCGCGCAATCGAAATAGCCCATCGACCCCACGTTGCAGAGTCAGGGCGTCCGGGTTCACCAGCTTCAGACGACCCACGATCTGCGTGGCGTCAGCCGTTTGACCCCGGGGGATAATCGAGATCTCGCCGGTTGCGGCAATGGTCAGCGAGTCATACGGCGGCAGCGTGATTCGACCACCGTCACCGAGCACGTACTGCCCGGCGGTATTCTTGAGCTCACCAAATTCGTTGATGCGCAGATCACCCGCGCGGGTATAGCCCTCGTTGCCTCGGGCGTCTTCCACCGCAAGCCAGCCCGGGCCCGCCAAAGCGACGTCGAGATCACGGTTCGTGACCATCATGGCGCCGTTGCCGGTATCAAAGGTTTCACGGCCGCGCACTACATTGACGCGCGCGAGGCCACCGGCCATTGGCGCCTGCTCCGAGGCGGTCAGATGGGCGCGGAACCCCGAAGTGTTGAGATTGGCAAGGTTGTGGCTGTTGATGCCTTGCGCGCGCAGCGACGCCTTGGCGCCGCCCATTGATGTGTATACGACCTTGTCCATGTCAGCTCTCGCCTCTCAAGACTTAGCGAATATTGATGATGGCCTGAGCGATCGCATCGAAGGTCGTGATGGATTTCGCGTTGGCCTGGAAGTTGCGCTGCGCGGTGATCATCTGTACCAGTTGCTCGGCGATATCGACGTTGGACGCTTCGAGTGCGCCCGTTTCAAGTTGACCGCGATCGCCCTTGCCGGAGGCGGCGAACGTCGGTTCGCCGGACTTCAGCGTGGGCCGCCAGCTGTTGCCGCCCTGCTGCGTAAGCTCACTCGGCGCGGTGAAATTGGCGAGCGCCAACTTGCCAAGCTCGGCAGTGCTGCCGTTCGAATACGTCGCCCGCGCGATGCCCGACGAGTCGATCCCGAGACGAGTCAGCGGATAAACATCATTGCCGACTTCGGGTGCCGTTCGCGGCACCACCAGCGGCGCGTTGCCCTTGATCGAGACAAGTCCGCCCTGCGTCTCGTTGAAGCTGCCGTCCGCGTTACGGGCGAAAAACATCACGCGAGCGCCATTGTCACTGACGACATCACCCGCTGAGTTCAGCTGGAAGTTCCCCGATCGCGTATACCCGAGACGCCCATCAGCATCCTGCGTGGCAAAGTAACCCTTGCCATTGATGGCGACATCGAGATTGTTGCCGGTGACCTCCATCGCTCCCTGCCGAAGGATCTGCGTCACCGACTCGACGCGCACGCCCGATCCCGGGGTTGCCCGCGACGCATCGCCCGCGAAGAGATCCGCGAACTGCACGCGAGATGCCTTGAACCCGGTGGTCGACGCATTGGCGATATTGTTCGCAATGGTCGACAACTCGGCTTGCGACGCATTGAGACCGGTGACTGATACTCGCATGGTCATGACGATTTACTCCGCGTCCGTTGTCGATCGATCAGCGAATGTTCAGGACCGCCTGCGCCACCTGATCCATCGTCGAGATGGTCTTGGCGTTAGCCTGGAAGTTGCGCTGCGCCGTGATCATGTCGACGAGCTGCTCGGTGATCTCGACGTTCGAGGTCTCGAGCGCGCCGCTCTCGATCAGACCGCGCTCACCCGTACCGGGAGCGGCAACGGTCGCCGCGCCCGATGTGCCGGTCGCGCCCCATTGCGTGCCGCCAAGCTGAGAAAGATTTGACGCGGTCGGGAATGTCGCCAGGGCAACCGTGCCGAGCGTGTCGATGTCGCCATTGGCGTAGGTCGCACGCAGGGCGCCGCTGGTATCGAACGCGAGTCGCGTCACCGGATAATCGACGGTGGTTGGCGGAGTCGTGCTCGGATCAGTGATGACCTGCTTGGGTAAGTTCGCCTGTAAAGTCGCCGTCGTGCCGCTGGTTGCGGCACCCGGAAAGAACTTCAGTCGCTCGCCGGTGCCGGTCGCCACATAGCCATCCTTGTCGAGACGGAAATTTCCGGCCCGGGTGTAGGTATCGGCGGATCCCGCGTTTTCGAGCACGAAGAACCCGCCACCATTGATGGCAAGATCAAGCGTGTTGCCCGTGTACTCGAGGCCACCTTGCTTCATCTGCTGTACCACGCCGGTTACCCGTACGCCGGAGCCGGCGGTTCGCCCCGAGGCGTCCGAGGGCACAAGATCTGCGAACTCGGTTCGCGCCATCTTGAAACCCGTGGTCGAGGCATTGGCGATATTGTTGGCGATCGTTGAAAGCTCGGTTTGTGCGGCATTCAAGCCGGTCACTGCGACACGCATGGACATGGTCTTTTCTCCTTGAAAATATTTTGATCAGAGCACGCGGCGGACCGCGTTCAGCGGCAGCTCGCCATTCGAGGTGTTGAGAATCAGTCCGCCACCGGCGCTGTCCAGCGTGATGCTGTTGACCTTGCTCTGCAGCAAAGGCGCGACGGGTTCGGTACGACTGGCCGAGCGGGCAACGATCTCGATCGAATAGCGACCCGACGGCACCGCTGCGCCGGCATCACTCTTGCCGTCCCAAGTGAAGCCGTTGAGCCCCGCCGCGGACGAAATAGGCAGCTGGCGCACCACGGCACCCGCCGAATCTTTGATCATGACGGACGCGCTTTGTATGAAGCGCGGCATGTCCGCCGCACCCTGTACGGTGCCGACGCCGTCGTAGTTGAGTTGGCTGCCGCTCGCGAGTACATCGCGACCGACCATCTGCGTACCCGAGAGCATCTGCGAGGAGCGCATGGCCGTGACCATGTCGCCCATCGAATCCTGCATGGCACGTACACCGCTCACCGTGCTGAACTGGGCGAGTTGGCCGAGAAACTCCGAGGGGTCTGTCGGCTTCATCGGATCCTGGTTCTTCATCTGCGCCACCATGAGCGCGATGAACTGGTCCGAACCGAGCTCCTGCAGCTGATTCCTCTTCGGTTGCACCGCCGCGGCAGTGCCGGCCGATGATCCCAGTGAATTGAGTGTGCTCATTCAATGATCTCCGTCGATCAATTTTGGCCAAGCCGCAAGGTCGCCATCATCAGATCGCGGGCAGTGCGCATGACTTCGATGTTGTTCTGATAGGAGCGCGACGCAGACACCATGTCGGTGATCTGCTCGACTGCGCTGATGTCAGGGGTGTAAACGAAGCCATTGGCGTCGGCGAGCGGATTCGAGGGTTCATAGCGAGAATTTGGCGATGCGGTCGACTCGATGACCTGCGTCACTCTGACGGCAGCACCGGTCTCGCGACCCTTCAACTCTTCGCGCACCGCCTCGAAGATCGGCATGCGCGCCTTGTAGGTGCCCTCGGCCGTGCTGCTGACGCTGTTGGCGTTAGCGAGGTTGCTGGCCACCGTGTTGAGTCGCACCGTCTGCGCAGCGACGCCAGAGCCTGCGATATCAAAGATTCGGAACGTGGACATGATTATTGCCCCGTGATCGCGGTCATCAGACCGCGCAGTTGTGAGTTGATGAAATTCAGCGACGCCTGGTAACGGACCGCGTTCTTCGCGAATTCCGCCTGCTCCATCGACACATCGACCGTGTTGCCATCGAGCGAGGGCGCGAGTGGCTGACGCTCGACGTACTCGACCTGGATGCCGTCCATCTGATCGGGGCTCTGCACGCCACCTGTCATATGTAGAGGACGCGTCGTCTTCATGGCGCTCGCACCACCCTCACCCAGCGCCTGCGCCAAGGCCTTTTGAAAGTTGACGTCCGTCGCTTTGTAATTGGGCGTGTCCGCGTTGGCGAGGTTGCGCGCCAGCACTTCAGAGCGATACGCCGCGATCTTCAGCGAGGTGCCGTGTACCGAAAAATGTTTGTCGAGATCGAACATCTTCGCCTCCGCCAAAAAAATGGCTGTGTGAAGGCTTCAGCAACTCTCGTGCCAACTCGGACAAACCACCGGATTGGTAGGATCACCCGTCAACTTATTGGCTCTCGACGAGTTCCAAGCATGTGGCATGCCAGTTGCTAGGGAATTGGGCATGAACATATTCATGACAAAGACTCGCGCCGCGCGAGCGCTCGCCTTGATCGTCGCGGCGGTCGCGATATCCAGCGGTTCGCAGTACGCCGATTCGCAGATACCTATAGATATGTCTGCAAAGGCCCCTGCCCCGAGCCCCGGTTTGCAGGATCTGCGGGCCATCGAGACCGCAGTGCGCGAAGAGCTGCAAAGACAAGCCCCGGACTCGACGGCGGAGATCACCCCGCCGGATCCACGGCTCCGTCTCGCGGCCTGCGACCGCCCGCTGCGCGCCGCATTACCCCCGAACGTGACCTTGGGCGCGCGCGTGAATATGCGAGTGAGCTGCGCCGGGGGGAACGTGATCTGGTCGGTGACGATCCCGGCGCTGATATGGTCGGAGGTTCCGGTCGTGGTCGCCCAGCGATCTTTGCCGATGGGCAGCGCGATTGGCCCGAACGATATCAATGTGGAGGTTCGCCGACTCGCCGGGACAGCGCGTTGCTGCGCCTCGCAACCGGATGAAGTGCTCGGGCGACTCGTCAAACGCACGATTCAGGCTAATCAATTGGTTCCACTGGATGCGCTCGAAACCAGTCCTGCGGTGAAGCGGGGCGAGACCGTGATGGTCATTGCCTCGTTGCCCGGGGTAGAGATCCGCGCCAGTGGTGTGGCGCTGGGCGATGCCCAGCCGGGCGAGAGCGTGCGTGTTCGGCACTCCACTTCACTTAAAGTTATCCAAGCCCGAGCCGATACTCAGGGTGTGGTGAGAGTCGATCGGTAGCAGCACAGGTCGCTGCGAGAAAATTTTGGGCTTTGGGCCTAAAGTTTTTTCGAGGCCTGCCGTTAAGGTCTATGAGAAGACCGTGGGAGCAATGCTATGACCATGAAAATCAATGGGGTAGACAATACCCGACCCGTCACTGGAGCCACTCCGGTGACGGTAAGCCGTATCAAGACCGCCGACAACGACGCGGCGCAAACCCAGTCGGGCAAGCGCGAGGTCGCCGTGTCCGATTCGGCGCGAACCATGGCTGACCTCGAGTCACGCGTGATGCGCTCCTCGGGTGTCGATCTCGCCAAGGTCGAAGCCGTCCGCCTCGCCCTCGAGCGCGGCGACTATCAGGTCGATGCCGGCAAGATCGCCGATCAACTCATGCGCCTCGACTGGGAACTCGGCAAAGCGTCGGGCCGCGTCAAGTAACGCACTCGTATGGCCGTGGTTCGCTCGACCGTCGAAATGCGGGTAGTCCTCTCGAGACTGCTCGATGAGGAACGCCGACTGTTGCTGCAACTCGAGCACTTGCTCGACAGCGAAAAGGCGATCCTGCTGCGTGATGAATCGCCCGAGCAACTCGAGCGCGCCTGTCGCGACCGACAGGACTGCATGGTCGCACTGCTGCGCTTGCAGGATGAACGACAGGCCCTCCTGCGCGTGGCGGGTTACTCGACCGACAACGTGGGCCTCGCCGGCCTCATCAAAGATTGTGATCCTGAGCGCAGCCTGCCCTCGCGATGGGCGGAATGTGCCGAGCTCGCCAAGCGTTGCCGCGCGCTCAATGACCATAACGGCGCCCTGGTCACTTCGCGCATGCGCCGGATTCAGGGCATGCTCGAAGTGCTGACTGGCAAGCGCACCGAAAAATCCACCTACGGGCGCCAAGCCCAACAAGGGTTTGGCACCCGCGGGCGGGTGCTCGTCACCGAGGCCTGAGCCTTAGCGCCGACGGCGCTTTTTCTTGTGCTTGTGCTCGACGGACCCGTCACCATGGTGATGCGGCATGTCGCCATGCGCGTGACCGTGGTCGTACTCGAAATCGATCGGGTGGTTGTGCCCGTGGGTGTTGATCCACTTATAGAGATCAGGCTTCCACTGCATGATTCGATTGGCCGCCCGATCGCGGTTTTCTTCGATGTTCGTCCACGGATTGAAGTGGAAGTGGTTGTAGAGCTGGGTGTCGGTACGGCCGATCGCCAGGATGCCGAGCTTGGAGGCGAAGGCACCGTGGTTGATATAGGGCGGACGCCAGAAATAGCCCCCGGTCGGCAAGTCACCGAACTGCATCATCCAGGAGGTACCCCAGATGTGGTACGCCTCTTCACAGCAGTCGTGGTAGGAGATGTTGTCCTGCCAGAAGTTGGGCGTCATGCAATAGAGGAACGTGAAACCCTGGGTGCGCGGATCGAAGCGCAGGATCTTGACCATGCATCCGGGCGCCGTCGCCGGGTAGAAATTGGTCGAGGTCCACTGCATGTCGTCGTATGAATTCACGGCCGCAAAGCGATCGCGCTCAGCGCTCTTGTGATCGCTCGTCGACTCGACGAAAGAAGGCTCGCCGTAGTTGTAGAAAATGAGTCCGGTCGCACCGCGCGGCGAAGTCAGCTCTTCGATGGCGACCCCCGCCGGAACGAAGAAATAGCTGCCCGGTCCCCAGACTTTTTCGCCAACCTTGATCGAACCCGACATGATGAAGAGTTCGTATTCGGTGTAGCTCATGCCCGGCGGCTGCCGGTATCCGGGCTCGAACAGGCAGGTCATCGTGCACGCACCGTCGTCGGTGTCGAGCGAAAGCATCTTGTAGTGCATGCCCTTCGGGAAACCCGGCAGGGTCATCTTCTTGAACGGGACGTCCCGATCGACGAAGGGTTCGATATGCGGTCTGGCCATGGTGTTACTCCCCGACGAGGATCAGAAAACGACCTTGAACTTACGCTTCGGCTTCACCGGGATTTCTTCCGGCGCCACCTTGCGCATCATGTTGTAGTGCGTATGTACGCCGCGCGTCTGGATGCGATAAAGGAAATCGGCGATCCACTTATCACGCTTGGGCGTCAGCGCCTCCTGCTCGGCGACGATCTTGCGGTAACGCTTCTTCTGTTCCGCGTCCTCGGTGCGCAACCACTTTTCGACTTCCCTGCTGCGCTTGTGGGGGATTAACTTCATCTGATGACCTCCCGAAGGGCCGTCGCGGCCCGCTTTTCGCACTATACGCCGGATATACCCGTTGCAAAGAGGTGCCACCCCCGATCTCAACGGCTGGCGTCCACCCTGCGACCTTTCTTCGCGCCTTGGTGCGGGACCCCGGTGCCGCCCTTGCCCTGCGTCAACTGCGTACGCCCGAACAGCGCCTCGCGGGCCTTCGCGTCCGGGTTGCCGATTTTTTCGCGCTTGCCGAGTACCGCGATACCCCTCTGGACCGCAGGGCGCGCCTCGATGTCGGCATACCAGCGGGCCACATGCGGAAACTCGGCGAGCTCGATGTGATGCAGCCAGCGCACCCGAACCCAGGGCCAAGTTGCCATGTCGGCGATCGAATAATCGCCGGCGAGATAGCGCTCATCGCGCAAGCGTCGGTCCATCACCCCGTAAAGACGCAGGGTCTCGTTACGGTAGCGGTCGATGGCATAACGAATCTTGCGCGGCGCATAGCCCAAAAAATGCCCGCACTGGCCGAACATCGGCCCGATACCTGCCACCTGAAAAGTGAGCCACTGAATCACCGTGTAGCGACGACGACGTTCGCGCGGCATGAACTTGCCCGTTTTCTCGGCGAGGTACTGCAGGATCGCCCCCGACTCGAACAGCGCGAAAGGCTCGCCACCCGGCCCCTCGCGATCCACGATCGCCGGAATCTTGTTGTTCGGGTTGATGCGCAGGAAGGCCGGCTTGAACTGCTCGCCGCGCAGCATGTTGACGGGCTTGACCCGGTACTCAAGACCGCACTCCTCGAGCATGATGGGAATCTTGTGGCCGTTCGGCGTCGGCCAGTAATAAAGATCGATCAACGCATTCTCCTCTGCGGCCGCCGGCGCACCCTCGCCCGTCCATGCCGCGCTGCGTACACTGCCGACTTCCCGAGCGAAAAGGAACCGGCGACATGATCAATGCCATTCTCATGGTCACCCTCGTGGTTGCCGATTTGGGCGCCGCCGAGCGCGCCTACGCCCACTGGCTGGGGTACCGAGTGACCGACCGCGGCATCATCAGCGCGCAGCAAGCCGCTGACTGGAATGTCTCGGCGGTGGCGGGCAGCCGCGTTGTACTGCTGCAGAGCGCGAGCGGCGCCGATGTGTATCTTCGGCTCATCGAGCGGCCGCCCACCGCAGGCTTTGCAGCCATGCGCACCCATGGTTGGAACTCCAACGAGATTCTGGTCGAGGACCCGGCGGCACTCGAACGCAAATTCACGACGCCCGATTCCCCGTTTCGGGTCATCGGACCCACAGCACCGCTCGGCTCCAACTCCAGCGTCATCGCCATGCAGGCACTGGGTCCGGCGGGCGAACTCAACTATTTCACGCGCATCCCGCCTGAGGGCGGGACCTTCATCAAGACCCCGGCGCAGTCCTTTGTCGATCGCAGTTTCATCGTGGTGTTGGGTGGCCCGTCGATGCAGGCCATGCGCGACTTTTATGGGATGGTGCTGGGGAATCCTGCCACCCCGCCTTACCGCTCGACCGTGAGCGTGTTGCAAAACGCTCTCGATTTGCCGAAGGACACGCAAACCGCGCTTGCCCTGGTGCCGATTTCACCGGCGTTCCTGATCGAGCTCGATGAGTACCCGTCCATCACTACGCCTCGCCCGCGCCGTCCCGATGATTTGCCTCCAGGCATGGCGATGGTGAGTTTCACGGTGGAGGATCTCGAGGCGCGGCCCCTCGACTGGCACGCGGCACCGGCGGTGCGTAGCGAAGCTCCGTATCACGGCCGACGTGCCGGTATCGTGCTCGGTGCCGCTGGTGAATGGATCGAACTCGTCGAGCGACGGATCGACAAGTAACGATTGAGATGCAGGCCCCGAGGATTGTCCTGCCAACCCTCGATGCGCGGTGATACGAGACGTCGACTCACGTAGATGTGGATCGGCGCAACGGGTTGCTCGCGCATGGCGAGTGACTCGGCCTGTTGCAGGTGCACCGCCCGCGCCGCGAGATCCGCTGAGGCATCGGCACGATCGAGCAGCCGCTCGTATTCGGCACTCGCGTAACCCGAGATGTTGAGCGCGGGCGAGCGCCCATCGAGCAGGCGCAGATACGAGAGCGCATCGCGATCCTCGCCATACCATGCGCCGCGAGCGACATCGAAATCACCCTGAGCCAGCGCCTGTTGATGCGCCTTCATCTCGGTGCCGACGATATTGGTACGCACACCAAGCGGCTGCCACATCGCACTCACGGCGAGCGCGATCCTGCGCTGGGTGTCGGAATTATTGACCCGAAAACGCAGCGTGAGAGGTTTTTGCGGACTGAAGCCCGCGGCGGCGAGCAGACGCCGCGCCTCGGCGACTCTGGCCTCTTGCGACAGCGCGGCAAAATCGGCGCAGCCCGTTTGCGGATAATGATCGACGCCAGGGGGTACCACGCAATATGCCGCGGGTTCTCCCGCTCGCGTGATGCGCTGCACGATGAGTTCGCGATCGATCGCCATCGACAATGCGCGTCGCACGCGCACATCGGCTGTTGGCCCCCGCCGGGTATTGAAGGCGAGATACTCGAGTCCGAGCTGCGTGCGCAAGCGCAATTGCGGACCGAAATCACGCTTGAGTTCGGCAATCTGATCCGAGGGCAAGGTAACCACCACATCGAGCTCGCCCGCGCGATAGCGCAGCACCGCGGCTTTCGGATCTTCCACGGGCACATGATGAATCGCATCGAGCTTGACCGTCGCGACCTCGTGAAAGCGCGAATTACGGACGAGACGAACATGACTGCCAGGACGCCACTCGCCGAATACAAAGGCACCGTTCGAGACGATATTGGCGGGTTTCGTCCACTCGCGACCGTGTTTCTCGACGACGTGTCGCGGCACCGGAAAACCCCGGTGCACGAGCAGATCTGCGAGATAAGGCGCGGGATGCTCGAGATCAATGATCACGGTGCGCGCATCGGGCGCACTCACACCGAGTGCCGTCACCGGCTTGAGTCCGCGATTCACATCGCGCGAGTTACGGATGACGTACAGCAACGAGACGGCAGGCGACGCGGTCTTTGGGTCAAAGAGTCGCCGGAAAGACCAAAGAAAATCTTCGCTCGTGAGCGGCTTGCCATCGGACCATTGCAGATTGCGACGCAGCGTGAAGGTATAGCGGCGACCATCCGCCGAGACCGTCCAGGACTCGGCCTGCCCGGGGACGACACGCGCTTCCGGGTCGAGCGTCGTCAGTCCCTGAAAGAGATCCTGCGCGATGTTGCCGTCCTGACCATAGGTCCAAAGCTGCGGATCGAGCGTCTGCAGTTCGCCGGTCGAGGACCGTCGAACGAGGTTCTCGGCCGACGCCATACCCCCGGCGACGAGACCCAGCAACAGCAAAGACACTCTGAGCGCGCGCCAGCGTCCGAGATGCCATCGCAAGCCTTGCGGCGCGCTCAAGCTCGCGCCTCGCTCAGCTCATATTCGACCAGCTCATAGCGCGTCATCATATAGCCAGTCACGGTGGCGAGCAGGCATACCCGATCGCCGTCCGCCGTACACCAAAGATCATAGGGAGGATGCTTGCCGGGCGCGTTGGCCGTCTCGCCGCTGCCATCGTCCGTGGTTTCGGCGTAGCGATAATGCAGCGCATCGAAAGTACCCGCCCTGACGGTCAAGCGCTCGCGACCGATGAACGCGAGTTTCACCGGCCGCTCGAAACGCATCAGCATGGGGCCGCTCGCACCACGATGATCGAGCGAGCACATGAGCAGATTGTCATACTCGCCGCGAAACGGCAGCGGACCCGCCTCGGCGCTCGCGAGATCGACCATGCTGGTGAGCCAAGCGTCCGCCTGAATGGGATGGGTGCCGAAACCCGACAAACGTCGCTGCAACGGCCAGCGCTGCGAGATTCGGCCCTCGGCCGCAGTCCACCCTTCGCACTCGGCCTGAGTGTCAGTGAAACGGAACCAGCTCGAACCCATGAAACGATCGCCCACGGAGATGCGCACGAACGCGTCCTCGGGCGTCCAATCCGCGCGCAGACTGAGTGTGACATCGCGCAATACATTGGGCGCATCATCGATTTCGGTGCAGGCTCGCAGCGTCCGCCGCCCATCCGCCGCCACGGTCAGGGTGAAATGCTCGCGACCGCGTTCAGCACCCGCGCGCTCGGGGTGATCACTGCTGTAGTGCAGTTTGCCGCGAATCTTGCGGTGCGGAATGGGCATCAAACGGTCTCCTTCGGCCAAAGAAATCAGAGCAGATTAATCAGTCGAGACGAATCAGCGGCTCACGAAATATTTTCTTGCGCGCCAGGGGCTTGTACCACGCGGCCAGCGCCGGACGACCTTGCAGCGCATCGAAGGCCGGGTCGATGCCGACGGCCGCCTGCCCGACCTGCCGCATCTTGAGCAACAGAAACTGCAGGGCACCGACCGTACGCATCTGCCCAATGTCGAGACGACCATAACCCGGTACGTCACGTTCTATCTGATCGAGGATCGCGACGATTTTGTTGAAGCAGCGAGCGATGTACTCGGCTCGCTGCTGCTCGCGCGGCAACCAGGACTCGATGATTATGAGGACGAAGGTGTCAAAGAGACCATCGGCCATCCAGGCTTGACGCAAGGTCGTGAAGCGCTGCGGTCCCTTTGCAGGAAACAGCTTTCGACGTCGATGCAAGGAGTCGAGATATTCGTAGATCACTGGCCCGCCGGCCAGATACTCGCCGCTCTCGAGCAGCAGTGTGGGCACCTTGCCAAGCGGATTGACGCCGACAAGCGGATTATCCGCCTCGAACGGTTTGGTGGGCACGGGCGTTACGGTCTCGCGCAGACCCGTGTAATTGAGCACCGCCTCGACGGTGTGCACGTAGCCCTTGATGGGCGTGTAGAGCAACTTCATGGACACTCCTGCCCGCCCCGCGGCAGGCTCGATAGTTCGTCAGCATACCGAGCGAAGCGGTCGCTACCAAGAAGTCGCCACCAAGAAAAAGGGCCGCGACTTGCGTCGCGGCCCCTGATCGGGTCTGAAGACCCGCGATTGACAAACGGTGGCGACGATCAGAACTTGATCGACGCACGCACACCGAGCTGTCGCGGCATGTTCGGGGTCACCGCCACGCCCTGGAACTGCGTCAGTTGACCGATACTCGGCGCCGAGTCGAAATCCGTCCAGCGCGCGCAGGCCGCCCAGCTGTCATCGTCGAAGGCGTTCTTGACGAAGCCCTCGATGCGCAGGCCTTCCTTCTCACCACCGAAGCGCAGATTGGTGAGCGTGTAGTCCTTGCAGTAGGCGAGATTGCTCTCGTCGACGAAGGTCTTGCCCACGTAGCTGACGTCTCCGTTGACGAACCAGCTCCACTCCGTACCTTTGATCGGCGCGGTGTAGCCCGAAGAGACGCTACCCGACCACTCCGGGAAACGCGCGTTCGAGTTGCCCTTCATCTGCGTGAAACCGGCAATAGGCTGCACGAAGTTGAAGATGAAGTCGTCGTACTCGGACTTCGCCCAGGTGAGCGTGCCACGCAGATCCCAGCCCTCAGCAACGATCACCGAGCCTTCGAACTCGACGCCCGTCAGCGTGGAGTCGCCCGGCACGTTGGCGTTGCGGGTATTGAAAAATGGCTGTCCGGCGGTCGGGCCACTCTGGATCACCGCTGGCTGTCCGTTGGCCGCGGTGCAGCCATTGACAGCGGTCGCACCGGCGACGCCACCGTGCGCGAACGAACCGCAGTCTTCCTGGATGACAAATGCCGAACGGCCTTTCTGGTTCTCCCACTTGCCCCAGTAGACCGCGATGCTGGTCTGCGCACGACGGTCGAGCCACTGCTGCTTCCAGCCGAGTTCGTACATGTCGAGCTTGTCGCCCTCGACCACACCGGCGATACCGGGGAAGAGACGCTGGTACTGCGCCGCCTCACGCGGCGTGGCCTGCGCGATCTCGGAGTTGATCACACCCGGCAGGATGCCCTTCGCGTAGCTCGCATAGACGTTGGTCTCATCGCTCGGCGTCCAACGCAAAATGGCACGCGGCAGGAAGCTGTCATCCTCGATGCTCGTGGGGCTCGTCGAGAAGATGCCACGCGTGGTCTTGTCCTTCTGCTGGCGACCCTCAAGGCTCGCCGAGAGCGCGTCGGTGAACTGATAGGCCACCGAGGCAAAGATACCCTCAGTCTTCACCTTGTCGGTGTTCTGCACCAGACTGTTCGCGGTGAAGAAGTTTTGCCGCGAGCACGGCCCGCCCACCGTTCCGGGTACAAACGAAAGACAGAGCCAAGTGGCATCGCCGCCCGAGCCCGACTGCAGGAAGGTCTGATCGTAGGAGTTCACCCCTGCGAGCCACGTGAGCTTTTGATCTCGCGGCGAGGTGATGCGGAGTTCGTAGCTCTCGTCCTCGGAGTCCTGCGGATCGCGGGACATCCAGTAACCCGCAGGCGTGAGACCAAAGGGACGAATCCAGTTCGCCTTCAGCTCGTTCTTGCCCGCCTGGAAGGCCAACTCGTAACCGCCGGCAAACTCGTAGGTGCCCGCCACAGAGAAGCGGGTGACATTGCGCTTGAGGCCGATCTTGTTGACGTTCGGCACATCGACACGCGAGTTGTTAGGACGCAAAACGAGGTTGTCGAACACGAAGTTCGGCGTGCCATTGAGCGCGGCCTGCCGCGGGAACAGCGTCGTGACTTGATCGACGATGCTGGTGGTACCAAAGATATTCTTCGCGACGCCCTGCCCCGGGACCGCACCGCAGATGTAATTGCGCGGCGAGGCGTTCGGAAAGACCGGGTCCTGCGTCCTGATGGTCTTGCCCGTGCAGGAATCGTTACGCCAGCCATTGACGAGGCCGCCCATCATCGGACCGTCATCATCGATGGCATGGAAGCCACGCACCTTGATGTTCAGCGCATCGCTAGGCTGGAAGTTCAGTGTCAGCGCAATCGACTCGCTGCTCTCTTCGCCAAGGCCACCACCATCGGTCGCCGTGAATACGGAACCGCGGTTGTAGTAGCGACCGCCGATGCGGAAGGAAAGCTTGTCCTGAATGATCGGGCCTTCGAAGCTCGCCGAGACGTCGTTGTCGCTATAAGTCGCGGACGAAACACTGAGACGGCCCGAGTATTCGGTAAGCGAGGGTGTGCGCGTGATGTAGTTGATCGCGCCGCCGAAGGTGCTGCGACCGTAAGTCGCCGACTGCGGACCCTTGATGACTTCGATGCGCTCGACATCGTCATACGGAATTGACTGCGTGCCACCGAGCACAAAGACGCCATCGACGAAGAGCGAACCCAACTGCAGCGAGGGGCTGTCGGAGTTCACGTTCATGCCGCGGAAGCGGATCGCCGAAGTGTAGCGACCGGGAATCTGACCGCCTTGATTGGAGTACTGCACGCCAGGGGCGCTGCGCGCGACATCTTCGAGCGTGGCAAAACCCTTCTTCTCGATGTCGGCCGCGGTAAACGCGGTAATCGACAGGGGCGCTTCGATCAGACGCTCTTCGGTTTTGCGCGCCGTGACGGTAACTTCCTCGAGCACGAGGGAACTTTCGGCTTCCTGCTGCGCGAACGTCTGACTGCCAGCTAGTAAAGTGGCCACCGCGGTAGCAACCGTGGTGACGAGGGTACGGTTCGACATTAATTCTCCTCCCTGAGGGAACGCCTAAAAACTGCGGCGGCCGAGTTTACTGGTCGATACGGCCCGCTTGTCAACGCTGTCGCGTCTGCGCAACACTGACCTCAACCGCCTGAAATACCCGCTCGATCAAAGCCTCGCGATCGACCGCTCGACTAGCAAGCTCGGCATCGGATAATTCATGTTTTTCAATGGCTTGACGCGAAATCTTGCGGGTCTTTTCAAGCACTGATTCGAGTGTCCGTAGTCGCTCGGACAGCGCCGACACCTCTGCCGTGAGCGCCACAACGACTGCAAAAAGTTCATCCACGCCCTCGGTCTTGTGGAAGCGCGGACGCTTACCCTTGGCGGCGCGCGGCAGGCGACCCACCGTCATCAGTGCACCTCTTGGCCACCGGAGACGTTCATCGACTCTCCGGTGATGTAGTTCGCCTCAGCCGAGCAAAGAAAAGCGCAAGCCTTGGCGGTGTCCGCAGCGAGGCCCACCCGGCCGAGTGGGATTCGACCGCGCATCTCGGCGAGATACTCGTCCACCGACTGCCCGCGCTGCGCTGCGCGATATGCGTTCTGCACCGCGCCCAGTTGCGTCGTCACATGATTCGGGCAAACGGCGTTGACCGTGATGCCATGGGTGCCGAGCTCGAGGGCAGCGCTGCGGGTGAACCCGATCAGCCCGTGTTTCGAGGCCGCGTAAGCCGCAAGATGCAAGGACCCCGACTTGGCCGCGACACTCGCGATGTTGATGATGCGCCCTCCCCTGCCCTGCAAGATCATCTGTCGAGCGGCCGCTTGGGAACAAAGAAATGCGCCAGTCAGATTGACCCCGAGCACTGTCTCCCAGCGATCGCGTGGCATATCGATGAGCGGCTGCATGAGGTAGCCCACACCGGCGTTATTGACGAGGATGTCGAGGGCGCCGAATTGACGAACGGCGAAGGCGACAGCGCCCGCAGCCTGTGTCTCGTCGCGCACATCGAGTGTGCAGCCCGCGGCCTGACCTCCAGCCGCGCGAATCGCTGATACCACTTCATCGATGCCCTGTGTCGAACCGATTCGATCTGCCGGCAGGTGCGCGTCGGCGGCCGCCAAATCCGTCACGACGACCGCAGCACCCTCGGCAGCAAGACGCTGTGCGATCGCCTCGCCAAGACCGCCGCTGCGACCCGCACCGGTCACGAGCGCCACCTTGCCCGGCAATCGATGCAAAGTCACGAGCCGACGCCGCCAAAGATTTCCGGGCGCAGACAAGCAACCCGATGATCGCCCCCCGTCTGTTCGGCCTCTCGGTTTACTAGCATCGGCGCTTCCTGCGCGCAACGCTCCATGGCGTGTGGGCAGCGCGTGCGAAACACGCAACCCGAGGGCGGCGACAGCGGCGACGGCAATTCGCCGCCCAGCGCGGCACCAAGACGCGAGGGCTGCAGATCGGGATCCGGGATCGGCACCGCCGACAACAAGCCGCGCGTATAAGGATGTGACGGGGCGAGGTATAGCGACTCGGTCGAGGCCACTTCCACCGGCTTGCCGAGATAGAGCACGATGACCCGATCGCACAACCGACGCACGACAGCGAGATTGTGGCTGACGAAGAGAATGCTCATGCCGAACTCGCGCTTGAGGTCCTGCAGAAGATTCACGATCTGCGCCTGGATCGACACGTCGAGCGCGCTGACCGGTTCGTCGCAGACCAGCAATTTGGGTCGCAGCACCATCGCGCGTGCGATGCCGATACGTTGGCATTGTCCGCCACTGAACTCGTGCGGATAGCGGTTCACCACGTCCGCAGGCAAGCCGACGCGCGCCAGCATCTCGGTGACTGCTGCTCGGCGTTCTGCACGATTCATATGAGGCGCGTGAATCCGCAGCGGCTCGGCGACGATCTCGCCCACGGTCATGCGCGGATCAAGACTCGCGAGCGGATCCTGAAAGACGATTTGCAGGTCGCGTCGCAACGGACGCATCGCGGCAACCGACTCTGCCTCGATGGCGCGCCCCAGCCATACCACCTGTCCTGAAGTGATCGGCACGAGACGCAGGATGGCGCGCGCGAGCGTCGACTTGCCGCAACCCGACTCGCCGACGATGCCGAGCGCCTCGCCCTCGCGAAGTTCGAGATCGACCCCGTCCACCGCACGAAGAAATTTTTTGCGGGCGAACAGCCCCTCGCCGATCGGAAACCAGACGCGCAATTGGTGCAGCGCCAGCAATGTGCGGCTCATCGCGACACCTCGGCGACAGAGCCCGCGCCGCCGAGCTCGGTGCCGGCGGGCGCCACGGGATGATGGCAGGCGACGCGACGCCCCGAGGTGCTGAGGAGGGGCGCTGTTTGCTTGCAAAGATCATCGGCGCGCAGGCAACGCGGATGAAACGCGCAACCCGACGGAAGACTGCGCGGATTGGGCGGTTGTCCGGAAATAGCTTGCAGCGGTTGACCGCCCGGCTCATCAAGACGCGGCATCGAGGCCAGCAAGGCCTGCGTGTAAGGATGCCGCGGTGTCTTCAGGATCTCGCGAACACTGCCGGTTTCGACGATGCGACCGCCATACATCACCGCCACATGATCGGCGATACCGGCAACCACGCCGAGGTCGTGGGTAATGAGCGCCATCGCCATGCCGCGCTTGCGTTTGAGGTCGGCGAGCAGCGCGAGGATCTGCGCCTGGATGGTGACATCGAGGGCGGTGGTCGGCTCATCGGCGATCAGCACCGCCGGATCGCAGGCCAGCGCGATCGCGATCATGACGCGCTGACGCATGCCGCCCGAAAGCTCGTGCGGATACTGATCGAGCCTGCGCTCCGCATCAGTGACCTGCACCTGCTGCAGCAGTTCGAGTGCGCGACGTCGTGCGACCTCGCGCGACAGGCCAAGGTGATGGATCACCGACTCGGCGATCTGCTCGCCCACCTTCAAGTGTGGCGTCAGCGAGGTCATCGGATCCTGGAAGATCATGGCGATGCGCGCGCCGCGCAGCGCGTTGAGCTGCGCGGCATCGACCATACGCCCATCGTCGATCAGACTGTGACCTTGCAAGCTGGCGGAGCCGCGTACGGTCGCGTTCCCAGCCAGCAAACCCATGACAGCGAGAAACGATTGGCTCTTGCCTGCCCCCGATTCGCCGACCACGCCGATGCATTCGCCCGGCGCCAGATCGAGCGAAAAATCATTGACCGCCGGAAGGATGCCATCCGGGGTGCTGAAGCTCACGCCAAGATTGCGGATCGACAGCGCGCTGCCACTCATGCGCTCACCGGTCCCGCGGGTCGAGCGCATCGCGCAACCCGTCACCAAGAAAATTGAAGCAGGTCAGCAAGGTAACCAGAAACCCTGCGGGAACCAGCAACATCCACACTGCAGATTCCATCTCCTGTGCGCCCTCGTTGATCAGGCTGCCGAGGCTCGCTTGCGGCTCCTGTACCCCGAGACCAAGGAACGACAGGAAGCTCTCGAAGAGAATCATCTGCGGAATGGTGAGCGTGGCATAGATGATCACCGGTCCCACCACGTTCGGCACGATGTGTCGAAGCAGAATTCCGGGCGTGCTCACCCCACTCGCCAGCGCCGCCTCGATGAATTCTTTGCGCTTGATCGATAGGGTCTGTCCGCGCACGATGCGCGCCATGGTCAGCCAGCCGACCGCGCCGATCGCGAGGAACAGCACATAGATATTGCCGCGATCGAAGAGCGTCGAGAGGATGATCACGATGAAGATGTACGGCAAGGAATACAGGATATCGACAAAGCGCATCATGAGATTGTCGATACGTCCGCCGAGATACCCTGCGGTTGCACCCCAGAGCACACCGATGCACAACGACACCGCGGTCGCGAGCAGCCCGATCTGCAACGAGATTTGCACACCGGCGAGCGTGCGGACGTACAAATCACGTCCCAGTCGATCGGTACCGAGCCAATGGTCGTTGGGGCCGCCGGGCGGCACGGCCATATGGTCCCAGTCGATCGCATCGAAAGCATGCGGCGAAAACGCGGGGCCGATGAAAGCCAACAAGGTGATCAGCAAAATGATCGTGGCGGCGAACATGGCGGCCTTGTTGCGCCGCAAACGCCGCCAGGCGTCCGCCCAAAAACCGCGGGCAGAAGGCGCGGGCTCAGTCATAGCGCACCCGTGGATCGAGCCAACCGTAGAGCAGATCGGCGATCAGGTTGAGCGTCAGCGTCAAGCCGCCATAGACCACGATCATGCCCATGACGAGGGTGTAGTCGCGATTGATTGCACCCTGCACGAGATAGCGCCCGCTGCCGGGCAGACCGAAGACAGTCTCGACCACCAATGATCCGGTGATCACGAACGCAGTGGCGGGACCGAGATAGCTGACCACGGGCAACAGCGCCGGTCGCAGCGCATGACGCAAAATCACTTGTCGCTCGGCGAGTCCCTTGGCGCGCGCGGTGCGCACGAAATTGGTACGCAATATCTCGAGCAGACTGCCACGCGTCAGTCGGGCGATGTAGGCAATCACCGGCAAGGCCAGCGTGATCACCGGCAACACCAGGAACTGTGGATCGCCGGATTCGTACCCGGCGACCGGGAACCAGCGCAAGTAAAGCCCAAAGATCAGGGCGAACAACGGCCCAGTCACGAAACTCGGTAGCGCGATGCCGAGTACGGCTACCGCCATGATGCCGTAGTCGGTGGGACTGTTCTGCCGCAGCGCCGCCAGCGTGCCGAGTGGAATACCGATGAGCAACGCGAGCAAGACCGCCGATAGCCCGAGCATCAGACTCACCGGCAAGCCCTGAGCAATCAGTTCGGTGACCGTGAAATCCTTGAACTTGAAAGAGGGACCGAAGTCACCGCGTACCAGACCCGAGAGATAGCGGCCGTACTGTTCGAGCAACGGCTTGTCGAGACCGTAGGCCGCCTCGAGGTTGGCTTTGATTTCTGGTGGCAGTGTCTGCTCGTCGTCGAACGGACCGCCTGGCGCAATACGGATAACGAAAAAGGACAGCGTGATGATGATGAAGAGCGTCGGGAACACCCCAACGATGCGACGCAGCGCATAGCGCATCATGCCGAATTTACCCCCACAACCGACACGCTTCGTCGCGCTCTCAAAGCGCGGCGGTCACGATGAAAAGCGGATTGTCCGCCATCGAGCGGAAGGTCGCGGCGACCTTTTGCATGGTTTCGCTCGATACGTCCTTGCCGAGTTGCTCCATGCTGTTGACGTCGAGGATCTCGATGTACTGATAGGGCGAATCGCCTCCGCTCAAAAGACCCTGCGCCTTCAACACCTCAAAGCGATTGATCGACGGTAGAGCGTTGACGATGGGCAGATCGGTTTCGCGGGCGAACTTTTCGTAGTCGGCGACGCTGGTGCCTGCTTTGAGATTGAAGAGCACAACGATCTTGGGCATCGGATACCTTCCGTGTGGCGAGACCCGCAGTCTATTACAAACCGAGACAACCCGGATTCATTCGTCCCTGCGGATCGACGAGTCGCTTGAGCTGTCGCAGAAACACGGCGGCGGAGTCCGTGAGACCCTGCTGATAGGGATAGAACTTGCCGAGCTGAAAACTCACCGCGCCCTGCTGCATGAAAGTGTGTGCGAGTTCTTCGCGGATCGCCGCGACCACCTGTGCTGCCTGCGGATTCGCCGGAAAACGCTCCAATTTGGCGAGGTAGTCGGCCTCCAGAACCCGTTCATGAAACCCGAGTCGCGCATCGGGCCAATACAGCACCGGCTCGATGAGCGTGCCTGCGTTGCCCACTGTGCTGACCAGATAGCCGCGATCAATGTCGAATCGCTCCATGTCCGTCGCATGCCGGGCGAAGACAGCCTCGCAGACTTCGTACATGGCGGCGGCCCTGGAAAACGGGACCGTGCCGTGCACCGGTACCCAACGCTCACCGCCCGGCCCGAGCATACTGTTGAGTTCGGCAAAGGGATTCGCGCGCATGACTTTGGGCACCGTGTTCTCGACCTCGGTCCCGCCCGCCGACATGATGCGACGAACGATAGCCGCTTTGGCATCGGCATCGACGGCATCACGGCCATCGAGCGACAGGTGCACCGAGAAGCAATTCTCCTCGAGAAAATTCCGCCCTGCCATGACCACCTTGGCCCCTTCCTTGAGCCCCTTGAGCAGGCTGCCGGAATTCGCCACCACCTTGCCGAGCGCCTTGGCATCTTCGCGCAGACTCGCGCGCTTCATGCGCACGGCCTGCAATCCCGGATCGAAACCGAATTGCTCGGAGACCAGCTCGGAGCGCGCCACCTCAGCCATCGCCGAAAAAAGATCGGTGTGGCTGCGAAACGAGAACGACAGATAACGGCTCTCGGTCTGCGGTCGCACGAGGCGAAAAGTCGCGCGAGTCTTGATGCCTAGCGCTCCGCAATCCGACAGGAACATGCCGAGCGTGTCGGGTCCCACCTGACGAAAGAACGGCTCGCCGTTGCGGTTGGCATGACTGCCCAACTGCAGCACCGTGCCGTCAACCAGCACCACATCGAGGCCGATCACGCTGTCGGCGGCAGGCCCGTAGCGACCGGAGCCGAGGAACATGCTGCCCTGCGAGAGTGCGCCGCCAATCGACGAGCGCAAACCGGAGAGCGGTCCGTAGTAAGGAGTACGCACCCCTTGCGCCGCAAGCGCATCGAAGAGGTCTTTCCAGGTGGCGCCACACTCGACCGTGACGTAGCAATCTTCCGCGTCGATGGCGACGATGCGATTCATGGCCAACATGTCGATCATGATCGACTGCTCGCGCGCGGGCAGATAGCCATCGGTGTAGGACATACCACCACCGCGCGGCACGATCGGCAAGCCGGTCGGTGCGATCGCCTTCAACGCCGCCGCGAGCTGCTCGCTGCTCGAAGGTCGAATCAGCGCAGCGGGCAGCACGCCGCTGCGATAGACATCCTGCGAGTGAAATTCGAGCTCGGCGCGATCGGTGATGACGCGCTCGGCACCGAGTACACGGCGCAACTCGGCAAGCGCGCCCTCTACGGCACCCTGCATTAGATGGACAGCTTGGGACATCGGCAACCCCTCCGAACGATGAGCAATCCAGCGCTGGATTCTAGTCGCCGAGTGAGCGAACAGACAGGTGCTAGACTTTCGCAGCCATCAGGCAGGTACACACTTCTCCATGAGCATCATTCGCGATTCCATTCCGGACTTCGAGTTCACCATCCCACTCGCCATTATTGGTGCAGGTGCCTGCGGCTTGACGGCCGCCCTCGCCGCGCGTGATCGCGATGTGGAGGTGCTGGTGCTCGAGCGCGACAAGCGTCCCTGGGGCAGCACCTCGATGTCGCTCGGTGCCGTCTGCGGCGTCGCCACCCGCGAACAACGCGCGCAAGGCATCGACGACTCGGTAGATTTGTTCGTGGCCGACGTCATGGCCAAGACCGAAGGCGAGGCTGATCCGCTGCTTGCCCGGCTGATCGGCGAGCGCTCCGGCCCGACACTGGACTGGCTCGCGAGTGCGCATGCCGTACCGCTGCAACTCGACTTCAAATGGACCGGACTTGGCCACTCCAGACCCCGACTGCATTTGCCACCGGGCCGCAACGGCGAAGAACTGCTCGCCCTGCTCGCCAATGCCTGCGCGCGCGCCGGCGCCGAAGTCATGACCGAAGCGCGGGTCACCGATTTGTATGCCGAGGGCGATCGGGTGGTGGGGCTGCGCATCGAGCGCCCGGGCGGCGTCATCGAACAACTCGGCTGCGAGGCCGTGGTTCTCGCCACCTGCGGTTTCGGCGGCAATCACGCGCTGGTAGCCAAATATATCCCGGAGATGGCGAACGCGCGTTACTTCGGACACGAAGGCAACCGCGGCGACGGAATTCTTTGGGGTATGGCACTGGGCGCCGCGGTCGCCGATATGAGCGCCTATCAGGGACTCGGCACGCTTGCTGACCCGCAGCAGATCGTGGTGCCGCATCCGCTGATGATCGAGGGTGGTTTTCTCGTCAACGTACGAGGTCAGCGCTTCACCCACGAGCTCGCGAATATTTCAGGCATGTGTGTACCGGTTCTTGCGCAACCAGAGGGTATGGCGTGGGTTATCTTTGACGAGCAGCGCCATGCCACCTGTGTCGAGCACTCGGTCGAGCAGCGTCAGCTCGTGGAGGTCGGTGCGATCCGTCGCGGTCAGACCTGGGGCGAACTCGAGCGCGCCTGCGCGCTGCCTGAAGGCTCTTTGGCCGCCGAGTATGCAGCGATCGAGACGGTGCGCGAACGTGCCGCGGCTGATCGCTTCGGCCGTGACTTTGCCGGGCTCGCGCCGCTGCAGCCGCCGTTCTGCGCCGTGCGGGTCACGGGCGCGCTGTTTCATACTCAGGGCGGCCTGCAGATCGACCGACAAGCGCGGGTCATCCGCGCCGATGGCAGCCCGCTACCCAACCTTTTTGCGGGCGGCGGCGCCGCACGCAGCATTTCGGGCGCCCGAGTGACGGGTTATCTGCCGGCGGTTGGCTTGTCCATGGCCATCACCCTGGGTGCGATCGCCGGCGATGCCGCTGCGGCATCGCTGCAAGGCGCAACGTCCACCTGACTTCAATCAGCCAACCGATCACGAATATGAAATCTGCCTCCCTACTGTCCCTCCTGGCTCTGCAGTTGACGATGCTCGCCAGTGCGTCGACTACAGCGGTGCAAGTCACCGAAATCAATCTGCCACGCGCCGCGGGACAGCCGGAGTTACCCGTGAGGATCGTCGCACCCGAGCGAGGAACACAGTTACCCGTCATCGTCTTTTCGCACGGCGCCTATAGCTCAAAGGACGACTACGCGCCGATCCTCGATGACTGGGCAGCGCACGGCTATGTGGTCCTCGCCGTCACGCACCGTGACTCCACGCGACTCGGTGCGGTGCGCGGCAAAAGCGATCCGCGCTTCATGGCGTGGCGCATCGAAGACATGCGCTTGTTGATCGATCAACTCGACACCGCGCTCACTGCCGTGCCCAGACTCGCCGAACGGGCGGATCCACGTCGCCTCGCCATCGCCGGACATTCTTTCGGCGGACTGATTGCACAGACCATCGGCGGCAGCACGCTGCGTGATCCGGCAAGCGGCGCACCGGTGAGTCACAAACATCCGGCGGTGCGCGCCGTAATCATCTTCAGCGGCGCGGGCCCGATGCCTCCCGTGCTGCAGCGCGAGGATTTTTTGTCGCTCACGCTGCCGACACTGGTCACGGTCGGCACCAAGGATCTGGACCAGGCACCCGGCATGACGGGCTACGAGTGGCGCCGCTTGCCTTATGATCTGATCGCGCCCGGCAACAAGCATCTGCTCGTGCTCGATGGCGCCGATCATTATCTCGGCGGCATCGTCGGACGCGATGATCTGCCGCGATCACCCGACGCGCCGGCGTATCTCGATGCCTTCAATGCCGCAACGAAGCTCTTTCTGGACGCTTGGCTCAAGGACGACCAAGGCGCGAGCCGTCGGCTACGGGACTGGCCGACCTCGGCCACCCCGTTCGCTGACAAGGCGACGCTCGAGCAGCGCTGAGCGCTGCGCACGACTTACTTCGTCGCCGCCTTCAAGGCCGCGATGATCTCCGCGCGCTCAGCCGGATCGGTGATCGGCTTGTAGCGCATGCGATGCTCGCCGCCCAAAAATTTCGCGGGATCGGCAATCAGTTCGCTGATGCTTTCTTCATCCCAGACCAACCCGGATTTGCCCGCCTCGACGAACGCACCGGAATAGTAAAACCCCGGTGCACTGGCGGCACGCCGTCCGAACACCCGATGCAGATTCGGACCGACGGCATGCGCTCCGCCCTGCTCGAAGCTGTGGCAGAACCGGCACCACATGAAATCCTGCTGTGTCTGACCCGTGAGTACCGGGACCTCGCCGACCCCGATATAGGGATCGACCGCGGGCGGCGGACCCGATTCGACGAGTTGCTTGCCCGTCGTAAACGGCACGACGCCAAACACGCGGTACGGCGTCCACGCCGAGATCGCGAGTATCCCGGCAAAAACCGCCGCGTGCGCGAATCGCCAGGCCGAGCTGCTGCGCGCGAGATCCGCGGTCGTTGCCCCGCCCCAATCGAAGCCCGGCAAGAGTCGCCACGGCCCGATCCGATAGCGCAGCGCTTGCCACAAGCCGACCAGCACAGTGAGTCCGGTCGCATAGAGAATCAAAAATCCGATCATGCTGTGCAGATAGCCGAGCGTTACCGTCAATCGATAACTCTCGGGCAGCAGCGCGGGCAGCGTGAAGATCCCGAACCACGCGACCGCGTGACCCTCTGCCCACGCGAATAGCGGACCCGTCAGGCAGAAGGCGGCGAGCGTCAGCCACAGGAGCAGCGTACAAGCGCGCGCAAAATCATCCGCCGCAGGCGGCACGCGCGTGGGGCGCACCGGCCGCGGTAACGTGAACCACAGCCAGAATCGCGGAATGAGCAACAGCAACACGCTCAAGCCGTTAGAGATATGCAGATGCTGCAGCGCTTCGCGCGCCGCAGTGCCGCGCGGCGTTACGCCGACCTTGGTCGACTGATACATCTGGAACAACACCAGCGCAAAAATCAGCACCGAGAGCAGACGCTCCAGCGTGCGACGGTTCTGCAGGCTCATGGCTTGACCTCCTCGGCGAATGGCGCTTGACGAATGGCGCGAATGAGCGCGTTGGGCAAACGGGCATCATCCCAATCCGTCTGCGATTTTCCGGTACGTACGATGATCAGCTCCAGCGATGGCACCACGTATACGCGTTGCCCGCCGAAGCCGTCGATGAACACAACGTCGCTTGCGGCAAAGGGCTCGGAGTGAAACGCCTTGATCGAGTAATCGTTATAAGGGCGCTCTTGCTGCGGCGGCGAGCCCAACCACACATGCATTCCAAAGTTCGGATTGCGTGGCGATGGCGTGAGCATCTCGTCGATCCACGCCGCCGGGATGAGTTGGCGTTCACCGACTCGACCACGCTCGAGGATCAAGAGACCCACGCGCAGCCAGTCACGACCCGTGGCGAAGATGCAGCAAAACCCGCGCGGCAAGCCCCCTTCACGATCCATCCAAAGGGCGGCGTCTGCCGCGCCCAACGGTTTCCATAAGCGCTCGGACAGATACGAGGAATATCTTTGGCCGGTGGCACGTTCGAGCAGGATAGTGAGCAACTGCGAGCTTGCGTTGCTGTACTGAAAACGACTGCCATGCGGCTCAGCGGACTGCAGTGCGAGTACGCCGCCCGCGAGATCCGAGCCTAGCAGGATCTTGGCCGACTTCCAGGTGCCGAAAACGGGAATCTCCAGCCCGCTCGCCATCTGCAGCAGCTCGCGCACGGTCACTTCGCGCCGCGCATCATCTTGCCATTCGGTCAACCACTTTGCGGCTGGTGCGTCCGCAGAATCGATATAACCATCCGCCACCGCGGCACCCACGAGCAGGGCGAGCACAGTTTTGTGCATGGAGTTGGGGTTGGTCCGCGTCTCGGGCCCGAAGCCCGCCCAGTATTTTTCGTAACGCAGTGCACCGCGATGCCAGACGAGCAGCGCTACCGACTCGGTGGCCGTCGCGTACGCCTCGGCGGCTGCGAGCCCCTCCGCTGCAATATCCTGCGCTGGCTCTAGCGACAGCGCCGCCGCGCTTGCGCCGGGCACGGCCTCCTGTGGCTGTGATTTCTCGACTCCTGTGGGATCCGTCGGCAATTGACCGAACAACATGTTGCGCAACACGGTCGGGTCGGCCACCCAGATCACCAAGAGCAGCGTGACCAGTGCGGCACCCGCGACCCCCAGCAATCCGCCGACGATGCGCAGTAGCCATTTGAGGATCGGCATCATGTTTCTCCCCCACTATGTATCGCCCGCCGCGTTGCCAGCGCGGCACGAATCTCCGCGTGTTTTGCTTCATCGATCGGATAGCGCCACATCAAAAACACGGGCAGCACCAGCATCAGCGCCGGCAACCACGATGCACCAAGCCGAATGCCCTGCTCCAGCGACGGCGTCATCGCCTGACTCATATCGACGTAGCCAAACAAGCTCAGGAAACCGAGCCCGATGAAGAGACCAAAGCCCATGCCGAACTTGAACACCGAGGCCAGAAAAGCCATGTGACCACCCATCTGCGCCACCCCCGATTGCAACTCGTCGGCGTCGACCGCATCAGCAGTCATGGCGGGCGGCGTGATCATGGTCCCGCCATTACCAAATGCCATCAACACGTTGGCGAGCAACACCGGCACCACCGTCCCCGCCGGCACCACGAACAGCGAGAGGTACGCGGCGGCCGTGAGGAGATTGGCTACGCAATATGCACGGTGCTTGCCGAGTCGACCCGCAATCGGCACCCAGAGCGGCGCCAGCAGCACTGCGGCCACCGTATTGACGATGGCGACGGTCAACACGTGCTGCTGCAAGCCGAGTGCCTGCGAGATCAGCACCGGTTGAACGCCGAAATAAATGCCCATCGCCAAGCGATCAATGAAATAGGCGCCGATCAGACGACGGAATGGTGCATTGCGAGTGAGGATGCCGATCAACTCACCCCAACCCGGCGTTCGCTCGGTCTGCGCATTCGCCACCGGAACCCGCGCAAAGCACCAAAGAATGGCAAGCGGCAGCGCAATTGCAAAGAAAACACCCACCGATTGCACAATCTGGGCGTAACTCGGAAAGGCCACCCCCTTCACCCAGATCCAGTAGAAAATCCCGACGGCGCTGGCGCAGAGATAGCCGAAAAAAGCCCCGCTCTCGCGAAACCCGGCGATCCGCGTACGCTCTGCGTAATCGTCCGAGAGTTCGCCGCCCCAAGTCTGGTGAGGCACGTAAACCATCGTCCAGCCTGCGTAAAACACCACAAGCCACATCAGCAAATAGAGCGGCCCCGCCCCCTGCGGCGGCAACAACAGGAAAAACGCGGCGATCAGCGCGATCGGCGTACCCACCAGCATCCAGACTCGCCGGCGCCCGAAG
>JBILGD010000017.1:0-34320 GCA_044351225.1 Steroidobacteraceae bacterium
CTCTGCGGTCGATGCGTGGTCAATGTCGCGGGTGTGGGCGAAACAAGACGATTCGCATGAAATCTTTCGACTGGGAGTGTTTGGCGTGAGTCTGACGGCGCTTCGCGAATCGATCCGCAGCATGCCGTCGCGCGAGTGTGGCTGGCGCTGGTTGCCCATTGCCCTCGTGCTTGTCGTGGCCGATCAGCTCAGCAAGGGATGGATCGAAGTCAATTATTTGCTCGGTGAGTACACGCCGGTTTTTTTCTGGCTCGATATCACGCGATTGCACAACCCGGGCGCCGCATTCAGCTTTCTGGCGGGGGCGGGTGGCTGGCAGCGTTGGTTCTTTACCGTTCTCGCCATCGTCGTCACGGTCCTGCTGCTCGTCTGGTTGCGCACGCTGCACGCGCGGCGCGAGGCGATCCTCTCCGCTGCGCTGACGCTCGTCATGGCGGGCGCCATCGGCAATGTGATCGATCGCATCGAGCACGGGTATGTCGTCGACTTCATTCATGTGCATTGGCAGCAGGCTTACTTCCCCGCGTTCAATATCGCCGATGCGGCGATCACCGTGGGCGCGGCGCTGCTTATCTGGGATGCGATACAGGATTGGAGGCGCAATCGATGAAACTTCGGCTCGCGAATCCGCGTGGGTTCTGTGCGGGCGTCGATCGCGCCATCGATATCGTCGAGCGCGCGATCACCCTGTTCGGTGCGCCGATCTACGTGCGTCACGAGGTCGTACACAATCGACATGTCGTCGAGCGCTTGCGGACCATGGGCGCCGTGTTCGTCGAGGCGCTCGTCGAGGTGCCGGACGGCGCCACGGTGATCTTCTCGGCACACGGTGTTTCCAAAGCCGTCGAAGACGAAGCGAAACAACGTGGTCTCAATGTATTCGATGCGACCTGTCCGCTCGTCACCAAGGTACACATGGAAGTGCGGCGTTATGCGCGCGAGGCGCGCGAAGTGATCCTCATCGGTCACGACGGGCACCCTGAAGTGGAGGGGACTTTGGGTCGTTTCGATGCCTCCTTCGGCGGGCACATCCACCTCGTCGAATCCGCCGATGATGCCGAGCGGCTGGTGGTTTCCGACCCCGCCAAGCTCGCCTTCGTCACGCAGACGACGCTGTCGGTCGACGATACCGCCGAGATCGTGGCGACGCTGCGACGGCGCTTCCCAGAGTTGGTGACGCCGCGCAAGGAAGACATTTGTTACGCGACGCAGAACCGGCAAGATGCTGTCAAAGATTTGCTTCGGGACTGTGATGTCCTCGTCGTGGTGGGTTCGGCGACGAGTTCGAACTCCAATCGCCTCGTCGAACTCGGTCACCGTGCGGGTATCCCGGCTTACCTCGTCGATGGGGCGGCTGATCTCGATCAGGGCTGGTTCGCCGGCAAACAGTGTGTCGGTATCTCCGCCGGGGCGTCGGCCCCGGAGGTGCTGGTCCGCGAGGTTATCGAGCGGCTGCGCGTCTGGGGCGCCGAGGCGCCGGTGGAGTTGGTGGGTCGCGAGGAGCATGTGGTGTTCGGCTTGCCCCGCGAGCTTCGTGTACCGGTGACGGGTGCGGGCGCAGCGGGTGGCTCGGGCGCGACCAACTGACCTATAATTCGACCGCATGATGGTCCCCGCCACACCGAGCCCTTTGACCGATCGCCTGCGGTCTTGCGGCATACACCCCACGTCCCAGCGGCTGCGGATCGCGGCACTGCTGCTCACTGCGCCCCAGCACCTGACGGCTGATCAGCTTCTTGCGCAGCTTCGCGCGAGTGGCGTGCGGGTCTCCAAGGCGACGGTCTACAACACCCTCAATCTGTTTGCGGCCAAGGGGGTCATCCGCCCGTTGCCGGTCGACGGAGATCGGGCCTGGTTCGACTCCAACACTGAGCCGCATTTCCACTTTCGCGACGTGGACACGGGCGCGCTGACCGACCTGATGCCCCATGAGGTTCGCTTCGAGCGTCTGCCTCCACCCCCCGAGGGGATGGAGTACGCCGGCATCGAACTTTTCATCCGCCTGCGGCGCGTTTAATATCCGCACCCCGGCTGCTGACCGGGATCCTGATGCCGGAATAGCTCAGTTGGTAGAGCGGCGCATTCGTAATGCGTAGGTCGTAGGTTCGAATCCTATTTCCGGCACCATCTCCTCAGACCCGTAGGATCTTGGCATTGAACAGCGTGGCACTGCTGTCGATCGCGAAGTCCATATCCTCGATGATCATCAGCAAGCCGTAGAACACAAAGATCACGAGCAACTGCACACAGAGCCCGATGATGCCGGGCGCCGCCAGCATCACGAGGATGAAGTAGAGATTTGCCAATAGCTTCATCCACGCGTAGAACGCCGGCGGAAAGCTGCTCTGGGTGCGAGTGAGGAAGACGGCCAGCCGTTGCACCAGCACGGCGTGAAACGGCACATCCATGCTTGGTCGGGCTTTGACAACAGTTCGGACCTGATCGAGGAACTCGGCGGTATCTGCCTTCATTTCTTCGTACGGTACTTGAGCGGTTACAAACCCGTCGATTCGTCTCCTGAACTTGCCGAAGATCTGTTCGCGCTTTTGTGCATCGACGGTCTCGTGGAAGACGTCGCGAAAGTCCCGCTCAAATCCGTCAACCGCGTCCATGGCGATTCGATGCAGTTCGCCAATCTCCTCGCGCTTCTTGTTCACCATGCCAAAGGTGATGGCCATCGAAATACCGAAAGCCGAGCCCACCGCAGTCACCGCCATCAGCAGCACCGGCCCGTCGATGTAGTCATGCAAATCGACACCGAACAGGGGTTGCAGCATCTGCGCGAAAACCCGGATTCCAAGGTGCAGCGCGATCGCGCCGAAGACCATGGTGAAAACCGATACACCCAGCACCTCGACGAGCAGATTGCCCATGCGCAGCAGTTTCAAGACGCGCAGCAATCTGAAGAGTCGCAGAAGAGTGAAGACCACGACATTTTCGGGATGGACATCCCAGCCCAGCGCCATCGCCACGATCGCCAGCGATGGCAGTATCGCAAGACCGTCAAAGATCAGAAATATGCCGTTTTTCCAGTCGCTGGATTTGAAACAAACGAGTCGCAGCAGGAAATCCACCGAGAACGCCAGCAGCAAGAACGCCTCGACCGTGATGACGAGCGGGTGATCGTGGGTGTAGTACTTCGGGTATTCCTCGATCAGGAACATGAAGAAAATCGAGCCGAAGATCGTCGCGATCATGAACGCCATGTAGCCACGGCCCAGCGGCGTGCTGGGGTGGTTGAGTTCCCTATTCAGACCTGCCAGTGCCGATGTCATCAGAGGCCTCTGCCGGTGTGCGGCTTATTTCGTTATTGGTTTGAGAATTCGATGCAACGTTACTTCGTAAACACTTTCGCGCATGATGGCTTTGGCGCTGTAGCAGCCGATCAGCGCGCAAATCATCAATTCGATCCCGTAGCTGTAGAAGCCGCTCATCTCTGCCACGATCAGGGCCGTGGTGATCGGGGTACGGATCACGCCCGCCAAAAAGGCCGTCATACCGAAGAGCACCAACAACTGCCGGGCATCGATGAGATCGGTGAGCAGTGCGAAGTCGTAACCAAAGCCGCCGCCGATCGCCAGCGAAGGCGTCAAAATTCCTGCTGGTACACCCGTGGCAAAGGTCAGCGTCGTCGAGACCGCTTTGGTCAAGCCGATGGAAACAACATCCGATTCGAGGGTGGCTGCAGGATCGAGTAGCAGGGCGCTCGTCTCGTTACCGGAGCCCATCGAGAGACCGCCAGTCCAGATGCCGAGCAGAGCGAGCCCGACACCGATCGCGGCGGCGATGAGACCGCCGTGTGCGGGGCTGCGGGCCGCGGGCATCATGCGTGGCAAGCCGATCACCATCAGCCAACCCATCGCCCCCGCCGTAACCCCGCAAAACACGGCGAGGACAAGCAAACTCCACCATGGGGGCGAGACGGGCGAATCGATAGGGATGTCGAAGAACTGTCGTTCCTGGGTAAGCAACCAAGTGGCGAGTGCGGCGACGACGACCGTGACGGCGACGATCGCGCTCGAGCGGTAGCGCTTGCGCCAGAGAAACTCCTCGAAGGCGTACATGACGCCGGCAAAGGGCGTGCTGAACGCGGCGGCAAGGCCCGTAGCGGCGCCGGTGATGACAATGACGCGAGGCGGTATCGTGATCTTGCCCAGGAGACGGGACCACGAGGCAAGCAGGGATGCGCCGATTTGAATGGCGGGCCCCTCACGGCCCGCCGTGCCACCGCCAGCCATGGCAAGGCATACGGCGACTGCCTTGAAGAGCGCGTCGGTCGGACTGAGCAGCCAGCTTCCGGTTGCCTTTTTGATCGCGCGTGGCTGCTCCGTCACCGCCATGACCTGTGGAATGCCGCTGCCGGCAGCAGACGGCACGAAGCGCAGCGTCAAGTAGCGAATTCCGCCGAGCGTGATCGGCGTGATGAGCAGAAACCACCAGGGCGACAGCCCGAGCACGCGCTCACGAAGGACACGGGCCCATTCCTCTCCATGGTGGAAGCCCAGCATGAAGAGGGCGATGGTTATCCCTCCTGCGGCAACAAACAGCCAAGCCAGCCGGCGGCGCCAGGCGTTGCTGCGAGTTGGCGGCACGCTCAAACTTTATAGATCGTATCGGCGACGCGACGCTGATTGGCGTCTATCTTCTCGCGTAGCGCCATGATTTCCGCGCGCTGGCTTTCCAATCTTTCCTCGATATCGGTGAGCGCCGCCGACTCGGCACTCGCCGTGTCGAATCGAGTCTGCAGTCGTTCGCGGTTGCCTTGAGCGCGCTCGCGGATGGCGGCGATTAGTTCCAGATTTTCGTTGACTCGCTCAGTGTTGGATTGATCGGCGGCCTGCTGCATCTGGTGTGCCAATTCACCATCGAAATATTGGGCGTTGCGGTCTGCGGCATCATCGCAGTGCTCGGTCATGGAGTCGTTGATATCGGCGAAGAGTGCGGTCGCTTCCTTGATAAGTCGATACGCCTCAAGCATTTTGTCGTTAGCTTCGATGAGCTGACGATTGATTTTGGAGCGATGGTCGAGATTCTCGATACGACTGCGATTCGTCATCGAAGTCTTGAAAATCGTCTGCTCAGGTGTTGCTGGTTGCAGCGACTCCAAAATCGCCATGCGGTTGCGATAGACATCGTCGGTCATTCGCATGATGAGTTCGCGATTGCTGTTGGAGGCCGTTGCATACAGCTTGAGTGCTTCGACGATATTCTCGTCCGAGCGTCCGCGCGAGACGGAGACAAGCGCGACGTTTTGATAGACGTAGGCTTCCGCATCGAAAATCAGTCGCTTGTTGCGTTGTGCCCGGTTTTTCAGTTCGTCACTCATGGATTACTCCTTAGCGAAGCGTCGACACGAACGCGACTCCCTCAGGGAGCGCGAGGCGTGACGAACGATTGAGGCGATTTACGGTGATCATGCCCACGCCGGGTTCGTTCAACCGAAAGTCCTGGTAGATCATCGAATAGATGTAGTCCGACTGGTCGGCAGAGACCACCGCATGCAGAATCTCGGTCTTGGGGATCTCTGGCAGATTGCCGGCCTCACTCGCGCGACCGATCGGCTTGCCCCGAGCGGAATAAAAATAGGCCTCATGGATACCGCGGCGGTACAACGACTCCATGACCGCCTCGGCACCGCCCTCGTACATCACGCAAGTGATGAGACGGGTGTAGTCGATCCGTGGCACTTCGTTCATTTGCCTTCCACCAGATTGGGTGGAAGATAAGTCGCCGCTTGAAGTAGGGGCGTCACATAGAGATAGCCCATCCCCGGGGTGTCGAGTCGACCGATGATGAAGATTCGCTCGAAGATGCGATCGACCTGATCGCTCGGCACCATGAAGCTGATGATCTCGCGCTCGACATCGACGGCGACGCCGAGCAGGCCCATGCGCTCACGCACACCGGTGCCGACGCCCATGTGAACGGTGGCACCTTGCACGCCGAGTTCGAGAAGGGCGTTGTTGATGGTGTCAGCCATGCCTTTCTGGATGACGCAGGTCATCAGCGACACGTCGATCAGGTTGGTCATTCTGCGCTTGGCCATGAATCTCTCCTGGCGCGTTAGAGGCAAAGTTCGGATTGGATCAGCGAGCGGCGTCCGCAGCGCTGGCGGCTAATTCTTTCTTGGTTTTCCATTGCACGTAGATGCCAAGAGCCAGTACGGCGCAGATCGGTGCGATCGAGGCGGCTGCGAGGATGCCAAAGCCCTCGAGGGCACCCACCGCCTCGCCGAAGCCCAGTCCCATCGCGAGTACCAGCGGGACCGTCACAGGTCCGGTCGTTACGCCTGCGCTATCCCAACCGACATTGACGAATTCCTCGGTCGAGAGGGCAGTGAGTACCAGCGCAATCGCATATCCCGGCACGAGGATGTAGAGCAAGTTGAAATTGAAGATCAACTTGCACACGCCGAGCATGATGCCCGTCGCTACACCAATCGCCACGGCATACATCAGCATCGATTTTTTGAATGCGCCGTTGGTGAGGTTCTGCACCGTCAGTCCGAGCGCATTGAGTGCAGGCTCTGCCATCGTCGCTGCGTAACCCAAGGCCCATGCGAACGCGGCCGCCAGGAAGATGCCGACGGCAGCGGGGTAGAGCGGTGCATTCGGCATCGCATCGATCGCAACGAACGCTCCGGGAATCAGCGAGCCGGTCTGCGAGCCCAAGGCCGCAAGGCCGTAGGTAAGGCCGACGTTGAAGGTGCACATGCCGAGCACGCAGAGGAAGAGGCCCCACACAATGATGAAGGCATTCGGGAGCTTTTCTTTGAGGATTCCAAACAGCACCACCATCAAGAAAATCACGAGGGGCACGATGGCCTGCACGCCAAGACGCACATCGAGGCCGGGCGATACCTCGTACCAAGCCGGTGCTGCAGCGGCGGCCGCGGCGGCGCTCTTGGCGGCGACCTCCGCCAGGATGACGTCCACCGGTACGGTGAACTTCCAGAATACAGCCAGCGCGAGTACCGCGAGAATCGGGAAGACCGAAGCCAAGGTGACGATGCCGAAACCCGAGAGCTGGGAATCGCCCTTGCCACCGGAGTTCGCAACACCAATGCCGAGGGCTAGCACCAACGGCACTGTCACGGGACCGGTCGTAACGGCGCCACAGTCCCACGCCAGGCCCACCACGGTCGCAAGGTCATCGTCCATCGCGCAGTACGCCGTGAGCAGCACGACCGGCAGCAGGCTGAAGTAAATGAGAGGCTTGAGGCTCCAGTCGTAGAGAAAGCGGATCGTCCCGAGGACTGCCGCGATACCGACTCCGATCCCGACGACGAGCACGGTGCTGCCCGCCCGCTCATTGAGCATCGTGTAAAGGTAGGGGGCTTTTTCCGGATCCACGATGGAGCCGGCCACTTGCAGCGTGCCGATGGCAGGCTCGGCGTACGTCACGCCGATGCCGAGCAAGAGCGCGACGGTGAGCACACCGGGAAGGGGTAGCTTGCGTGGCAGGTTGCTGCCGATGATGTCCCCGAAGGGCATCAACCCAAGCTTCAGGCCTTCCATGAAAATCATCAGACCGATCATCACGGCGAGCAGCCCCGTGCCGATCAGCGTGGCATCAGCCACCGTCCGTTGCAGAACGAGCCACTGGAAGATCGCCAGGAACACCGCCAGTGGTACGACCGCGCGAACTTGCTCCATGAAGCGAACGCTGAGATAGGGCTGCAGCAAGTTGACGATGTCCACACCGGACATATTCAATTTGGTGATTTTTTGCGGGATTTCGCGCCCTTCGGCGTCGAATTGCGGTTTGGGCAACACCTTGCCGTAGGGCACGGATGTTGTGTCCACGGTGACGGCCTGCAGGTATTCGCCGAAACGGACGTTCTTCGCCATGTGTCTCCCCGCAGTAACGCAACTCCACGATTTTGTTGCGTTTTCTAATAATTATTCCAGTATGGAACCAAATGTCCGGCAAAACAGCAAGCGGTAAAATTTTGTTGTTCCTACGGCGTGTAGACGAGAATGACCGGCGCTGAGCGCGCTTTTCGGGCTCGGTCGGAACTCTCCTTCGATTCCGTAGAGCGGTGCCCATATGACGCCGGGTCCGTCGTGGCAATCCCCAAGGGATCGGCCGTGTTAGCGTCCGGGGCTTCCGGCTACTGACTCGGCGGGTACCGCTCCGAAATGTCCGAACTGGTCGACATATTCCTGCAGCACGAGGCGGCGCTTCGTCGCTATCTGGGGCGACTGCTCAGGCGTCCGCAGGACGTCGAGGACGCCCTCCAGGAAACCTTTCTCCGTGCTTTTGCAGCAAGTGGCGATCGCGAGATCCGTGCGCCTAAATCGCTGTTGTTCACCGTGGCCAAGCATGTCGCGCTGAACGAGGTGAATCGTAGTTGGCGGAGGATGAATTGCTCGACTGAGGATTTTGGCGGTTCGGATGTCTTTACCGACACGGGCGCGAGTCACCCGGTAGACGTGGTGGATTCCCGCAGACGCTTGCTGCATTTCGCGCGTGCCATTGCCGAGCTGCCGCCTGCCTGTCGACAGGTCTTTTGGCTGCGCAAAGTGGAGGGTTTGAAGGTCATGGAGATTGCGTCGCGACTCGGCATCTCGGGCAGCGCGGTCGAGAAACATGTGGCCTCGGGGCTACTCAAGTGCAGCCAGTACTTTCGCTCGATCGGCATCGATCCTGTGGACTTGGTGCCGATCGCGGCCGATCTCGATGGCCTGCGTGACGGGATGAACCGGTTTTCTGCGGGGAGCGACTTTGATTAGGACCCCGAAGATCCTGTCTTTTCCAGACCTGCGCCGCATCGAAGAGGAGGCTGCGTCGTGGGTTGCGATGTCCGCGGTACGTGAGTTGTCGGTCGCGGAGCGCACGCAGCTGGAGGCGTGGTTACGACGCGGCGCTGCGCAGCGTGACGCATGGCGCCGCATTCGTGCGCTGTGGGAGGGGACTGCGCCGTCCGAGCAGCTGCACGAGTTGAGTCAATTCGTCGACTCGCTCGAGCCGCAGGTCATTCGTCAACGGCGGTGGCGCGCCGGTATTGCGGTCGCCGCCTCGTTTTTGCTCGCGACTTGTGGGTTTTTACTTACCAAAGATTTGCGCTGGATCGTCGAGTCGACGCAACTGCAGACTGTTTCCACGGTCCCCGGGGTGCAGCGCACACTGCAGCTCGTGGATGGCTCGACCATGGTTCTCAACGTCGATAGCCGAGCAGAAGTACAGATCGATCGATGGGAGCGCCGGATTCGACTAGAAAGCGGCGAGGCGTATTTTCAGGTGGCCCATGACCTTGAGCGCCCATTCCTCGTCGACACCGGCCGAAACGTGGTGCGTGCAACGGGCACGGCCTTCAGTGTTGCGGTCACCGGCGATCGCATCGAGGTGTTGGTTGATCAGGGGCGCGTGGAGGTGGCCGAGCGGCCGGTCACTGCGGGCAGCTCTGGCGAGGTGCGGATCAAGCCTGCGGCACGGCTCCTGACGCCGCTGACGGTAGGGCAGCGCGCGATCGTCGATGCCGGCGTGGCGCGGATCGAGAGACTCGCCTCGATGGACCTCGAGCGCCGCTTGGCGTGGCGCGAGGGTGTCATCGTATTTGCCGGCGAACCGTTATCGGAGGTGGTCGGCCAGATGAGCCGATATTCCGGGGTGCCGATTTTCATCGAGGACGACCGGTTGCGTACGATCCCGATCGGTGGACGTTTCAAGGTCGGGGATGTTGACAGCATGCTTGAAGGTCTCGAGAGCCTGTTCGGCGTCGAGGTACGTCGTGACGCCGACGGCGCTGCACACATTGATGTTCGTCGCTGAGCTGTGGGTTTTAAGTTGTCATCTGTCTTAGCGCTAGGGATGGTCTTCAGTCTGAAGGGGGACGCCGGAGAGCAGTGCGCGCGGACAAGGCGCGGAAGATGGGCGATGTTTCTGATGTGCTGCGTCGTGGGATCTTGGCCGTGGGTCGTTTTGCCTGCTGCCACGGCCGTCGAACCGCGGTACACCTTCAATATCAATGAACCCACCTTAGGTGGCGCGTTGGAGGCTCTCGCCCAGCAGGCCGGTGTCCAATTGCTCTATCCGCACGAACTCAACCGGGCCTCGGACGTCAAGCCACTCGCTGGCGTGTACACCGTACGCGAAGCGCTCGGATTGATGTTGAAGGATACGGGTCTGCAAGGCCGTCTCACCGGACGGGGCGTCGTCACCGTCGCGCCGATCTCGGGTCAGTACAACTATCAAATTGGAGAGACGAAAACCGTGAAACTCAAAGATCAGTCGCGTCGTCGTGGTCTCTTGTCCGCGCTGGTGGCGTCGATTATTGCCGGTGGAACCGCTGGTGCACAGGATGCTTCGCGCAATGGCGGCGCTGATGACATTGGGCTCTCCGAAGTCGTGGTGACTGCCCGTCGATCAGCGGAAAGTCTCGTCGAGGTGCCGGTGTCCGTCACTGCTCTTTCGACGGAGGCGCTGCAGGACCGTGGCATTATCGATTACAACAGCCTGAACGCGTTCGCGCCCGGTTTCCGTTACGAGACCCAGGGCAGCTCGGTGGCGACCCGCGGCTTCAATACGTTTGTCGTGCGCGGCATCTTCCCGGGTTCTGATGCGCCGGATCGTCAGGTGGTCAGCGTGTTCATGGATGGCGTGCCGATCGGCGGTGGTGGCGCGATCCCCGGACTCAATCATCTCGAGCGTCTCGAGATCATTCGCGGTCCGCAAAGCGCTTACTTTGGCCGTTCCACGTTTGCCGGCGCGATGAATCTCGTGACGCGCGATCCGAGCTTCGACACTCGCGCGTCGTTTTCGGCCAGTGTCGCGCAACGCGAAAATGCGGAGGTCAGCGGTTCGATCGAATCCGGGTTGATCGATGGCGTTCTTGCAGCGCGGCTCTCTGCCCGTCACTACAAGGGTGGCAGCGACTACGACAACTTCGGCTATGGCGGCGAATTGGGCGGGCGCTCGACCGACAGCGTGGCAGCCAATATCCTGCTGACGCCGAGCGATGCGCTGTCGATCCGGGGTTTTTACACTGCATGGCGTGATCGTGACCAAGCCGGTGCGCAGGCGTACCTGATTTCGGCGGATTACAACTGCAATGCGCGTATCAACGGCTCTGGTACTGCCAACTACGTGTGCGGTGAGATCGATTCTGCGCCGCGCAACCGGATCTCGCAGAACACGCAGATTCCGTCATCCATCCTCTCGCAGGTGGCGGGTAGCAGTGTTTTTCTCGGCAAGGATTTCATCACCGGAATGGGTTTGCGTCGTGAGGCGTATCAGGCAACGCTGCGCGTCGACTACGACATCAACGACACGTTCACGCTCAGTGCCAACTATGGCAAGGGCGGTAATCTTTGGGCGCATGTGGTCGACACGGCCAATCGGTTTCCGAACAACTATGCACTCTTTTTGACGCCGTATGATATCGACACCCAGTCTGCAGAAATGCGGCTTTTGGCTAATCCGGAAGGGCGCCTTTCGGGCTCGATCGGCGTTAACTGGTTCGAGCAGGACGTGTTGACGGGCGGTGCGCTCTCCAACAAGAACGGAGTGTCGGCAGCCGGGCGTGCATTGAGCCTCTCGCGCAACGAGACGCTTGGCGTGTTCGGTGCATTGACCTATGACTTCACCGAGGCAATGAAACTGAGTCTCGAGGCGCGATATCAGACGGACAAGATCATCAACCAGATCTTGACGCCGGGCGGCCTGAACCTCGACGGTACCAGCGACTCATTTACGCCGCGTGCGATCCTGCAATACGAAATGGCCAACGGTGCCAATCTCTACGTCTCATACTCCGAAGGTACTCGGCCGTCGCAATTCAACGCCAACGTGTTCTCGTTGCCGGCCGCATTCCAGGCGCAGTTGCGCGAGCAGGCCGATGTGCCCGTGTTGGTCGACGAAGAGCAGCTGCGGATGTTCGAGGTGGGCGCGAAGGGCGTGTTCCTCGATCAGCGCCTGCAGGTGCTCGCCTCGGCGTACTACGGCAAATGGCTGGATAAGCAGATCCAGCAGACCCTCGGTTATCGCAATCAGAACAATATCTTCACCTTGATCACCGTTGTTTTGCCGGCGGGTGAGGCGGATCTCCATGGCGTTGAACTCGAGGCGCAACTGAAAGCGGGTGAGTCCTGGCTCTTTGAGGGCACGTTCGCCTATAACGAGACCGAGATCGGCAACACCACCTGCGCGGCGTGCCGAAGTATCACGGGGGACGAAAATCCCAAAGGTAACCGCCTTGAGCGTTACCCGGCGGTCACGGGCTCGCTGTCCGGAACCTATTCCCGCGAACTGCAGAGCGGTTGGACGGGCTATGTGCGCGGCGATGTGCTCTACACGGGCAAGCAGTACGAAACCGAAGCCAATGTGTCGTGGGTAGGTCCGAAAACGGTTGCCAATGCACGACTTGGCGTTCGCGCCGATCGGTACCTGATCGAGTTGTTTGCCGAGAATGTGTTCAACGATCGCAAGCCGATCAACATCGGCAGAACGGCCGACACGTTCAACGGCAGCAACAACCTGATCATCGGGCCCGCACCGCTGCGCAAGGTGGGTTTGCGCTTCAACTATCAGTTGAATTGAATGACTCGCAACTCGTCGCTGAACCGACGAACGTTGTTGGCGTCGGCCGTCGGCTCGGCGACGGCGGTCGTGGTACCCGCAATGGTGCCCGCCGTGGCATCTGCGGTCGGCGAGGGTGCTGATGCGCTCTCGCCGACGATGACGCAGTCGGACCCCGGGCCATGGCGGCAGCGCGGCACGGTGCTTCGTCCGGGGGGTGTCATCGGTTACGCCGTCGCCGGGGCGGAGTCCAGAGGACTTCCGCTCGTGCTCTTGCCCAAGTTGGGTGGCTGGATCGCCGACTGGTCGGCTGTTGCGAGCCGACTCGACGCAGAGTATCGATTGATCGGCATCGACCCACCTGGCCACGGCTCCTCGCGGATGCTGGGCGAGCCGCCCCAAGTGCAGACTCTGGCGGAGTCGGCAGCAATGATTCGGGCAGCGCTTGATGAGCTCGGGATCGAGCGGTGTGTATTGGTCGGTAATTCTTTGGGCGGCTGCATCGCGGCGACGCTGACAGCGCTGTGGCCCGAGACCGTCGCTCGTCTGATTCTCGTCAGTACGGCGGTGTATCCCCGCGATCCGCTGGCGACGATTCTCGCCGACGAAGCGCGTGTCGACCCGCCGATCTATGACGCGGCGGGAAATCCGTTGCCGCGCAGCGCAGCACAGGCGCAAGCGAGGTTCGGCATGAGCGCCGCATTCATTGAAGAGATGAACCAGAGCCGCGCCATGGCCGGTCGCTGGATTCGAGCGTCCGAACGCGGTGTGCGCCGCGAGGGCTTATCGGCACTTTTGTCGCAGGTCGATGTGCCGACCCTGCTTCTTTACGGCGATTCGGGTCCCTATCTGCGGCACCGCATCGCCGCCGAGAAGTTGTTGAAGCGCGTAACGAGCGTGACCATCGGCGGTGTCGGATCATTCGTGCATCAGGAAAAACCTGAAGATACAGCGAGCGCAATACGGGAGTTTCTTCGCTCATGAGCGTAAAGCCGATTTTTTGGGAAGGACGGGTCCGTATCCGCAGCGCTGGCGGTGTCGAGCACCACTACGAGAACTTCAGTGTGACGCTCAATCCCGATGACAGCCGCAGTTTGCGAACCTTCACTGTATCGCCGAACGGCACGCTCGTGCGTGATGTGCAGCAGAGTGTGTCGGCCAAGTGGGAGCCACTGCACGGTAGCAGTCGGGTATTTCTCGATGGCGTGCTCCAAGGGGTCGTCTCCAAATGGGTTGCCTCTTCGGAGATTCATTCAGTCGTCTTCGCCAATGGTGAATACTCCAAGCAAAGTTTTTCGCGCCCAACCGGTCGTTTCAGCATCGGCTTTCACCCCATTGCCGACGAGACTTGGAAGATGGCGCTCGTGAACCTTGTTCCGGGCGAGCGTTCGCCGCTGACCACGCACACTTGTTCGCCAACCTGGAACGGCAAGACCATCGAGCATGGACGTATCGTGACGAGTGAAGTCGAGTATCTCGGTATCGAGAATCGGCGTGTGGGTGGCGCCGATCTCGATTGCCATTCATTTCTTTGGTTCACGCCCTTCGGAAAAGAGCTGAAGATCTGGTCCTTTGGCGAGCATTATCTGTTTGCAGGATTGCAAGTACTGAAAGGCGACAATGCCGGCACCGAGTATTTCGTCAGCACCCTTCGTCACGCGGTGTGGCAGTGACTGCGAGCCCGCTGCCTTTTTCGGTCCGTGCCGGTTGGGCCGTCGGCACGCTGGTGACAACTACTTTGCTGTTCCTGACCAGCACCTTCTTCTTGCGTTACATGACCGACTATGTCGGCATGGCGGCGGCGCTCGCCGGTACGCTGCTCGCCACTACGAAAATCGTCGACGCTTTTCTCAATCCGATCGTCGGCGTGTTCAGCGACAACGTCACCACCGCCGCTGGGCGACGACGACCCTTTCTGCTGGCGGGCGCGACGTTGGGCGCGATCAGTCTGTTCATGCAATTTTCGGTACCGACGGGGCTGAGCGGCATCGCCTTGACCGCGTATGTTTTCGTTGCGCTCGTGATGGTCTCCCTCGCTTATGTGTCCTTCAATATTCCATACCTCGCAATGCTCGCAGAGATCACCACCAATCCGAGCGAACGCGCGGTGCTCGTCTCTTATCGTGTCTATGCGATGGCGGCTGCGCAGTTTCTGGCGGGAGGCCTTGCCCCGATCCTGATTGATTGGTTGGGAGGAGGCCGCGCAGGTTATTCCGGGATGGCGATGGTGATGGGCGGGTTGATCCTCATCGCGGGCTTCACCTGTTTCGTGACAACCGGTTCCGCGCCGCGCACTGCGTTATCCACCACGGCGCGAGAGCAGTTTTGGTCATCGCTCGGGACCTTGTTTCAGAGTCGACTCTATGTGGCACTCGTACTGGTCAAGGGTACGTTTCTGATCGGCTCGACCGCTCATACCGTGACCGCGGCCTACTACGTGCGCTACGTAATGCAGGCGCCTAACTCTGTCTTGTCGGTGTTCCTGCTCGTGTACTCGATTGGCATGATCGCTTCGCAGATGATGTGGATCGCTCTTGCTCGTCGAATCGGCAAAATCCGCGGATTTTTCATTGCCAGCGGAACCTATGGTTTCATCAGTATTCTTTGGGCCGTGCTCGGTGCCGAGTCGCCCACTTGGCTTTTCGTCACCTTGTCGTTCCTTAACGGCATCGGCGCGGGCGGTCTGATGCTCAACAGCGAGTCGCTGTTGCCCGATGCAATCGAGGATGACTGTAATCGCTCGGGCATGCGTCGCGAAGGGACGTTGGCCGCATTGTTCGCCTTTGTCGAGAAAGCGGCAAATGCGTTGGGTGTGGCGCTCGTCGGCGCCGTGCTTGCGGCGTACCAGTATGTTGCGCCGCCACCCGGAGAAGCGATTCCAGCCAATGTGGTCAGCGCGATCATGGCTTGCTTCGGACTGATTCCCGCATTCTTTGTTGGGGTCAGCGGCGTTTGGTGGCTGCTGGTTCGGCGTCGCATCAACGAGAGGCCCGTAACGACGGGGTAGTCCGCTTAGTTCGAGGACTCATGAATCAGCTATCCGCCTCATTGGCCGCGTCATTAGTCAACATTGTTGGTGCCGATCACCTGATCACCGACGAGACGGAGCGCCGCTATTTCAGTCGCGACCTGTTTCCGTGGGACGATTCGCCAATAGCGCTCGCCGTCGTCTCGCCGGGTAGCGTTGCCGAGGTGCAGGCGCTGGTCAGTGCAGCGCATGACCTCGATTACGATTTGATTGTTCGTGGAGGAGGGATGTCGACTGGGCGCTCGTACGTCCCCGCGACAGCCGGCACCGTGATCATGGACGTACGCCGGTTGAGTCGGGTGCGCGAGGTCAACGCCGCAGATCGATATGTGGTCGTCGAGGCAGGCTGTACCTGGGAGACGCTGCATGCGGCGATCCCTGCGGGATGGACACTCGAAACCCATGCGCCGCTATCCGGAAACTATTCGACCGTGGGTGGCGCGCTCGCACATGGTTACCCGAGCGGACTGAAAGGCGTACTTGGGGTCGAAGTCGTGCGCGCCAACGGCGAAGTGGCGAGGACGGGATCCTGGGGCCGGCAAGGTCGGGAGCGACCGTATTATCGTGAGTATGGACCGGATTTGACGGGGCTCTTCATCGGCGATACCGGTGCTTTCGGAATCAAAACCGCGGTGTCGTTGCATCTCGTGGCACGCCCTGGCGCGCGTGCCACGACCTCTTACGGATTTCACAGCCTCGAGGATGTGGCGGCGACGTTTCTGGAACTCGCGCCATACGACGTCTTTACACGGCGTTTTTGCTTTGATCCTTACGACACCGAGAACATCATCAAGATGCGTGCAGCAGAGGGCGCTGCCGTCGCCGCGACGATTCTTCGCTCTGGCAGCAGCGTCAAGCAGGGACTCAAGGAGGGGCTGTCGCTACTCAAGGCGGGGCTCTCCGGCGGCGGCGAGTCGTGCTGGTCGATCAATCTGGTCGCCGAGCAATTCACGCAGGAGGCAGCGGATGCGGCGATCGAAGCAGGTGCGCGGATCTGCGAGAAACGCGGCTGGCAAATCCCGAACGTGACCGCGCTTGCGACTGCGGCTCCGGTCTACAGCGTGCGTCGTTTTCTGGGCCGGGACGGTGAGCGTTGGATCGCGACGAATGCGATTTTTCCGATAGGTGACGCGATCGAAGTTGCACGTGCCACCGAAGAATTCTTTGCAGCGCGCCGCGCGGAAATCGAAGCGCATGGCGTGCGTGTGGGCTATATCTCCCAGGTAACACCGGTGCACTTTCAGCTCGAGCCACTCTTTTATTGGTGGGACGAACTCGAAGATCTGCATCTCCGTCATCTTTCGCCGCAGGAGGCTGAGCGCTTTCGTGCTCTGCCTGCGCGACCCGAGACCCGCGAATTCGTGCGGCGATTACGTTTCGAGTTGCGAGATTTTTTTCGCGAGATAGGTGCAATTCACGTTCACCTTTCAAAATTCTTCGAGTACGCCGAGGTACTCGAGCCGGGCGCACGCGGTTTGCTGCAAGACATCAAAACCGCGCTGGACCCGGAGTGTCGGCTCAACCCCGGCAGTCTCGGGCTGCGTAAACCAACGGGTGTGAGCTCATGACGCGTGTGGCGGAGAATGTCTTGATCCGACGTGGTTACGTCGATGTGGCAGGTCACCAACTCCATTACCGCGTCGCTCGGCCCGCCGAGATGACCCCGGCTGCGACGCCCATCGTTTGTCTGCACCAAACCCCAACTTCCTCGATCGAGTTCGAGGCACTGATCCGCGAACTCGCCGTAGACCGGCTGGTCTTTGCACCGGACATGCCGGGTTACGGCGGATCTGACGGGCCCGCCCTGCCTCAGACGCTCGAGTACTACGCCGACATGCTGGCGGGTGCCGTTCAGGCATCGGGCACGTTGGATGCGGGCACGGGGCGCCCCGTGCTTTACGGTTACCACTCGGGCGCGGTGATGGCGGCGCAGATCGCCTTGTCCCATTCGTCCTGGGTAGCCGGGATCGTGCTGCATGGGTTCCCGTTTCGCCCGATGAGTGAGCGGCTCGAGCGCATCGAAGCCTTGCCCCGCAATCTCGATCTGGAGACTTATTTCGAAAAGGTAAAGTGGTACTACGACATGCACGTGCGTCGGGGGCCCGAGTCAATGTCTTTGCACGAGCGGACGCGGAATTTTGCGCAGGACATGATCGCGGGGCCGAGTTATTGGTTTGCTTATGATGCCGTCTGGCGCTGGCCCTACGATGAAAGGCTGCGGCAAATCACGGTTCCGTCATTAGCGATCGCCGCAGATGAGATGCTGCGCGAGCCGACGATCGCCGCGAGTCGGCTGATCCCGGGCTGCGAATTGCTTGAGATGCCCGAGGTCAAAGGTGGCTCGGCGCTGCTGCTTCATGCCGCCGATCTTGCGCCGGTGGTGCACACATTTGCAGAACGTGTGGGACGCGCGCCGTCTTAACTCAAAGATTCGGCATGACGGCTCGCGCATGTCGACCCGCTCAGTTGGGCCGCGCCGCTACGAACCCGTCCACGGCCAGCACGGTGTATCTCCCTGCGCTCTGTCTGATCGGGATGATTTTTTGATAAGCCGGATCATCATAAAAAAGCCGCAGGGCAGCCATCGACGGGAACTGCAGCACGGTGACATTCAGGTTGCCAAAGCTCCCTTCAAGCAGCTCGATGTCCTTGCGGCTGCCCACCGATATAAACTGCGCTCCCGCGGCGCGCACCAACGGCAGCGCTGACGCCGCGTAAGGCTTTAGTTTTGACCGGTCACCGATTTCGGCGATCGAGAAGAGATAGGCGGGCTTGCCCTGCGCCGCGCTGGCGTTGCCCGGCGAGCCCGCGAGCTTCACCACATTGAACGTGCCTGCACCCTTGCGGATCTCGACGCTAGCCCGGTATTCCGGGCTCCACCAAAACTCGTTCGGTCCCGCAAAGCTCGGGAAGCGCGCAAAGATGATCGACTGGGCATCGAACTCGCCCTCCAGCACCGTGATGCCGCGTCCAATCCCGCCTGCGGCCAGATAAACACCGCCGAATTTCTGGTAAATCGGCGGCAGTGTGCGGGCATAGCGGCCGAGGACCTCGGCGTTGGTGGCAGTCCCCATGACAAGCAGATACCCGGGGCGCTCGTCGGCAGCGGGGGCAGGGGACTGCGCCATGGCGGTTTGCGCCAGCAAGCATAAGGCCATGGCGATCAGCGAGACGCGCATGAGGTGACTACTTCACCACATGCAAGGCACAGAGCTTGTGTCCGTCCGGGTCACGTACGTAGGCGAGATGCATCGCGCCGAGGCTACCCTGGCGAAGTCCCGGGGGATCCTCGATCGAGACGCCGCCATGTGCGACCGCGACATCGTGAAACTGTTTGACCTGTTCGGCCGAGTTGCACTTGAAGCCGAGGGTTGCGCCATTGGCGATGCTCGCCGGCTCTCCATTGATCGGTTGGGTGACGCAGAACATGTTGCCATCGTGCCGATAGAAGAGGCGGATATGGCCGCCGCCGGATACGTTACGCATGGCGCCCTTTGCGCCGAGCACGCCGAGCACGGCGTCGTAAAAGCGTTGCGAACGTTCGATGTCGTTCGATCCGATCATGACGTGAGTGAACATTTTGCTGGCCCCTCGGGCGTGGTGACTCGATTTGCCGGAGTTTACGCGCCAGAGACCAATGGCGCCGTATTACGTTATTCCAGCGGCACCCAGCGCGCCCATATTCGGGCCGCTCGGCATGGGCGCATGGCTCGCAGCACGCATGGTGGGTACAAACGGCTGCACGAAACGTCGATCGAACTCGACAAAATTATCGAGGCCCGACACCAGTACAGACCAGGCCAGCAGGCCACGCTGGAAGCGCACCAGATACTCCGGGCGATTACCGTGCTCAGGTAATGCGAATACCGATAATCGATCGGTCGAGATGTTGACGAGGGCAGCATTGGCTGCGGCGGGGTGATAGTCGGTCACCAGCGTAGCCTGAGTTTTGAGTAATTCGGCATCCGCAGCCAGCAAGCGTCGCAGCCGATCCGGAATCAAGGCGAGACCGAGTTTTCCCTCGGCGTAAGTCAGGATTTGCATGTCATGACTCCTTGGGCAAGCGTATCTCGATCTCTATACGGCGATTGAGGGCGCGGTTTTCCGCCGAGTCGTTACGTGCCGTCGGCCGAGTGTCGGCAAACCCCTGAGCTTCGATTCTCGTCGGGTCGAAGCCACGCGATGAAACCAGTTCACGGACCACCGAAACCGCGCGTGCGGCGGAGAGATCCCAGTTGTCACGGTATTTCACCGTGCGGATCGGCACGTTGTCGGTATGGCCGCCGATGACGATTTGCGAGCCAGTGGATTTCGCCACCTCGCCGATTTTGTCGATGATCTGCACGGCGAGTGGGGTGAGTGTGGCATCGCCAGTCGGGAAGGCGCCGCCAGAGCCGATTTTGACGATGACCGCGCCATCCTTGCGCTCGACTTTGACCAGTCCGTCACGAATCTCCCCGGAGAACGCTGCCTCGAAGGTTTTCGCAGCGGCATCGACTTTGTCTGCGCCGGCGCCGCTACCTGAGCCCGTTGCGCTACTCGTCGAACTTTGACCCTCGACGGCATCGATCAGGGTTTTGGTGGCACCCGAAATGGCGACCTCACTACCGAGTTCCGGAGTCAGTGCGCTCAGCTTCTTCACGCCGGCTGCCACGGCTTGGGCCGCGGCGAGCCGTTCCGCATTCGACGCGTTTTCCTTGGCATTGAAGGCGACGGTGACGCGCGTTGCACTCGAACTCACCTCGGCAACGCCAGCAGCGATTTCTTTGGCCAGGGCGGTACGAACTTTTTCTGCATCGTCGTCGACTGTTTTGAGTCCGCTCGCGCCTTGCCCGCCCGGTTTTTCGGAATCCACGGGCTTGCGACCGGCTGCCTCGTAGAGTTCGTCGGTCCGCAACTCCTGGTCGTTCTGCCGAACCTCCACCTCGGGCTGCGTGGTGTCCGTGGTCTCCTGCTTGAGGTTATCGACCAGCGCCAGCGTCGGCGAGGGTGAAAAATTCAAGCTGAGCAGGGTTGTTCCTTTTGGCTGCTCGACTACGGGGACGTCTTTCTGAACGCCGAAAGCATTGCTCATGCTGCCGCTGATTTGTTTGAACTTCGGCACATTCATTTCGGCGAAAGAAAGAATCAGTACGAAAAAACACAGCAGCAGGGTCGCCATATCCGCGAAAGTGGCCATCCACATTGGAGCGCCCGGAGGACATTCCGGACATTTCTTGGGACGCTGCGCCTCTGCTGAGGCGCGTTTCGGCGGGGGCGCGGCGGGCTGCTCCGCCGCCTCTTCGACCGCGCCGGGGATTTCTTCAGCAACGACACTCATTGTCGAGTGCTCAGGCCTTGACCAGCTTTGCCTGCACCGCCGGCGGCAGCAACGCCATGATGGAGTCGCCGATCATCCGCGGATTGTCGCCGCGAGCGATGCCCTGAAGTCCGGAGAGGACCGCTTCGCGGTAGATCATTTCTTCGGTGTGGTAGATCTTCAACTTGTTGACGATGGGTCCACCCACCACGTTGGCGATGAAGGCGCCATAGAGCGTCGTCAGCAGGGCAACGGCCATGGCGGGACCGATGGCCTTCGGATCGGACATGTTGCCGAGCATCTGCACGAGGCCGACGAGCGTCCCGATCATGCCCATCGCCGGCGCGACGTCGACCCAGCCCTGCCAGGCAGCGATGATGGACCCGTGACGGCGGTCCATGGCCTCCATCTCCGTACGCAGGCGGCTAGTGATGTTTCCTTCGTCAGTGCCGTCCACGAGCAGCATCAGCCCGGACTTCAAAAATCGCTCGCTAGTCTCTGCTGCTTTCGGTTCGAGCGCCAACAGGCCCTCGCGACGCGCCAGCGTGCCATATTCCGGCATCAGCTCGATCAAGGCCTCAAGTTTCTGCGATTTGGGCATGAAGGCCTTCACCGCACCGCTCAAATGACCGATGAACTCCGGCATTGTGTGCCGCGACATCACCACGAAAATGGTGCCGCCGACCACGATAACGAGCGACGGAACGTCGGCGAATGCGCCGATGTCTCCAGCCGATCCCATGGCCCAAACGATAAGACCGACGGCCCCGATCATGCCGATCAGCGTTGCGATATCCATGCCAGAAGCATCTCCATGATTTGGTGCGATCATGTCGCGACACGTATCGCGCGCTTTGATTAGTCGTCAGATGGATTAATTTCGTTATACTCCGAAATGGTACTTTATTGTCCGCTGGGTGGTTAAACGCATGCGATTTGCAGGTTTGACGACAGGTTTCTGACATGTCGATACGATGGACAAAGATGAGTCATCCGTTGCTCGGGACCGTCATCGTGGCCCTGTGGTTCGGAACACTAGCGATTTCGCCATCGCGCGCGGCCAATCCGACCCTTGTCCAGCTAAGGCAGTTCACCATTCCTGATGGGGCTGCCGGCCTCGAGTGGTTGAGGTGTTCTGTCGGTCAAACCTGGAACGGGGTGACCTGTATCGGCACGGCGCGGATGTTGACCCTCGAGGAAGCCGAGCAGGCGGCCCGCATGGCGAGTCGTGAGCTCGGCGGGACATGGCGGCTGCCGACCGTTGACGAGTTGAAGAGCTTGGTGTGCGCCAACTGTCCCCCACCCAAGATCGACTCGCGGTTGTATCCCAACACGATGGCTTCGCCGTATTGGAGTTCGTCAAAGAACAAGTGGTCGGTGGGGCGGTATTGGACCGTCAGCTTCTATACGGGCTACACCTTCGGTCGAAATGCACCGAGCATGGCTCGTCACGTCCGACTCGTCCGCGATCTTGAGCGACGCTCGGAAGCGAAGTTGCCATGAGTCTCTTTGGGGGTGGATCCGAGCGCGATGGCAAGCCGCGGGTTGCCTGCCGGATCTGTCGTCTCGCACGGATACACATTTTTTTGGTGGTCTTGTTGCTTGCGGCCTGGCGCATTCAGCCTGCCTTGTTCGACTGGGCTGCCAAAGCCGACAGGTACCTGGTGCCGATGGCGATCGTTGGTGCCGTGGTCATCCTCTTCATCGTGAAGTGGTGGCAATATCGGGCTTCGCGGCCGCGTCGTTGATCGGTGCGTTTGCAGTCGACGAACGCATTAGACTTCGTCCATGGAAGTTCTCGTCAAACCTCTGCAGCGCGTGATCGATGCGCTGCGTACCTCTGATGGCGCCGGCGTCACGCTGCACCGCAGTCTCGGCCAGAGCCAGTTCACGCGACTCGATCCTTTTTTGATGCTCGACGAGTTCGGTAGCGACCAGCCGAACGAGTACATCGCCGGTTTTCCGGCGCATCCGCATCGCGGCTTTCAGACCGTGACCTACATGCTCGACGGCCACATGCTGCATGAAGATCATCTCGGCAACCGGGGTCATCTGAAGAGTGGAGGCGTGCAATGGATGACGGCGGGTCGCGGCATCATCCATTCCGAGATGCCGCAGCAGGAGCAGGGACTGATGCGCGGTTTCCAACTGTGGATCAACTTGCCGGCTGCCGAAAAAATGTCCCCGGCGGGTTATCGCGATCTCGAAGCCGCGGAAATTCCTGTTCACGACGAGCCGAGCGGCCTACGCGTGAAGGTTATCGCGGGTGAACTGCGTCGTGCGACTGCCGCGATTCGCGGGCCGATTCAGGGTCTTGCGACCGCGCCCGAGTTTTGGGACGTCGCGCTTCCCGCGGGGGGCGTGTTCCTGCAAGAGCTCCCCGTGGGCCACAACGTCTTCGTGTACGTGTTCGAGGGCGAGATCGACGGGCTTCGTCGACGCCAGGGCGGTGTGTTTGGCGAGGGGCGGCAACTGCGGCTCGCCGCTGCGGGGACCGGTGCACGCTGTCTTGTGCTCGCAGCGAAACCGATCGGCGAGCCGATCGTGCAGTACGGCCCCTTCGTGATGAACACCCGCGAAGAGATCGAACAAGCGCTGCGCGATTACCAGAGCGGGCGTTTGGTGGCGTAGTGCTGCCGAAGGAAATCAGCCAGTGCTGCAGCGCAGAGTCCGTCGCGCCGCCTCGGCGGCGGCGCGTATCACTGGGTCATCGTTGACCAGCAGTCGCATCAGCAAAAAACCGCGGTGGGTCGGTGCCGTCACTGTTTGACCGGCGGTGGGACCGACGTGTTGCGGGCTCTGCACCAGCAGATCCACCCGACCGTCGGGTGCGTCGCGATCGTTGACGACAAAGAAATTATCGGAGTTGCTCGCATAGAGTGCGATCGACCAGTAGCGCTCGTAGCGCGTATCGAGCGATACCCGTAGCGGCCGCTTGCTGACATCGAAGGCACAGGTCGCATAGAGCAGATCTGGACTCGGCATCACGATGCGTCGCTGGGTGTGATCGGTGGGTGGCGGCAGGTATACCCCCGTGCCCGATTGCTGCATCGCGGCATCGCCGCCGCCGAGCGTGATGATGCGATCCATGATGAGGCGGGGGATCGCCCACACCGTCAGCGAATGAGCGAACGCCATCACCAGCAACGCGAGCAGCGCATGCATGGGCCAACGGACTTGCGCGGCCGTCATGGGCAGTCACCGAGACGTTTGACAGAGGGGGCGTCCAAAGTGGCGGGATCGCGCTGCAGTTGTTCGTCGGCACCGTATAGCCGCAGCGTGAGTCGCATGCCGCCCGTTCCAGCGGTCGGAATCGAGGGGCGATCGGCGTCCTCGACGTTCGGGCCGATAAGAGTAGTGAAACGCCCTTTTTCATCGAGCAGCGCGTTTTCGCCGCTGATGCTGTAGCGCCGTTCGGCATTGGCAAACAGGAAATGATCGGCGGCATAAGCCGTGATACTCCACCAGCGCGCCGGAGGCGGCGTGCCGTCGATTCGGTAGCGGCACTCGGCACGCAGGGCAACGCCCTCGTCGTCATGGTCGGTGGTGTAGTACAGCGTCTCGCCGCGATCGAGTGCGAGCACGGCGCCCAAGGCAATGCGTGCGCGGGTGTAAGCATCGGCCTCACGGCTGCCAGTCAGCAGATTGGTTCGCCAGACCCCGGCATCGACTCCGGACATGCCGACCCGGGTGAGCCAGAGCCAGGCACTCGCCACACCAATCACCACCGCTGCGACGTAAAGCAGCGTCAGCTGCGTGATGCTCCGCCTCACGCATCCGTCTCGGCTGCGGCGGTGGTTGCGGCTGTCGCTGCGGCGGCGTGCGCGCGCTGCCACGCGCCGCGAATGAACTGTGTGCAGAGCGCCACCTGAGTGAGCGGCAGCATGTGACCGCCCGTCACGAGTTGCAACTGGCAGCGTGGGACGCGGGCGACGAAGCCTTCGCCCTGGACGCGAAAGTCGAGGAGGCGATCCTCGCGGCCATAGAGCATGTCGAGCGTTGGCGCATCCGGGCGATTGAGTTCGTCATAGCGCGACTCGATCTGTGGCAAGACGCCGGCGAGTGCGCCGAGATCCGCCGAGGCGCCCATGTATTGACTCGGACGCAAGGTGAGCAAGCCACCACCGCGTGTCGCATAACCCGCAGGCGGTTCCTCCGGACCAAAGATTTGCGGCATGACGCGTTCGCGATTGGCCAGGAACAAGGGGGTGGCAAGCAGCGTGGCCACTGCCCGCCGCGCCAAATCGCCGCGGATGGCGATACCCCGGAAGACGGGTGGCGGCGTATCGACGAGGTGGGTGAGTGGTGCGATGAGCGCAACGCCTGCGATGCGCTGCGGATACTGCAAAGCCATGGTCAGCGAAAGAGCGCCACCCAAAGAATGACCGACGAGCAGCGTCCGTCCGATGCCGAGTTGGGTGAGCAGAGCGTCGATGGCTGCCGCTTGTTCGAAAAGTGTGGTGGCTTGATCGGCGATACGCTCGGAGTAGCCCGAGCCCGGGCGATCGATGGCAATCACTCGCGTGTCGCCCGCGAGCGCCTCGACAAGGCCGTAGTTGAAGTGATGCAGTTGGCCACCGAGACCATGCAGCATCACGATAGGTAGTTGATCTTTGGCCTCACCGCGATCGACGTAGTGCAGGCGGGCACCCGCGACGTCGGCGAACCGACCGAGCGGAGGTATACGCGTTTCAACGAGGCTCGCCATGCGGCGCGTGAAGTACCAGAGCCCGAGCAGGACGAGCAGCAGGACCGTGACCAACCCGCCGAGCGCGTTCATGAGACGAGCTTGCGAATGAGATTCCAGTAGCCGATCGGCATCAGTCGCTCAAAGGCAGAGACGATCTTGGCATCGTTGCCGACGACGATACGGGGTTTGCGCTGTTCGACACCGCGAAGAATCGCGCGGGCGGCATGTTCGGGCGGCAACCGCAGCATGCGATTGGCTTTGGCGAGGCGACGCTCGATCTCGGTTTGCGAGAATCTGGCAGCGAATCTCGCGTTGCTCGCGATCTTGGTCGCCACGCCGCCGGGACAGACGACGCTTACACCGACCCGCGTCGTCTCGAGTTCGTGGCGTAGCGCATCGCTGAACCCGCGCACCGCAAACTTGCTCGCGGCGTAATGCGTCTGGCCGGCGGGTGCGACCAGACTGAACAGGCTGGCCGTATTGACGATATGGGCCTCGGGTCGCTCGAGCAGGTGCGGCAAAAACACGCGAGTGACGCGCACGAGGCTGTGGAAGTTGATCTCGAACAACCAATCGAAGTCGGCTTCAGTGGTTTCGGTGAAGGCGCCACCCACGGCTACGCCTGCATTGTTGAAAAGCAGGTCGAGCGCAGTGTGCTGCGTGAGCACTGCGGCAGGCAGCGCGGCAACCGCCTCGCGAGAGGCGACATCGAGCACGTGGGTAGAAACGCGATGACCCTGAGGGAGTTGCGCCACGGTGGCGGCGAGTTCGTCGGCACGGATATCGACCAACGCCAGCGCGCAGCCGCGCTCGGCCAGTTGTACGGCGAGCGCACGACCAATACCGCTCGCCGCGCCGCTGATGAGCGCCGTCTTGCCATGAAAATCGAGTGGACGAGTCATGTGGGCGCTCCCTTGCGATGAAATTCCAGCGCGTCATCTTCGAGGTGACTGAAGCGCGTGACACCAAGATCACGCAAATAGTTTTGATGGATGCGCCAGGGGAAGCGATCGCCCTGTTTCGGCAGCATGGGCAGCGCGCGCAGCACATAGCCGGAGTTGAAATCGATGAACGGCATCTCGCCGACCGACGGGTCGCGACGCGCCACAACATAGTCGTAGTGATGACGGTCGAAGTGACGCAGCAATCGGCAGATGTACGCAGCGATCAGATCCGCCCGTAGCGTCCATGACGCATTAGTGTAGCCAAAGGTGTGCACCATATTGGGGATGCCGCTCAGCATGGCACCGCGGTAGACCATGGTGTCGGCGAAGTTCACTGGCGCGCCATCGACGCTGATCGTCATGGCGCCAAGCGGTTGTACTTTCAGGCCGGTCGCGGTAATGACGAGATCGGCAGGCAGGGTGTCGCCTGAAGCGAGGCGGATCCCCTCGGGCACAAAGCGATCTATCTGATCGGTGACGACGCTGACGCGACCTGCAGATATTTCTTTGAAAAGATCACCATCGGGTGCCGCGCAAACGCGCTGGTCCCACGGGTTGTAGTCGGGCGCAAAGTGCTTGCGAACATCAAAGTCGGCAGGCAACTCGACTTTGGCAAGGCCGATCAGCCACTTGCGAAAGAGCTGCGGTCTTGCGCGTGCGATCCGATAGAAGAAGGCGCTGGCCAAAATATGTTTCCAGCGTACGAGTGGATAGAGTAGCCAAGCGGGCAGTACGCGTGCGAGTGCACGGGCAAACGGATCATCGCCCGGTTGGCTTGCGATGTAGGAGGGCGAGCGCTGCAGCAGCGTGACATGCGCGGCGCGCTCGGCGAGCGCGGGGACCAGCGTGACGGCTGTGGCGCCGCTGCCAATGACGACGATACGCTGCTTCTGGTAGTCGAGATCCGCAGGCCAAAACTGTGGATGAATGATGCGACCACGAAAATCTGCCTCACCCGCAAAGCTCGGTCGATGCGCTTCGGTGTAACTGTAGTAACCCGTGCACAGGTGAAGGAACCTGGCCCGCCAGTTTTCAATGGCGCCGCTCGCGTCGCGCACTTCGACCGTCCACTCGGCGCGCTCGCTAGACCATGCGGCGGCGATGGCCTGCTTGCCGTAATGGATGAGCGAGGCGACGCCGCTTTCGGTCGCCATCTCGCCGAGATATTTCAGGATGGATGGGCCATCGACGATCGAACGCACGCTACGCCATGGCTTTGCCTTGAAGCCAAGCGTGTACATGTCTGAGTCGGAGCGAATACCGGGATATCGAAACAGATCCCAAGTTCCACCGAGGCGCTCGCGTGACTCAAGCAGCGCGATGGATCGTTGCGGAAACTGACGCCGTATCTCCGCTGCTGCGCCGATGCCTGACAGGCCGGCGCCGACGATCAGGACGTCGAAGGGGTCGGCCGGGGCATCGTTCATCGGGTCTCCCTGGGGACGGCGGCATACAAAGCCGCCGAGCCTTGCCAAGGATACGCTCGCGCTCGGTTCAGGTCGAACCGTGCTCAAGTCACCGCGGGGTCAGGAGGAACCGTTGAGTTGCCGATGAACGTAGGTCGCCACCGCCTGCTCGACGCCCGTGCGCAGTGGTTTGGTAAGACGCATGATGCCCTTCATCGAGTCCAGCCGCTCAGCGATCGAGCTACCGAAGGCGCCATTAGCCGATTGCCGATGATTGGCATACAGAAGCAGGAGCGCCCAAGTCTGATGGGACATGTCCTCAAGCGGGAGGCGGCTGGCCATTCGATACGCTTCGGTCGCCGCCTGATCGAGCAGGTTTCTCTCCACTGGGGCCTTGTTTTCGAAGTCGATGCCCGAGACTTGATAAATCAGCTTGCGAGCCGAGAAATCGATGTGGATTTTTCTGCTTTGCCAGAGAGTTTCCGGATCAGGTGAATCGGCCAACAGTACACCCCGAATAGGCGTGAGCAAGCGTCGCCCAGTCAGCGCATCAAAGAAATAGGTTTTTCGGAACAGACATGCTTCCGAATACCTCGATCGTAGTATTATCCATAGCGTTATGCGCTCTATGTTGTTCGTGCCCGGGGACCGCCCGGAGCGGTTTGCCAAAGCCATTGGCAGTGGCGCCGATGCGGTGATTCTCGACCTCGAGGATGCGGTGACACCCGCGCAACGCCCGGCGGCGCGCAAGGCGATCGCCGAATTCCTTTTGCAAGGGGACCGGCCCGTACCCGTGTGGGTGCGCACCAATCCGGTGCAGTCGGACGAGGCGCTTCTGGATCTCGTGGCGGTCAGCCAAGGTAGGCCGGACGGTGTCATCCTCCCGAAGGCGCGCAGCGGCGCCGATGTGCTGCAGCTCGATCACTGGCTGCAGGCGCTCGAGGCGACGCACGGGCTGCCCATCGGGAGCATCCGACTGATTCCCATGGTGACCGAGACGGCGGGTGCGTTGCTGCAGATGGCGAGTTTCGTGCCGACCTCGGCGCGGGTGCTGGCCATGACTTGGGGGGCCGAGGATCTGGCGACGGAGCTTGGTGCGGGCGGCAATCGTGATGTCGACGGCAACTACGATGCGCCGTATCAGCTGGCGAGTTCGCTCTGCCTTTATACCGCGGCGGCGGCGGGCGTTTCGGCCATCGACACGGTGGACACTGAAATCAAGGATCTTGCCGCCGTCGAGCGTCGTGCACGGGCGTCGCGGCGAGCGGGCTACACGGCGAAGCTCGCGATTCACCCTGCGCAGATCCCTGCGCTGCACGCCGCATTCACGCCAAGTGAAAGCGAAGTCGAGCAGGCCGAGCGCGTACTTGCGGCGTTTGCGCAGGCGCCTGCGAGTGGCGCATTCATGATCGATGGCAAGCTCTTCGACCGGCCGCACGTGCTGCAGGCCGAGCGGGTGATTGTCGCCGCAAGGCGACGATGACCGCTACGCGCCGCGACTTTCGCGGCAACAAGCAGGCTCTGCCGAGCAAGATCTGTGCAACATGTGCGCGGCCGATGGTGTGGCGCAAGGCCTGGGCCAAGAATTGGGACTCGGTCAAATATTGCTCGGAACGTTGCCGACGCGCGACGCCGAAGGCCGTCCATCGCAAGATCGATCCGTGATGCATCGCTCGACGATTTATTGGTTTCGAAGCGACCTGCGTTTGCATGACAACCCGGCGCTGTTGCGCAGTGCTGCCGAATCACAGCAACTGTCGTGCGTCTATATCCACGATCCTGCGCAAGACGCGGAGGTGTGCCACGGCTTTCGCCGTATGGGCAGTCATCGTCGGCGCTTTTTGGCGGACGGTCTTGCCAATCTTGCGAGCCGTCTCGCATCGCTTGGACAGCGGTTGCATGTCTTGCGTGGTCGACCGGGTGCGATCCTTCCGGCGCTCGCTGCGGCGACAGGTGCCTCGCACATCTTCTGCGAGGAGATCGCGGCGCCGGAGGAGCAAGCGGAGCTTGAGGCCTTGCGTCGTGCTGGACTGCAAGTCGAATCGTTCTGGCAGTCGAGCCTGCTCGATCCGGCGGACCTGCCCTTCGATATTGATGCCATGCCGCGGGTTTTCACGGCCTTTCGACAGCGTATCGAGGCCGCGGGCGTCACCCCGCACACGACCCTCTCAGCGCCGAGTACCTTGCCGCCGCCGCCATCGTCATGGCCGGCGCTTTCGCAGGCAATCTGCCTCGATGCCTCATCGGCCGGGACGTCGATTGCGACTTTCCTGGGTGCGGACGAGGCAGCCGCCGATGATCCCCGCAGCGCCTTCCCGCTGCGCAGTGCGGCGTTTGCGGGCGGCGAGTCGGCGGCTTTGCAGCATCTTGCGCAATATTTTGAGAGCGATTTGCCGCAGCACTACAAGCAAACCCGTAATGGTCTGATCGGTACGACCTATTCGACCAAGTTTTCGCCGTGGCTTGCGAGCGGTGCGCTGTCGCCACGAAGGGTTTTTGAGGCGCTGCGTGCGCATGAACGTCGCTTCGGTGCCAACGAGAACACCTACTGGATTTGGTTCGAGCTGCTGTGGCGCGATTATTTTCGCTTTCTGCATCGGCAACACGGATCTCGGTTGTACCGTGCAGCGGGCTTGTCGCAGCGCAGCGCGCCGCCGCACGATCCGGTCGCGTTTCGGCGTTGGTGCGAGGGGCGCACTGGCGAACCCTTCATCGATGCGGCGATGAAGGAGCTTGCGGCGACCGGTTATCTCTCGAATCGAATGCGACAAAACGCCGCAAGTTTTTTGGTCAACGATTTGGTCTGCGACTTTCGGGCAGGCGCCGCGTGGTTCGAGTCGATGCTCATCGACTACGACCCCTGCAGCAATCAGGGTAATTGGTTGTATCTCGCCGGGCGGGGCACCGATCCACGCGATGGGCGTCGATTCGAGCCGTTGCGCCAGGCGGTAATGTACGATCCCGACGGTGCGTACCGGGGGTTGTGGAACGCGTCGCACTGAGCAATCCTTCGGCCCGCACGAGGGAGGTTTTTTCAATGACAGATATCCGCAGCGAGATCATTGTTCACTCTCCGATCGATGGCGCAATGGTCGGTCGCGCGCCGATCACGAGTCGCGATGCGATGCCCGCCATCATCGATCAGGCGTCGGCGGCATTCGCCGCATGGCGCCTTGTGCCTGCGCCGCGCAGGGGTGAGCTTGTGCGCTTGCTCGGCGAGGAGCTGCGGCGCGACAAGGAATCTTTGGCAGCCCTCGTGACCGCCGAAGCAGGCAAGATCCTCTCGGAGGGTCGCGGTGAAGTGCAGGAGATGATCGACATCTGCGATTTCGCAGTCGGCCTCTCGCGACAGCTCTATGGCCTGACCATCGCTTCCGAACGGCCCGGACATCGGATGATGGAAACCTGGCATCCCGCAGGCCCGTGTGCCGTGATTTCGGCCTTCAATTTTCCCGTCGCGGTGTGGTGCTGGAATGCCGCGCTCGCGCTCGTTTGCGGTAATTCAGTAATCTGGAAGCCCTCCGACAAAACGCCCCTCACAGCGCTTGCTACCCTGCGTATTTTCGAGCGGGCGCTAGCGCGTTTCGGGAACGATGCGCCGCCCGGACTGGTGCAATGCGTGATCGGTGGCGCAGCGCTCGGCGAGGCATTGGTCGACTCGCCGCGCATCCCCGTGGTGTCAGCGACCGGTTCGACTCGAATGGGGCGTATTGTTGCGCCGCGGGTGGCAGCTAGATTCGGGCGCAGCATTCTCGAACTCGGTGGGAACAATGCGATGATCGTCGCGCCGAGTGCCGATCTTGATCTTGCGGTGCGCGCCATCGTGTTCTCGGCGGTCGGCACTGCAGGTCAGCGATGCACGACGCTGCGTCGCCTGATCGTGCATCACTCGATTCGCGAAGAATTATTGACCCGTCTGCGCAAGGCCTACGCCAGCTTGCCGGTGGGCGATCCGCGCGATGCCGGTATTTTGGTGGGTCCGCTGATCGACGCCGACGCTGTGCAGCGCATGCAAGCGGCGCTCGAGCGAGCGCGCACGGAGGGCGGTGCGGTATTCGGCGGGAAGCCGAGAACGGCAGGCGTACCCGCAGGCGGTCATTACGTCGAGCCCGCCATCGTCGAGATGCCGAGGCAGACCGCTACGGTACGCGAGGAAACGTTCGCGCCGATCCTTTATGTCCTCGGCTACGAGCATCTCGCCGAGGCTATTGGCCTGCAAAACGATGTGCCGCAAGGCTTGTCATCGTGCATTTTCACGCGTGATCTTCGTGAGGCCGAGACTTTCCTCTCGGCAGCGGGTTCGGACTGCGGGATCGCCAACGTCAACATCGGACCCTCGGGTGCCGAGATCGGCGGCGCATTCGGCGGCGAGAAAGACACGGGCGGTGGTCGCGAAAGCGGCTCAGATGCCTGGAAGGCTTACATGCGTCGACAAACCGCAACGGTCAACTACTCGGATCAGCTGCCGCTCGCGCAGGGTGTGAGCTTCGATCTCTAAACGGGGGCTTCATGGGTATCGAAAAAATAGCCGTGCTGGGACTCGGCAAAGTGGGTCATCTGGCGGCTGAGCTGTTACAGGGCGCCGGCTTCACGGTCACCGCGATCGACTCGCGGCCCAATGCTTCTCGCTCACTTGCGGTGCAGACAGTCAATGTGGGCGATGTTGCCGCGCTCGAGTCGGCATTGCGAGGGCAGCACGCGGTACTGTCGTGCTTGCCGTATTCGCTCAACAAGAGCGTGGCGTCTGTGGCGCATGCACTTGGCATTCATTACTTTGATCTGACCGAGGATGTGTCCACCACCGAACACATCCGTGCGCTCGCCACAACCAGTCGTGGGCTCATGGCGCCTCAATGTGGCCTCGCACCGGGGTTTATCGGCATCGTCGGGGCGCATCTGGCCGAGGGGTTCGAGCGGGTGCGCTCCATCCGGCTGCGCGTTGGTGCACTGCCGCAGAACCCGACCGGTCTGCTGGGCTATGCGTTCAACTGGTCGCCCGAGGGTGTGGTCAATGAATACCTTAATGATTGCGAGGTGATCGAGGAGGGCGTGCGCAAGCTGGTCTCCGCCATGGAGTGGATCGAAACGCTTTATGTCGACGGCGTACAGCTTGAGGCGTTTACCACCTCAGGTGGGCTAGGCACGATGTGCGAGACCTTCGCGGGTCGCATCGAGAACCTCGACTACAAGACCATGCGTTATCCCGGGCACGTGCAACTGATGAATTTTTTCTTTCACGAGTTGTTGATGCGTGAACGACGCGAACTCGCCGGAGAAATCCTCGCCAATGCCAAGCCACCCGTGGATGCCGATGTGGTTTACGTGCATGCCGCCGCTGAGGGCTGGGCGGATAGTCGTCTGCAACGAAAGGAGTTCGTGCGGGCCTACTACCCGCTCGAGATAGACGGGCGGCCGCGTACCGCGATCGCCTGGACCACGGCGGCGTCGGTGGTGGCGGTGATCGAAATGGTGCGCGACGGTAGCCTACCCGCCGAGGGCTTCCTGAAGCAGGAAGCCATCTCGCTCGAGGCCTTTCTCGCGACGCGGACGGGCGGTCTCTACCGGGATGGTCGAGCGCGGCACTAGCGGCCTACGCAATGGCGATGCGCCGTCCCGCACTCAGCGATGCGTCAAAAGGCGTCGCGGCTCGGGCTGTGTCTCGAGGTGCGACACCACATTGAATGACTCGAGACTGCAGCGCGTGCCGTCGTAGCGAATACGCGTCACCGAGGCGTTGAAGACCACCCACGAGAGGTGCAGGGCACGGTGGTCATCCAGGCCAAGCACATGCGCGACCGCAGCACCGATGACGCCCGCCGAGGTGCTGATGACGATGTCGCGGGAGCGACCTTCGCGCGCCATGATCTGCCCGAGCCCGTCGGCCACGCGAGCACGAAACGTAGTCCAGGATTCGAGCTGCGGGTGATCAAGTTCGCCGTTCACCCATGCGAGGCCCACGGCCTCGAGACGCCGTTGAAAGTTGCGCTGATCGAGCGTAGCCGCAGACCCTTGCAAACCGGTGAGCGGGGCGCCGGTGAGTGCGGCGTGTCGTTCGATCAGCGATTGCGCGTCGTACTCATCGAAGGCGGGCAGCGTGGCGAGACCGCAGCCGGCAGTACCGTCGAGAATTTCTGCAGTGGAGCGTTGGCGGTACAGCGAACCACTGTAAATCGCATCGACTTTTTGTCCGCTGCGAGTGAAGTGATCGCGAAGATGCCCAACCTGCTCCTCGCCGAGACTGGAGAGGCGGTCGTAGTTGGTGCTGCCGAAGGAGGCCTGTCCGTGGCGGACGAGCAGCAGGGCGCTCATGCTGGGTTACTCATTGAGGCGCGATTGTACGCCGCGTAACATCGCTACCCCATGACGCCACGCCACCAACCCGTGCCTCGGTCGTCCTGGTGGGTCTTGGCGCTCGCTGCGTTGCCCCTGACCGT
>JBILGD010000161.1:0-3944 GCA_044351225.1 Steroidobacteraceae bacterium
GAGCCGGGTAAGCAGGCTGATCTCGTGATCCTCAGCGCCGATCCTTTTGCGATGTCGGCAGAGCGTCTGCTGGCGCTGAAAGTGCTCGAGACGATCTCCCAAGGACAGAGCGTTTACGTCGCACCGTAGCGTGATTTCGATCGCCTGGTTTTGTCGCCGTCAATCGTGATCGACACGCTCGGCACTGTCCAAATCGCCGACGTTGAATACCCATAATCCCGCTTCAACCATGGCGATGCCGGCTTTGTGCATCATCAAGATGCCTCTGGGCCAGGGCGCAGTAAGCGTCTGCAAGGACTCGAGGGTAAAAGGATCAACGACTTGCCCCAGTATCGTGCCGCCGCCCACCGGTTGATTAAGTTGGTCTGCGGCCAGCCCGGGGAGAAAAAGTCCGCCGTGGTCCACGCGCAGTACACGAGTTTTTTTGATGATCCATTGGGTAGCCGGAATCTTTGGCTCGCCCTGCAGCATGCCCAGTGAGTGCATTGCATTGCGCAGGCTGCACAGCGCCGTATCGATGCAAAGCTCGTCCGCCTGATAACCTGCGCCGACCTCGAGACCGAACACAGGCTTGCCGAGTGACATGGCGTGGCCTATTGCGGTGCCTGTGAGATTGCCGGCACCGCTGAAAACATCGCCGAGCACGCGCACAATCGGAAAGCCTGACAACAGCGCAAGCTCGCGTGTACTACCCATCGCGTAGTTCACTGTGCAGGAATGATCACCGCCGTGGATATCGACGTAGAAGTCGGCCGGTGCAATGACCTCACGGACCAGATGCTCGGCGATGCGGGCGCTGATCCAGCCGTTTTGATCGCCGGGAAAGACTCGGTTGAGATCCTCCGAGTCGAGTGGCGAGTGCCGCGTTTGCGTTTGAAAGGCGGGCGGATTGGCTACCGGCACCGAGAGAATCCGACCCGCAAAGTTTGCTCCCACCTCATTCAGCAGGCGACGAATGACTTCAATCCCGAGGATTTCCCACCCGTGGACAGCAGCGGTGATTGCCAGCGTCGGACCGGCGCGCACACCGCGAATATCGTGCAGCGGCAAGCGCAGGGCCGTGCCGCTCGAAAGCTTCGCGACCTCAAGCCAACGAAACGCTCTGGTTCCCCGAGACCCGGCTGGCGTCGCGGCTGATGCCGCTGCGAGCGGTATGGCCCTTAAAAACTCCGCCGCCGCAATGGCGGCGGAGTACTTGAAGAATCGCCGGCGATCCTCGATTGGCACGACTCGCTCAGAATTTGTACGACGCTCGCAAGCCGATCTGTCGCTTGAGTTGCGGGGCGACAATCACCGTCATGTAGGTGTTTGGATTGCCCGCACCGTCCTGCGGCAGATCGAATTCGAGAAAGCGCGCACACGCAGCCCAGCTGTCGTCATCGAACAAGTTGCGCACGAAGAGTTCGACGCGGGTATTGCCGTTACTCGCGCCTACGCCGGCATTGGCGAGCGTGTAGCCTTTGCATTGCGCGAGATTGTCGAGATCAACGTACGTCTTGCCGAAAAACGCCGCGTCACCGCGTGCAAACCAGTTCCACGTCTCGGTCAGACGTGAGGTGTACTCGCCGTTGATCGAGCCTGACCACTCGGGGAAACGAGGGTTCGCCTTGCCTTTGATGTTGTTCGTACCAGCGATCTGACTGATGGTATTGAAGATACCTTCCTTCATTTCGCTTTTGGCCCAAGTCAGCGCGCCACCCAAGCGGAGATTTTCTGTCGGCGTGGCGGCCCACTCGAACTCCGCACCCCAGATCTTCGCATCGTACGCCGACACGACGCTGGAGTTGCTGAACACCGGAGTACCGTTCGGGTTACGCGCCGGTTCACCTTGGGCGCCTTCGCCGATTTGCGGGCGACAACCCGCTGATCCCATCGGTACCGGAAAATCACCGCAGGTGAAATTGACGGAGACGACCTGACGAACCTTTTTATTGGTCCAGTCGCCATAGTAAAACGCCGAGTTGACGACGAATCGTCCGTCCAAAAAAGCCTGCTTCAAGCCGACTTCGTAGCTGGCAAGCTCCTCCTGCGGCACAGCGCCAGGCGAGCCCAGCGCTTCGAACTGCGCGCGCTCTCGTGCATCAGCGTCAATTACCAACTGGTTGAGTTCGCCTTGCAGCAAGCCGAGTGAATATGACGCATAGACATTGGTCTGCTCGTTCGGCTTCCATTGCACAATGACACGAGGCAGGAACTTGTTTCCCGCGATGTTCTGGAAAGTAGTCGTGCCGCGCTTGAAACTGTCTTTCTGGTAACGACCTTCCGCGCTAATTGCCCAGGTATCCGAAACATCATACGTCGCGCCTGCGAAGTATCCCTGTGTCTCGACGGCGTCCGTGTTTCCCAGCGAGTTTGCAAAGAAGGAAAACCCGGGCTGCGTCGTCGTGTTCGGTCGGCAGGTGCCGATCGTCACGCCGGGAGTCGAATCCACGCAAAGAAAGAGCGAGTCCCCACCGGTAGCCGCCGACACAAAACGCTGCTCGTAGTTGTTGTAACCAAGCTGCCAGCGAAGCCGGTCAGTCTGCGGCGAACTGAGCCGCAGTTCCCATGAGCGATCCGTCGAGTATTGCGGGTCGCGCGAATAAGCATTGTCAAAGGCGGTGAAGTTGAAATCACGTACCCAGTTGGCGCGCAGGGTGTTGTCACCACCCAAAGCCTCGATTGACCAGCCATCATTGAACTCGTATGCGATCCGAGCCGAGACGCGTTCAACCTCGCGCTTCAGTTCGATGCCATTGACGGTCGGTACTTTGCCGGCGATCGCGGTGGGCAGCGGGCGTCTTATGTATTGTTCGAGCAGATAGTTCGGGTTGCCAGTCGCAGGCAACGAGCGCGATGAAAAGGCCTGGGTGTTACTGTCAATGATTCTGGTGGTCCCGAGCACCGAGATAGCTTTGCCTTGCTCGGGGACATCACCGCAAAACCAGCCGACCTTCACCGTCTGTCCGCCGATAGTCACCGGCGCGCGGTTACATGAATCGTTGAAGCGACCGGGAATCGCACCGCCTGCCGCGGGGCCATCTTCATCACGGCCATTGAAATAGCGCAGAGTCATCTCAAGGCCATCCACCGGCTTGGCACGCAAGGCGACCTGATAAGAGTCAGTGCTCTGCGCTCCGAGCCTGCCGCCATCGGATGCTGTCCACATCCCGCCGGTCTCGAAAATTCGACCGCCGACGCGAATGGCGAGTTTGTCGCTGATGATGGGCAGGTTGAGAGCACCCGATACGTCGCGTTCGTCGTAGTTGGCAGCGAGAATTTTTATCTCACCTTGCAGCTCCGTCAGTGACGGCTGTTTGGAGATGTAATTGATGGCGCCGCCGAAGGTGTTGCGCCCGAAGTAGGCGGATTGCGGACCTTTTACGACTTCGACGCGCTCGATGTCATCGAGCGGGATGGAGTGAGTGCCGCCGAGCACGTAGACGCCATCTACAAACAACGTGCCGAGCTGAAATGTCGGAACCTGGCTATTGACGTCCATGCCGCGAAAACGGATCGATGAATTGACCCGGCCCGGGATCGCGAGACCGAGCGAGTGGTACTGAACGCCCGCAACTTGCAGCGTGAGATCTTCGAGTTTGGTTATGCCGCGCTCTTCAAGTTGTTCGGCCGTGACGGCGGATATCGCGATCGGGATGTCTTGCAGACTCTCCTCGCGTTTGCGTGCAGTGACAACGACCTCATCGAGAGCGGCTGCGGCCGATTGGGCGGACGCGTTCGGCAAACCGGTCAGGCCAGCCACCAAGCTGGCGAGACTGACACCGGCGCCGATGCGATGCAGGGAACGATTGCGGTTCATGGATGCTCCAGGAAAAAGCGGCTTTCGGAAGCGCCCAGTTTTCCTTGGGGTGGTCAACCCGGCAAGACCAGCACGGGAATAATGTTTGTAATCGTGGATTGAAAAAGGTAATTTATTTTAATAAATCATTTTAAAGTAGAAAAAA
>JBILGD010000162.1:0-3926 GCA_044351225.1 Steroidobacteraceae bacterium
GGTCTTTCAGGAAGGCATGTCGATCATCACATTCTCGGTCAAAGTGCCGATCGATCCTTTCCACACCCGTACCTTCGGCGTACAGGCGCGCAACTTCCTGCTCGATCCGGCACAGGATGAAGAACGACTGGCGGGCATCATGAAAGCGGTGCACGAAGACACCGTTGTGGTCGAGGCAATCCGACCGGTCTTGCCGCCTACCTCGGCAACCGAAGAATTCCTCACCGAAACCGATGGCATGGAGTTCCAGTTCCGCAGCAAAGTACGCGAATGGGCGCAGAAGGGCTGGGAGATCGACGTCGAGCAGATGCTCGCTGAGCAACAGCGTCGGGTACTCGTGATTCCGTCGCCGGCGCGGCGTGCTGACCCCTCCAACTGGGTGCACAAGGCGGTACCGCTGCGCCCGCCGAGCAGCGAAGCGGCAGCCTAGGCCGCGGGTATCGACCCACTTGAAGAGATCGGCACAATCGTGATAACTGATGTTGTCCTGCCAAAAATTGGGCGTCATGCAATAGAGAAAGGTGTACGCCTTGGTCATGGGATCGAGCCGCAGAATCTTGACAAAACATCCGGGTGCGACAGCCGGCATGCGCGTGCCGGAGACCCATTGCAGATCATCGTAGGCATTGAGTTCGACGAGCTCCGCGCGACTCGCCTCATAGTGCACGCGCATCGCGCGAGACTTCCATCGGTGGCAGGCTGACGCCCGCGGGTCGCTTCCACCCGGACTCGAAGCGGCCTACGAGCGAGCACGCTCCGTTGGCCGGATCGACACTCAGCGTCTTGTAGTGGGTGCCGCGCGGGAAACCCGGCAGAGTCAGACGACGGAATTCGACGCTGGTGTCGACTTAGGGTTCGATATAGGGCCGGCTCATGAAGGCTCCTCGAGGATCTGCAGCAGGCGCCCCGCAAGTTCGCGGTGGCGTTCGGCACGGGTGGCATGGGTGACGTGCGAGGTGTCATCGAGCACGGCATCGACGTCGATACCGGCTTTGCGACAGGCAGTTTCGAGGGCCTCGGTCCGCTCGCGCGTCACTGCGAGCTCGGTGGCGAGCGTCATCACCATGCGCAGCAGCTTGTCTTCGTAGGACGACGACAGCAATTGAGGCTGCGGACCGCGGGCAACGCGGGGTCGTGTTTTGCTCATTGACCGTTACTCTCCGCGAGGCGTGCGCCGAATGCCATCCACGGTTGGCGATTGATGAATGCCATCAGCGCCGGATCAAGATCGGCATCAAAGATTTCTGCGGTGGAAAAACCGGCTTGACGCGCCACCGCGGCAAGGTCGGTCGCGTGCAAACCTTCCCAGAAAGGCTCGTTGTTGAAGTCCGTATCCCAGTCCGACAGCGCCTGCTCGAAGGCGTCGAGCCGCGAATACCGAACCGGCACTTCGACATGCAGCATGACGCCGCCGGGCCGCAGCAAGCGGCGACACTCCGCGAAAACCCGCGGCAGCGCCTCGGCCGACAACTCGTGCAGCACGATGTGCGAAACCACGAGATCGAAGTGACCCTCTGGAAAATCGGTGCTTTCGGCGTTCTGCTGCGAGTAGTGAACGGCGCGCCCGAGCAGCTCGCTGCGCGCATGGGCATAGCGCAGACAGGGCGCCGAAAGATCGATACCGTGTACTTCGGCTTCGGGCCAGGCATCGACGTAGGGCAGCGTTGAGTTTCCCGCGGTACAACCTAAATCGAGAATGCGTTGCGGCGCGAATTGCGGAAAACGCTGGCGCAGGAAATTTACCCCCGCGATACCTTTCGAGTCGTTCATGTAACCATGGGCGCCGAGCGTGAACAGGGTGATGCCGAGTTCATAACGCGCGCCCGCATACACGTCATCCGCAGCAAGCTCGACAAAATAACCGCCGGGCACACAGTGCACATCGAGCTCGGACTGATAAGCAGGGATGATGAGCGAGGGATCGAGACGCAGGGAGCCGCGTGATGTCGAGCGGGCCACAGCCCGCGCTACCGCGCTCAGTGTCGCGGCTTGACGTTCGACACAGGCGCCGGTCGAGTCGACGTACCCTTGATGCTGCGCCCGCGACAACGCCGTCCACAGGCGAAAGTATTTGTCCCGGTGCAGCAGTGCCTTGGCTTCCGCGCGAGTCTGCGGCGCGCGACCTTCTTGGGCCAAGAAATCCGGCAGGACGGTTTTTTCGTAGGACCGGCGAATCCCCTCGCGGTAACGCGAACCCAGCAGCCGCTTGAATTCCACGAGAAAACCGTGACGCGCCCGTTCATCGGCCGACTGGTGGGGAAAGAGCGGATGGGGCGAGGATTCCTGCGCCATTTAAATAGTATTATGAATAATACAAATAAAAACCAGACCGGCTTGCGTGCCGGGCCGGAGACCCATGAGCGACCGCGCGTTCGACAACACCCAACCGCCCGTCGATGCGAAACGACGCCTCGTCGTGTTGTTCGGTGTCGTGTTCGTCGATCTGCTCGGTTTCGGCATTTTGCTGCCCCTCATCCCGTTTTATGGCGTTCGGCTCGGTCTGTCGGCTGAGTGGCTGACCCTGGTGATCTCGTTGCACGCGCTATTCCAGTTCATCGGTGCGCCCATCCTCGGTCGTTTGAGTGACCGTCACGGTCGTCGACCCATCCTGCTCTTCAGCATGGCGGGCCATGCTTGCGCCTATGCACTGCTCGCGTTTGCCGACAGTGTCGTCCTGCTGGCGGTTTCGCGCATCATCTCGGGCTTCACCTCCGGCAATTTGTCGGCGGCTTATGCCTATGCCTCCGATTTGTCCCGTCCCGGCGAGCGTACGGCTACGCTCGCACGGATCTCGGCGGCATTCGCGCTTGGCCTCACCTTTGGTCCATTGATTGGTGCGCTACTCGCTGGACCCGTCGACCCCGACGCTGCCAATCTGTACGCGCCTGCATTGGCAGCCGGCCTATTGTCGCTCGTGTCCTGCCTGTCGATCCTGTGGTTACTGCCGGAGAGTCCGCGCTTTGCGGCTCGCCGGGCCGAGGACCACGAGGCTCGTCGCGAGGATGATCGCCTGCAGCAACCCTCTCGCGAGCAGCCTCCCGTTGTGCGGTTGGCACTCGTGTTGTCGGTACTGGTGATCGTGTTCTCGGCGGTACGCGAGACCTTGTTTGCTTTGTGGATGCACGACAAGCACGGTTTCGACATGTTCACCATCGGTATGGTGATCGCAGTGCATGGCTTGATGGTGGCGGCAGTTCAGTTGCTGGGCGCTGGGCGGCTAGCGGCGGGGATCGGCGAAAGGCGCTTGGTTTCGGTCGGCATCGCGGCATACGCCATCAGTTGGCTGGGATTGGGTTTGAGTTTCGACCTTGCGACCGTGATTCTGGCGATGACCTTTTCCGCGCTGGCGACCGCCGTGTTTGCCACCAGTCTGCAATCTTTGTTGACTCAGGCGGTGGGCGATGCGGCGCGCGGTGGTGTGCTGGGCGCTCTGCAATCGAGTGCGGCGCTCGCGCGCTTTATCGGCGCGGCGATCTCCGGGACCCTGTATGCCGGTTTCGGTTTCGATGCGCCCTTCTTCATCGGTGCGCTGGCCATGCTGCCGGCGCTGCTCGTGGGTCGTTCATTGCGTCGGCAACTCGCCCTCGCGGGAGTTGCGCGGTGAGCCTGCTTGAAGTCGCTTCGCTGTCCGTGAGTTACCAGACACGACGTGGCCGTGTATGTGCGGTGAACGACGTCTCTTTCGAGCTAGAGCGCGGACGTTGCCTCGGCATCGTCGGCGAATCGGGTTCGGGCAAGACCCAGACTTGTCTCGCCATTGCCGGTCTGTTGTCGGCGGACGCTGCGGTATCGGGATCAGTGCGTTTTCAGGGACGCGAACTCGTCGGCGCAAGCCGCCGCACCTTCAATGAATTGCGCGGCAAGGACATCGCCATGGTGTTCCAGGATCCGATGACGGCGTTGACACCGCATCTCACGGTGGGCAG
>JBILGD010000018.1:0-33777 GCA_044351225.1 Steroidobacteraceae bacterium
TCACCGGCACCGAAACTGGCTTGCAGCTCGAGCTCGCGGGCAACTGGCAACAGCTGCGCTGGCCGCTCGCCGACGTCACGCCGCCTTTTCGCAGCGAGCGAGCACGCTTCACACTCGCGGGTTCCGGACCCTACGACCTGACCGTTCAGGGCGATGCAAAGATCGGCGCGCTACCCGTGCTGCAGGCCGCGCTCGCGGCGACGCTGCAGCCGGGGCGGCTGCTGCTGTCCCGAGTCGAGGTCGAGGCGCTCGCGGGCACCGGCAATCTGACCGGCGAAGTCGAATGGCGAGACACGCAGCGCTGGCGCCTCGCTGGAGCGGTAAGCGGCCTCAATCCAGGACAATATCGATCCGGTCTGCAAGGCAAACTCGACTTCGAGCTGGACGCCCGCGGTCGCGGCTTTGCTGCAGACAGCACGATCGATGTGGAGATCAAAAAAATCGGCGGTGAGTTGCGCGGTGCGCCCGCGCGCGGTAGCGGTCGCCTCTCTCTCGCAGGCAGTAATTTGCGCTTCGAAAAAGTGGACCTCACCGCCGGCGGGTTGCGTTTGGCGCTCGATGGCTCGCTCTCGCCGCGACGCAACGATCTCGACTTCCGTATCGAGGCCAGCGATCTCGGCGTGCTCGTCGAAGGCGGTCGAGGCAGATTACGCGCGACGGGTCGCTTGCGCGGTACGCCCGCCTCGATGCTGATTCGTCTCGAAGCCGAAGGACGCGATCTGGCGCTGGGCGATCTGCTCGTCGGCCGACTCGCCGCCGATATCGACCTCGACCCGCAAGGCGGCGCGAACGCCACGGCGCGGGCGCAAGTCGACGCCACGGCACTTCAATTTGCCGGTCGCGCAGCCGATCGATTGTTGCTCGGTGTCGCCGGCACCGCGGGGCGGCATACGCTCGCGATCGATGTCAGTGGCACTGAGCTGGCTTTGGCAGCACGCGGCGAGGGCAGCTTCGCGAGCGAGGGCTGGCAGCAGCGCTGGAACACGCTCGGTCTGCGTCTGCCGGACGAGATCGCACTCGCCCTCGATGCCCCACTCGATCTGCTGCTGACCACCGACTCGATCGCGGTCGAGCCGTTCTGTTTGCGCGGCAGTCGGGAGTCGCCGCTCACCGACCAAGCCACACTCTGCGGCTCTGGCGCGCGGCGCGGCGATACCTGGAATCTCGATGCGGCGATCGCCAAGCTGCCGCTCGCGAGCGTGCTGCCGAATCCTGCAACCCGCGCACGCTACGAGGGTTCGTTGAGTGCCGTTGCCGCATTGCGCGGCTCGGCGGCGGGTCCCCCGCAAGGCAAATTGAGCGCGGAATTTGCCGGCGCACGACTGCGCTGGCAACGCGCGGGCGGCAAGGAAGAACTGATTCCGCTCGGTTCGGGTTCACTGGTGTTCGAGTCGGATGCTCAGGGCATCAGCGGAAATCTCGATATCGCAGCGGGCGAACGTGGACGCGCCCGTGGTGTCCTGCGGGCGACGCTGCCGCCGACAGTCACAGCTGCGGCGACCTCAACGGCAGCGGCCGACGCGGCGACAGCGGGACTGCGCGATAGCGCGGGCTGGCGCGATATGCCACTGGTCGCCACGCTGCGCGCCGATTCGACTGCGCTTGCCCTGCTCTATTTTTACCTGCCGGAGATCGATCGCTCGGCGGGTGATCTGTCGCTCGATCTCGTGGTCGGCGGCACGCTCGGCACGCCGCTCGTCAACGGTGTGCTGCGACTCGAAAACGGCGAGCTCGATTTCTACCAGATCAACCTCGCACTACGTGACATCAGTGCCGAGGCAAGGCTGCTCGACAACGGCTTCGTGCTCGCCTCCACCGCGCGTGCCGGCCGCGGCAGCATCGCCGCCGACGCGGAGCTGACCTGGACGCGCGGGCAACCCTTCGGCGAACTGCGTATCAAGGGCGAGAATCTCACGGTGATCGATGTACCCGAGGCACGCATCGAGGCCTCGCCGGATCTGCGTTTCCGGGTCGACGGTCGTAACCTGAGCGCGAGCGGCAGCGTGCTGATTCCGACCGCGCGCATCGTACCGGCAGACCTGACGGGTGCGGTGCTGACCTCGGACGACGAAGTGCTCGTGGGCGAGGAGCCGCGCGATCCCGCAGCGAGTTTCCGCGTTTCGAGCAATCTGCGCCTGACACTTGGCGAGCGCGTCACGCTCGACAGCTTCGGTCTCTCCGGGCGGCTCGCCGGCATGCTCAATGTCGTCACGGCCGCCGACGGGACCAGCCGCGGCACCGGCGAACTCGGTATCGCCGAGGGCAAATACGCGGCACTCGGTCGACGCCTCGACATCGAGCGCGGCCGACTGATCTTCTCTGGTGGCCTGCTCGCCGATCCCGGTGTTGATCTACGCGCCACCAAAGAATTCCCGGACGTGCGGGCGGGTGTCAACGTGCGCGGCACGCTGCGCGAACCGCGCATGACGTTCTTCTCGGAACCCTCGCTGCCGCAATCCCAGGTGGTTTCGCTCATTCTCGCCGGGGGCACGCTCGAGTCGGCGCAGAACAGCACGCTCGCCAACAGCGGTCGGGACGCCCTGCTCGCACAAGGCGGCGCCATCCTCGCGCAGCAGCTCGGTCAACGCATCGGCATCGAGGATGTCGGCATCGAGCAGAACCTCGCCAATGAAACCTCGCTGGTCTTCGGCAAGTACCTGTCGAGCCGGCTCTACGTGAGCTATGGCGTTTCGCTCGCGGAGGCGATCAATACGCTTAAACTGCGCTACAGCATCAATGATCGCTGGACGCTGCGTACCGAAGCCGGCAAGGAAGCGAGCGCGGAGATCGTCTACACCGTCGAGAAAAACTGAGCACTCAGTACCTGAAGGTCCAGGTCAGCTTGACGGTGGTCTCGGCGATAAAGGGCTGAAAATTGCCGGCGGCATCCTCACGCCAGTCGTAGTTGACCACAAGATAGGCAATCTGCCCCGGTGTCGGCCACCAGCGCAGTCGACTGTTCAGGCCCACGCGACGCGACACGTTGTCGTATTGGGTGACGTTGAGCCATGCCCAACGCACATTGAAGGCGTAATTGGCATTCAGCGAATAAACACGGGTCGTGAACCTGCCGCGCGGCAGTTCGATTTCATTGGTCTGCACCAGGCTGCCGAGCGACCAGTTGCGATTGGGTCGCCAATTGAGCCCCACGCGCACATCGCGACGCTCGCCATCATAGAAATCGCCGGTTTCTAAATCCCAGGTGAAACTCACGTTGCGAAAGCCCGCAGTCTGGCCGTAGAGACGCGCTCGATCGAATTCGTAGCGACCGATCGGCACCGCCACGGCGCCGGGCAGTAGGAATGGGCGACGCAGCTCTTCGGTGTAGCGCGCCACATCGAGCGAGAGCAGATCGCCTGGCTGGGTGTCGAGGGAAAAAGGGGTCAGCACCACCGCGCGCGACTCGAGTCGGCCCGCATCATCCTCGATCTGTCGCGCCTCGACCCCGGAGAGCCAGCTGCGCAAGGCACTGCCACGCGCGAAGCGATGACGGTAGCGATACTTGCCGTAGCGCTCGGCGATGCCGGTTCGATTGGCAAACCCGAGGGCCGGCCGATAATCGCGACCGATCTCGCTGTAGCTCGCGAGCGCATCGATGCGATCGTTCGGCCAGGCCACCGATACACCCCAGGCCGACTCATCGCCCGTGCGGCCCGGTGTCATGGACTCCTGCAGCCACGCCCTCGCCTCGACAAAACCACCGAAGCGGCGCTGATCACGCAGCGCCAAATCGATGCCATAGAGTTTGCTGTCACTGCCGGTCGTCGGATCACCGGCGGTGAGGATCCCGCCGATCGTCGATTGTTCGCCGAAGCTGCGATAACCGCGCGCGACGAAAACGTTCTGCGCCGCGAGCGAGTCATACTCGTCCTGTCGTGCCGCCAACATGCCGAGCGAGTAGCGACCGACCTTGCCGGTCAACCGTGCGCCTGCCTGCAGATCGATCGGTTGGCCGCTCGCCGAGAGGCCGATGGTGCGCGAGAAAAAAGGCCGCGCATTCTGCGTCAAGCCGCCGAACTCGAAAATCTCGCTGTCCTCGAGAAAGAAGTCGCGCTTCTCCGGAAAAAATAGCGAGAAGCGGGTGAGATTGACCTGCCGATCATCGACGTCGGTCGCCGAGAAGTCGGTATTGAGGGTGAGTGCACCGCCCAGCGACGGAGTAATGCGCCAGAACGCATCGAGCGACGGTTTGGCGATCACACTCGATTCGTTCAGGGCGAAACGCTCGCGTTCGCTGAGCGAAGCCGAGGGAACGAGATCGAGTCCCACACCCTGATCGCGACCGCTCATGCCGCGCAGCTCGCCGCTCACATCGAGGGTCACGCGACGATCCTGCTGTCGCCATGCGACATCCTCGCGCTTGCGCCGGATCGAGCGAATGAAGTTGATGCCCCAGACATCACCATTGCGATCGAAGGCGAGCGTCTTGAAGGGGATTGCGAACTCGGCGGCCCAGCCACCATCGTTTATGGCCGCCGCCGCCTGCCAGATGCCGTCCCAGTCCATGTTGAAGGACGTCCCGCCGAGCAGCAGACCATCGCGCTGCACGCCGTTGGGATTGACGTAAAAGATATAGCCCGTGCGCTGATCGTTGAAGGTATCGAGCAAAATCTGCGCATAGTCGTCATTGAAGACGGCCTGGCCTTGCACGAGCTGCGAGCGCTTGATACCGGCAGGATCAGCGTCGCCGAAGCGCGCCGCGACGTAAAGATTGTCCTCGTCCATCGCCACCAGAAACTCGGTCGGCTCCGTCGGCGGTTCGCCACTGCCCGGGGCGTACTGCTCGAAGTCGGTGATGCGCGCGGCGCTCGCCCACTCGAGCTCATCGATTCGACCGTCGAGCTTGATGCGGGACTCGAGTCGCGGCACTACGATCGATTTGGATGCCTCTTGCGCGCCCGCAGCCGCCCGTGCAACGGGCATTGTCGACCCACAAAGAAAAATGGCAGCCAAAAACGCCGTCGTCAGCCCGCCTGAATGCCGCATCAATCGACAAAGATCCCGTCCCGACATGCGTACAGCATAGGATGCAGACGCGGTAACCGGCAGCCGTCCGCGGCGATTCCGCTACGTGCGGCCACGCTGCGCTCATCCGTGGCGCGCGGCGTTACACTCCGCCCATGTCAAGACGTTCCTTTCTTGTCACGCTGGTGGCTGTTTTCGGGGTGCTTTGGACAGCGCTCGCCATCTCGCCGCTTGAGCGCGATACTTGGGTGCTCGAAAACACGCTGCTGGTGCTGGGCGCCCTCTTTCTTTGGTTCACCCGCCGCGCGCTGCCCCTCTCCACCGCATCCTATTCACTGTTGTTCGCTTTCTTTTGTCTGCATGCGATCGGCGCCCATTTCACCTACTCGCTCGTACCCTACGACGACGCGCTGCGCACCCTCAGCGGCTATTCCTTGAACGACGCGTTCGGCCTGCGCCGCAACCACTACGATCGTCTCGTGCATCTCGCTTACGGTGCGCTGTTGCTGCTGCCCTTTCGTGAACTACTCATGCGCTCCGCAGGCGTGCGCGGGTTCTGGAGTTATTTCCTGCCGCTCGATCTCGTCATGTCGACCTCGCTGCTTTACGAGCTCATCGAGTGGGGCGCCGTGGTGGTCTATGGTGGCGATCTCGGCGCCGCATTTCTCGGCACGCAAGGCGATGAGTGGGATGCGCACCGCGACATGGCGCTTGCGGGTGTCGGCGGTCTGTTCGCGGCCTTGGCGGTGCTTGCGGTCAATCGACTGCAGCGGCGCGATGTCACCCTGCATTGGTTCGCACAGCTCGACGCCAACCGAGGAGACGCGCGGCGATGACTCGGCGCATTTTGATCGTCTACGGGGGCCATCCGGGCGGACGCACCGAACTGCTGCGCGAGGCGGTCGCCGCAGGAATCATCGACAGTAACGAGTCGGTGGAATTGCGGCAGAGACCGGCGCTGCAGGCTGCGGCAGACGATGTACTGTGGGCCGACGGACTCTTGCTGGGCACGCCCGAGCACTTTGGTTACATGTCCGGCGCACTCAAGGATTTCTTCGACCGCAGCTTTTATCCCTGCGAGCACCGCACCGAGGGCAAGCCCTGGGGCCTGTTCGTCAGCGCCGGTAACGATGGACGGGGTACATGTACCGCCGTCGAGCGCATCGTCGCAGGTTTTCGTTGGCGCTCGATCGCCGCGCCAGTGATTGTCATCGGCACGCCCGATGACGAGGCACTTGCGCGCTGCCGCGAGCTCGGCGCGACGCTGGCTGCGGGACTCGCCGCCGGGGTGTTCTAGCGGGCAAGCGCCTTGCGGGCAGCCGAAAAATCGGACGCCAACGCGAGCGCACGCTCAAAATATTTGCGTGCCGTCGCGGCATCGCCCGCGTCGCGTGCACAGCGTCCTGCCCAATAGTGGGCTTCCGGTGCGCCCCAGGCGATGCCGCCTGCGCCGCCGTTGCCGGCGGCGCCATAGGCATCAAAGCCGGCTGCAGCCTCGCGGAATCGCGCGCAGCCCTTGGCCTTGTCACCGCCGACGAACTTCGGCCGGAAGTACACGCCGAAACCGTCGACCAATAAAATGCGGGGGCTTTTGGCGTCGATGGCGAGCGCGGCTTCCATACTCTTGCCGCTACGCGAGCCATTGCGTATCGCGCCCATGCCACCGAGATTGGCGAGATAGCCGTAGCAAGCCGATTGCAGGGCATGTGCCTCGGCGAACTGGGGGTCGCGCTTTACCGCGGCGGCGAGCGCGTCAACGCAGGCTTCGCCGGCTTTTTCGGCGTCTTTGTTGCGTTTGGCGGCGATCGCGAGTTGCAGCACGCGGAACTCCACGTAGGCCTGTGCATAGAGCTCGCGTGGATTCGTCGACTTGGCCCACGGCGCGGTGGTGGCGGCCAGCTTGGCAAGCTCGGCTGCATCACCCGAAAAATAAGCCGACTGCGCGCGTGCCGCGAGCGCCGGAATCTCCTCAGCGGCCGACGCGGTCAAGGACGCGAGACCGACCAGGGCGACCAGCAGCGCCGCACGGCGAACGTGGCGCAGCGTGGTGAACAAGCGTGCGGTCGAGGTCATGCGAGGTACTCCGCGGTGATTCGTGTGGATTCGTCCCAAAGCCGACGCGCCAGCATGGCGTCATCCATATGCTTGCCGGGTTTCGGGACGACTGGATTGCAATCTTCGAAATAGTAGCCGCTGATCGTGGCAAGCGCCGGCGCCGTGGCGAGATAGCACGAGGTCGCCGCCCCGGCAGGGATCGATTTCATGAAGGTCCAGCCGATCAGCTTGCTCAGCAGGAGTTTCCACTCGTCGAAGTGTCGGCCGAGATTAGTGTTGATCACGCCCGGGTGCAGCGAGTTCGAAGTCGCTGACGAACCTGCATCGCGCAGTCGTCGCGCGAGCTCCAAAGAAAACAGTCCGTTGGCGAGCTTCGATTGGCCATACATCTTGTTCGGGTCGTAGTCCCGCTCGCCCGAGAGATTGTCGAACTCGATGCCCGCGGCAGGCGCCCACTGGTATCCGCCGCTCGAAACGACGACCACTCGCCCCTGCGGTGCAGCGATGACCTGCGGCAGCAAACGATTGACGAGCACGAAGTGTCCGAGATGATTCACCGCGAACTGTTTCTCGAGACCATAGACCTGCTCGAGTTGCGGCAGCGCCATGATTCCGGCGTTGCAGACCAGCATGTCGATCGGCATGCCAAGCGTGCGTACAAGATCGGCGGCGGCAGTCACGCTGTCCCAGCGCTCGAGCTCGAGGGCGATCGGTGTAGTGCGGCCCTGCACCGACTCGCAGGCGGCCTTCGCCTTCTCGAGCGTACGGCCACTCGCGATCACGTGAGCACCGCGTAGCGCGAGCACGCGCAGAGTCTCGAGGCCAAGACCCGAAGTCGCCCCGGTCACGAGCGCCGTCTTGCCAGCGAGGTCGATGCCCGCGGTCACCTGCTCTGCGGTGCTGTCGCCATCGAACGGGCTGAGCGGCACCCCCGTGGGTCGCGCCACCTCGCCACCACGTGAACACGAGGCAATGAAAGGCAGGGCGGTCGCAGCGCCCGCTGCGACGATGAAGTTGCGGCGCCGGGGATCCATGACGCCGAGGCTAGCAGAACAACTCGCACACGGCGAACCGACCGTGCGCAATACAACGGGGAGCAGCGAACGTGGCGGATACCAAACTCGATATCAAGACCATCACGGAGTTCCTGGCGGAACAACCGAACGTGGACGTCAGTCGTGCCTGGGAGCGCTGTTGGGGCATCCACTCGGGCATCGTCGAACGCGTCAAGGCACGGTTCGCGGTGACACGACATCCCTCGACGCTGGGCCACGAGTACTTCACCTCGCTCGACAAGTCGATGGAGGGGTCGTTCAACGCTTGGTCGGGACCTCGAGTCGAGTGGCTGGTGCACTCCTGGCTCGGCAACCGCCGGGCGAGTCTGCTCGACATGAACGCCACCGTGTTCTTGTCACAGCAGAACCGCGTGCCGCATCTGGTGATCATCTTTGGCACGGTGCCGAAGCTTTTCTTTTATGCCGACTACACGCCGCGGGTCGATCTGCGTACCAATCTCGATTACGTGAACCAGTACTACGAACCGGCCAATGCGAGTGCCATCCGTTTTCGTGGTCAGCCGAATTTCACCTGGAACTGGAGCCACGGCACCTATTTGCGCGGGTTGATGTCGCCGGTCTGTACGAGCGTGATGGGCGAACTCACCGACGAGAACATTGGCGCCTGCGAAACCTATCTGCAGGAATTCGTCGATCGCTGGTTCGGCTGGCTGGATGAAGCCGATCAAGCGCCGCTACCGCAAAGCGAACGACTCGCGCAGCAGAACTACGACCATTATGTACGGGAGATCGGCTATCGTACCGACCCGATGAACGTGCTTGCGCAACGGGCCTTCGGCGCGGAGGAATTCAATCGCCGGCTCGAGTTGCGCATCGGCATGGCACAGCTCGCCGAGACGCGGGGCCGCCTCGCCATCGATTGACCCGCGCTCGCCACGCGCGGGAACATGCACGAATGGAATTCATCACCCGAATGGCGGGCGTCGTTGATGCGCCCGCGCTCACGACCCTCGTCAATTCCGCTTACCGCGGCGACAGCAGCCGTCGCGGCTGGACCACCGAAGCGGATCTGCTCGGCGGTCAGCGTACCGATGCACGCGCACTTGTCGATTTCATTGAGCACGGCCATCGCGAAGGCGGCCGGGCAATGCTGGTACACGAGGCGGATAAACGCATACTCGCCTGCGTGCAGCTCGAGCGACGAGGCGATGAGGCCTACCTCGGCATGTTGACCATTGATCCCGCGCATCAGACGGGTGGCCTCGGCAAAGCGATGCTGGGCGCGGCCGAGCGCTTCGTTTGCGGGCAATGGCAGACTCGCCGCATGATCATGACAGTGATCGAGCAGCGGCTCGAACTCATCGGTTGGTACGAGCGTCGCGGCTACGCACTCACCGGGGAGACCGCGCCGTTTCCCTACGGTGATGCACGCTTCGGTGAACCGAAGCGCCCGGACCTGCGCTTCGTCATTCTGGCCAAGGCGCTAGTCGGGTCGACCACTGCGGCACACAATTAGAGGTGATCACCGGGCAGTCCGTCACCAAAGCGTCATCGACTCGCGGCATGCTCGGCAACATGCGCGGCGCCATGCGAACTTCCGGCGTTCTTGCCCGCTTGCGATGCGGATGGCTGTCGGTCACGTTGATGGCCGTTGGCGCGGCAGTACCGGCTACCGCCAGCAAGGTGCAGAATCCGGCCATGCCCTCTGCAAAAGCGCCGCTCGTCATCGCCCATCGTGGCGCTTCGGGATATCGCCCCGAGCACACGCTCGAGGCGTATCGACTGGCGATCGACATGGGCGCGGATTTCATCGAGCCCGATCTCGTCTCGACCAAAGACGGGCATCTCGTCGCGCGTCACGAACCGGATATCTCGGCAACCACCAACGTCGCATCATTGCCGCAGTTCGCCGACCGCAAACGCACGGTGCAACTCGATGGCGTCGAAGTGACGGGATGGTTCACCACCGATTTCACGCTGGCCGAATTGCGCACGCTGCGGGCCGTGCAACCGCGTGCGGATCGATCGCGCGAATACGACGGGCTGTACACCGTACCGACGCTCGAAGAAATCATCGAACTCGCCAAACGCGAATCGACGGCGCGCGGACGGGTGATCGGCATCTATCCTGAAACCAAGCACCCGAGCTGGCACTGCGAACTCGGCTTGCCGCTGGAGCCCGCCCTGCTCGCGGCGTTGCAGACCGCGGGCTGGACCACCCGCAGCGCGCCGGTATTCATCCAGTCATTCGAATCGGGCAACCTGCGCTGGCTGCGCGAGCGTACCGGCGTACGCCTCGTGCAGCTGCTGGATGGCGGCAGTCTGCGCGACGATGGCAGCGTCGCACCACCTTCGGGGTGGAGCGCCTCGGGACGCTGCAAGCTCTATCCGCAAGGCGATATCCCGCGCGACTTCAACGATCCGCAAACCTTTGCCCGCTTCGCCCAATATGTTGAGGGCGTAGGTCCATGGAAGCGCCACCTCATCGGTTCGCGCAGCACCGATCCCGCCGATAAAACCGAGAAAACCCGGCGTACCACGGCGCCCACCCGCTTCGTCGAGCTCGCACACGCTGCGGGTCTCGAAGTGCATCCGTGGACTTTCCGCAACGAGGCGATCCATCTCGCCGCCGATTACGCCGGCGATCCGGCAGCCGAGTACCGCGCCTTCGCTGCGCTCGGCGTCGATGCGGTATTCAGCGACTTTCCGGATACGGCGGTAGCGGCGTTGCACGCAGCTGATCGATGATCGCCGGATTCTCGAGCGTGCTGATGTCCTGAGTGATCGGTTCGCCGCGGGCAATCGCCCGCAGCAGGCGGCGCATGATCTTGCCAGAGCGCGTCTTCGGCAGGTTGTCGGCGAAGCGGATGTCGTCGGGCTTGGCGATCGCACCCAACTGTTCGGCGACCCAGTCGCGCAGTTCCTTCTCGAATTCTTTGGTGTCGCCGGAGGGTCTTGCGCCACGGCAGACCACGAAGGCAAAAACCGACTCACCCTTGATCTCATGCTGACGACCGACCACCGCCGCCTCGGCGATGCGCGGGTGCGCCACCAGCGCCGACTCGATCTCCATGGTGCCGAGACGATGACCCGCGACGTTCAGCACGTCATCGATCCGTCCCATGATCCAGAAACAGCCATCGACATCGCGATGCGCACTGTCGCCGGCGACATAGAAGCGCTGCTGGAATTTTTCCCAGTAGGTCTTGAGGTAGCGCTCATTGTCGCCCCAGATCGTGCGCAGCATCGACGGCCAGGGCTTGCGGATCACAAGATAGCCGCCGGCATCGGCGGAGGTCACGCTGTGCCCCTCCTCATCAACGATATCCGCAAAGATTCCGGGCAGCGGGCGCGTGCAAGAGCCGGGCTTCGTGACGGTCACACCGGGAACAGGAGAAATCATGATCGCGCCGGTCTCGGTCTGCCACCAGGTATCGACGATGGGACAGCGTCCACCGCCAATGATGCGGTGGTACCACATCCAGGCTTCGGGGTTGATCGGCTCGCCGACGCTGCCGAGCAATCTGATCTTTGACAGGTCGTATTGCGCCGGAATCTCGTCGCCGAGTTTCATGAGCGCACGGATCGCCGTGGGTGCCGTGTAAAAAATACTGACGCCGTGCTGCTCGCAAATACGCCAGAACCGCCCGCCGTCCGGAAACGTCGGCGCACCCTCGTACATCACGATCGTGGCTCCGGCAGCGAGCGGTCCATAGGCGACATAGCTGTGGCCGGTGATCCAGCCGACATCCGCCGTACACCAGAAAACATCCTCGTGTCGCAGATCGAACACCCAGCGGCTGGTCAACTTGGCGCCGAGCAGATAACCCGCGCTCGAATGCTGGATACCCTTGGGCCTACCGGTGGAGCCCGAGGTGTAGAGCAGAAAAAGCGGATGCTCGGCATCGACCCACTCTGGCTCGCAATCTTTGGACATGTCGGCGATGGCATCGTGCCACCACAGATCGCGACCTGACTGCATCGGCACCGGCTTACCGCTCCGACGCAGCACGAACACCGTATCCACGGTGACACAGCCCTCGGCGAGCGCCTTGTCGGTGGCGGCCTTCAGTTCGATGATGTGGCCGCCGCGATGACCGCCATCGGCGGTAATCACGCAACGCGCACCAGCGTCTTCGATGCGTTCCTTGAGCGAGAGCGCGGAAAAACCGCCGAATACCACCGAGTGGATCGCACCGATGCGCGCGCAAGCCTGCATCGCGATCACCGCCTCGGGGACGAGCGGCATATAGATCACCACCCGATCGCCGCGACGGATGCCGCGGGCTTTCAGCGCGTTGGCGAAGCGACAGACTTCGGCGTGCAGCTCGCGATAACTCAGCCGACGCTGATCGCCAGGCTCGCCCTCGAAGATGATTGCCGTACGATGGCCGTGCTCGGCGAGATGCACATCGAGACAGTTCCACGAGACATTGAGCTCGCCGTCGCTGAACCAGCGGTAATTGGGTGCAGCGCTGTCATCGAGCGTGGTGGTGAAGAGCCTTTGCCACGCAATCTCGGCGCGCGCGAGCTCCGCCCAATAGCCGACCGGATCCGCCTCGGCGCGCCGCTGCAAGGCTGCGAGATCGTCGGGCTTCAGACCTGCGGCAGCGGTGAACTCAGTGGGCGGAGGAAAGCTGCGCTGCTCATCGAGGACGGACCGGATGTCGTTGCCACTCATGTCGCTTCACCCCGCGTCTGCTGCCACTTCCGTGAATAGTAATCCGGGGCGTGCTCGCCGATTCCCTTGAAGCGCTTGTGCAGCCAAAGATATTGCGCGGGAATGCGGCGGATCTCCGCTTCGATCAAGGCGTGATGGCGAAGCGTGTCGGTGACGCTGTTGTCACCCGGAAAATCCTCGAGGGCGGGGCCGATACGGACCACATATCCTGCTTCGCCCGGCAAACGCTCGACAAAGTAGGGCAACACCACGGCGCCCGTGAGCCGGGCGAGACGCGAGGTGGCCGTGTTGGTCGCCACCGGAATGCCGAAAAACGGCACCAACTCCGCGCCCTTGGCGCGGAAAGCCTGATCCGGCGCGTACCAGACCACACCGCCCGCCTTCAGCACACGCACCATGGCACGAATGTCATCGCTCGCGATCATGCTGGCAGCGACCGCGCCGCGATAACGGCGGAAGAACTCGCTCAACAAGGGATCTTTGGAGGGTTTGTAGACCGCATGAACATGCCGCGCTGCCGTTGCGAACCGCGCGCCGATTTCGAGCGTGGTGAAATGCGCGGCAAGCAGAATCACGCCGCGTCCTTGTGCCACCAGACGATCGACTTCCTCGAGCCCCTCGAAGTGGACGAGCTTGAGGAGTTGCTCGGGCGGTGCAAACCAGGCGAGCGCCGTCTCGCCGAGCGTGATGCCGGACTCGCGAAAGTGCTGCGCGAGCAGCCGCTCGCGGTCAGCCGGCGCCATGTCAGGAAAACAAAGCTCGAGATTGCGCCGCACCACGTGCCGCTGCGGCAAGGGCAGACGGCGCGCGAGCTCGCCGAGCCGCATGCCGAAGCGCAGCAGCGCGGGATAATCGCGACGCGCCAACGCGCGCAGCAGCACGAGCGCCGCCCACATCGGCCAGCGCTGCGGCAGCAGAAATCGCCAGTTCACCCGCCTTCTCCCACGGCTGGAGTCGCGAGCGCCGCGAGCCGCTCGCTTTGCCGGCGCAGCATCGGCCCGAAATTATGACGGTCAAAGAAATCGCCGAGCGCGGCGAGATCGGGAGCGCGCCATTGCAGTATCCGGCGATCCGCTGCGAGCGGCATGTCGCGCACGATGGTGGTCAGGCGACGCGCATGGAACGCATCCTCCCGGTGACGCAGCAGTTTCTCGGGGAGTTTTCCGGCGCCGCGCACGGGCAGGCTGACCACGGCATCGAGATTATCGAACAACTCCTCGAGCGAAACGAAATCTTTGAGCAGCGCGGCCGCAGTTTTGGGGCCGACGCCCGGAACGCCACGAATGTTGTCGACGGCATCGCCGGTGAGCGCGAGATAATCCGCATAGCGCTCGGGCGCCACGCCGAAGTGCGACTCGATCTCGTGATGGGCGAGACGCAGGTTCTCGGTGTAGTTCCAGTAGACATCGCCCTCGCGGATCAGCTGCGCGAGATCCTTGTCGCGGGTCACCACGGTCACCGGCACTCCCTCCGCACGAGCGCGCGCATGCAAACTACCGATGATGTCGTCCGCCTCGAACTCGTCACTGCCGAATTCCGCCACGCCGAGATGACGACAGAACTCGCGGCAGCGTCCGAACTGCAGCTTGAGGTCGGCAGGTGCCGGCTCCCGATTCGCCTTGTAGGTTGGATCGATGCGATTGCGAAAAGACGAGGATAGGCTCTCGTCGAAAGCCACGGCGAGATAGCGCGGTCGCGCCCGCTCGATGAGATCACCGAGAAAACGCGCGAATCCGAACAGGGCATGCGCCGGGTTGCCGTCACGATCCACCATATCGGGCGGCATCGAGTAATAGGCTCTGAAGACGTAGACGGACGCATCGATCAGGTAAAGCACGACACATTGTAGCCAGCGCGGCGCTTGAGGTATCGTGACCTCGGGGTCCGATCAGGAGAACAACAAAATGGTCAGAATTGCCGTCGCCACATTCGCCGCCGCGTTGATGGTTGCCGTCGCCGGTGCGCAAGATCATTCAAACCATCACCACGGCCCGGCCCAGAAGACCGGCGCCGCCGATCACGCAGGACACGGCGTGCTCGTGAGCAGTGCCGAGCACAAGGCACAGAGCCCGGAGATCTCCATCGGACCCGATGGCAGCGTGCACATGGTGTGGATCGACGAGAACACCGCGGCTCACTCGGCCGACCACTCGAAATACGGGCACTCGCACGTCGCCGCCACCAATCTTCTCTATGCGCGCTCCGTCGATGGCGGCAAGCGCTTCTCGAGCCCCGTGCAGATCAACGAAAAACCCGGCGAAGTCTGGGGCTTTTCGGTCAGCAAACCGCGCATCGTGGTCGGCAGCAACGGCACCGTGCATGTTTTCTATCCGGGCAACGACGTCAATCCGACCAATGGCAAGCCCGAAGCAGTCGCGCTCTACACCCGCTCCACCGACGGCGGTCGCAGCTTCGCCAAGCCACAGCGACTGCACGAAATGGCCACGACCGACGCCAGCGACTTCGTGCACGGCGGCCTCACCCACGCGCATGTGTTCGGCACGATGGCGGTCGACGGCAAAGGCAATGTTTACGCGCTGTGGATCGACACGCGCGATATGGCCAAAGAAGGCGATGCGGGCAAGGTGTTCATGGCGGTCTCGCGCAACGATGGGCTGAGTTTCGAACGTGATCGCGAAATCCTGCCCGCCGATGTCTGCCCGTGCTGCCAATTGACCGCCTTCGTCGACGCTGAGGGTCGTCTCTACGTCGGCTCGCGTCAGATCGAGGGCAAATTCCGCGACAGCGTCGTCATGGTGTCGACGGATGGCGGACGAACTTTCGGTCCACGCCGCTCGGTCGTCGGCGCGCGCTGGGAGATCGAGGGTTGTCCGCTTAAACCCACGCAGGTCGTAGCCACGGGCGACACCCTCATCGCCGCCTTCTACACGGGGGGTGAGCAAATCCCCGGCGTCTACCTCACACGCTCGGTCGATGGCGGCGCAAGCTGGTCCAAACCCGAACTCACCCACCCCGGTGCCATCACTTCGGATGCCCCGGTGCTCGCCCTCGCCGGCAACACCTTGCATGTGTTCTGGCATGCCAAGCTCGCGGATGGCCTCCGCCGCGTATTCACCCGCTCCTCGAGTAATGGCGGCGCGACCTTCGGCGCCATCAGCGAACTGCCTGCGCCCGCCGGTGCCACCGCCCAGTTGCCGGCGATTGCCGGCCGGGCCGATGGCAGCGTGCAGGTGACTTGGCAGCAGGGGACGACGGTACGCACCGCAAACTGGCGCGGACCCAGCGAACTGTCCGCCCAGAAAATTCGCTGAGCGCTCAGGACATCAGCTGCCGAATGCGCCCATGCAGCGGGCTGCTGCGCGGGAAGTGCGCCAACAGATATTCCATCTGGTCGAAGAGCACGCGGCGGCCTTTGAGGAAGATGTATTCCGCGTAGGTGGGCGTGAACGGCACGGCGAGCAACTGCAGTTTGGCCTGCTCCGGGGTGCGTGAGGCCTTGTAGTTGTTGCAGCGGCGGCAGGCGGTGACCACGTTGGTCCAGACATCGCGCCCGCCCTGACTGAACGGGCGAACGTGGTCGCGCGAGAGGTCGCGGGTCGTAAAGCGCTGTCCGCAATACAGACAAAGAAATGCATCGCGGCGAAACAGCGTCTGATTATTGAGCGGCGGCACGTAGTCGTTGCGAAGATAGCCGGGATTGCCGCTCTGGCCCACGGTGGCGACGATCGAATTGACTTCGAGTATCGTCCGTCGCCCCGTCAACGCGTTGGTGCCGCCGTAGAGCTGAAAGAGCGGCGTGCCGCAGGTGTAGGCGATCTGCTCTTGGTGGTAGAGCCGCGCCGCCTCGCGATAATCGATCCATTCGAGCGGCATGCCGGCGATGTCGGTGCGCAGCACGTGCTGCTGGAGGGAGACCCCCTCGGCAGGCCGGGCAACGATGCGAAATTCTTCGTGATCGACTGCACTCATCTGACGCGCTAATTTACGAGAGAATTGTTGCAACATTCAATGCCGGAGAGACTTCGTGACCCAGCGCAACGCTCGCCCGTCGATCGCCGCCGCGCCGCTTCTGGCGCTGCTCGCACTGTTTGCGCTCGAGGTCGGTGCCGCGCAAAGCGAAGATCCACCGGCGGAACAAACCCCGACCGAGCCCGTCAGCGAGATCGAGCCCATCACCGAGATCGAGGAAGTCACGATCTTCGGCGAACTTGCCGGACCCGGCCTCTGGAAAGTTCGCCACGGCGAAAACACGCTGTACATCTTGGGTACCCTCAGCCCGTTGCCGAAAAAGATGGAGTGGCGCTCCCGGGAGGTCGAAAACGTCCTCGCGCGAGCCAAGCAGGTGATTCCGGCGCGCAGCGACGTCGATGCCGACATCGGACCGATCAAGGCGGTGCAACTCTACATGCAATTTCGCAAGCTGCGCGGCAACGAGGACAAGCAGACGCTCGATCAGGTCCTGCCAGCCGACCTTTATGAGCGTTTCGAAGCACTGCGCAGCAAGTACGCACCGCGCGAACGCAGCCTGTTGCAGCGTCGCCCCCTGCTCGCCGCGGGCGAGCTGTGGCGGGAGGCCGTCTCGCGCAGCGGCCTGACGAGTCGCAACAACGTGAGCCGCAGCGTCGAAAAACTCGCCAAGTCACGCAAAGTGCCGGTGGTGCTGCCGAAAATCTTCATCGATGACCCCAAGGGCGCTTTGGCCGAAGTGGGGCAAATCTCGCGCGCGGCAGAGCTTTCATGCATGCGCTCCACGCTCGTGCGGATGGAAGAGGATCTGGAAGCGGCGCGGCGGCGCGCCGAAGCCTGGGCGGTGGGCGATGTCGAAGCGCTGCGATTGCGCAGCGCGACCGATCAGCAGGAAACCTGCTGGGAAGCACTGCAGCAGAGCCCGAAAATCGCCGGTATCCGCAAACAGTTCGACGAGGCCTGGTTCAAGCTCGCGGTTGAATCGGTCGAGACGCACGACGTCTCGCTCGCGGTGGTGCCGATCACCGAGCTGTTCGGTCGCCGGGGTGTGCTGGCCTTGATGCGCGAACGAGGCTACGACGTCGACGAACCCTGAGGCGGGCGCCCCGATACGGCGGGCGCCCCGATACGGCGGGCGTCCCGCTAAGGCGGGCGTCCCGCTACGGGCCTCATCGCAGGCGCAGCGACGCCACCGTCACGACGCGTCGAGCCCGAGATCCAGCCGTCGCGACGAATGGGTCAGCGCGCCGACCGAGATGTAATCGACGCCGGTCGCCGAAATCTCGCCGATGGTGGCGAGTTTCACGTTGCCGGAAGCCTCGAGCACCGCGCGACCTGCGGTGATCTTCACGGCCTCGCGCAATGTTTCTAGGCTCATGTTGTCGAGCAGTATGCAGTGCGGCTGCAGCGGCAGCGCCTCGCGCAGCTGCTCGAGCGTGTCGACCTCGATCTCGATCACCCGCATGTGTCCCGCCTGCGACTTCGCGCGTTCGAGCGCCGCGCGCACGCCGCCCGCCGCGGCGATGTGGTTGTCCTTGATCAGCACGGCATCACCCAGGGAAAAGCGGTGATTGATACCGCCGCCGAGATGCACGGCGCGTTTCTCGAGGACGCGCAGCCCGGGCGTGGTCTTGCGCGTGCAGGTCACGCGCGCACGAGTGCCGGAAACGGCGCGGACATATTCGCGGGTCAGGGTGGCGATTCCCGACAGGTGCCCCAAAAAATTCAACATGGTCCGCTCGGCCATCAGGATCGAGCGTGCGCTGCCCGAAAGTTCCATGACGGTGTCGCCGGCGCTCACCGCGGCACCATCGCCGCGGATCACCCGCGTGTCGATTCCGCGATCAAGCAGACGCAGCGCGAGCAGCGCCGCATCGACACCGGCGATCACGCCGACCTCGCGGCTGCGGATCTCCGCGCGCCACACCGCCTCGGGGGCGATCGCCGTGTCGCTCGTCACATCGCCCGCAGGGGATAGGTCTTCGAGCAGGGCAAGGCGCACGATGGGTTCGAGGATCACTTCGGGCAGGGGCGCTGTACTGGTCATGACAAGCCGCTCTCGCAGAGGGGGTGACGGTCGAGGAAAACGATGTCGTCGTGGCCGCGGCGTTGCAGGAAAGTCCGCCGTGCCGCCGCCGCAGGGGTCGTGAAATCGCTGCGAAAATGCCCGCCGCGACTCTCGCGACGCTCAAGCGCGGCGGCGAGGATCAGGCGCGAGGCGAGCAGCGCACTCGGGTTGCCGATGCGACGCGCCGTCTCGCTCGTCCAATCGAGCATCCGGCCGAGCCCCGCAGCGTCGCGCAAGACGCCACAACTGCGGCTCATGCCGGCGCGCAATTCATTGAGCGTGCTGACTTCCAGACGCGCCGGCAGCTCGGCGTGGCCCTGGCTACGCAAGGGTAAATCACCCTCGCGCAAGCGGCCGGCGATGCGCGCAGCGAACACCGCCGATTCCAGCAAAGAATTCGAGGCGAGCCGATTCGCACCATGCGCACCCGTCGAGGCGCACTCGCCACACGCTGAAAGTCCGGGCACGGTCGTCCGGCCCCAGACGTCGGTGACGATGCCGCCCATGTGGTAATGCGCCGCCGGCGCGACGGGAATCAGCGCCACGCGTGGATCGATGCCCGCCGCCATGCAAGCCCCGAACACCGCCGGAAATCGCTCCGGAAAAAGACTGCCCACGCTGTCGCGACAATCGAGAAAAGTGCCGCGTCCCGCCTCGCGCTCACGATGAATTGCGCGGGCCACCACATCGCGCGGGGCAAGATCGCCCTGCGGATGATGGCGCGACATGAACGGCTCGCCTGCGGCATCGACGAGTCGCGAGCCCTCGCCGCGCAGCGCCTCGGTCGCGAGCGGCGCCGGATCCGCACCGATGTCGATCGCCGTCGGATGAAACTGTACGAACTCCGGATCGCTGATGACCGCACCCACACTGAACGCCTGCGCGAGCGCCGCACCGCGCGCCTCGGGCGGGTTGGTGGTCACACGAAAGAGCCCGCCGCAACCACCGGTGGCGAGTACAGTATCGCGGGCGCGGATGCAGCCCTCGCCTGCGGCGCTGCGCGTGAGCACTCCGGTCACCGCACCCTCGCTCTCGAGCAAGGCCACCGCTCGTACGCCTTCCATCAAAGTAATGTGCGGCGCAGAGCGTGCGGCCTTCACGAGCGAACGCATGATGGCGCGACCGGCCAAATCGCCGGCGACGCGCGCCACGCGCGCGCGCGAATGCGCGGCTTCGAGCGAGGTGGCGAGGTTGCCGGCGGCATCACGATCGAAGGGCACGCCAAGCGCCAGCAGCGCCTCGATAGCGCGCGGCGCTTCGCGCGCAATCAGCAACGCCACGGCCGGATCGACCAAGCCCGCCCCGGCGGCGACCGTGTCGGCGGCATGCTGTTCGGGACTATCGGCAGGACCGATTGCCGCGGCGATGCCGCCTTGCGCCCAAGCACTCGCTGCCGCCTGACCGAGCGGCGCGGGTGAAAGCACGATGCAGCGACGCGGCGCCAACTCGAGCGCGAGATAAAGCCCCGCAAGGCCCGCGCCGACGACCAGGATATCGGTTTCGTCGAGCGTCACGGACGAGCGACGAGTTCCACCGAGGCCAACGGTCGACCCGTGTCGAATCCGGGCGGACGGTCCGTGGCCGGCAGCGCCAGCATGCGCTCGATGGCGCGACGCGCGCGCGTGGCCACATCGGCAGGGACCTCGACTTCGTGACGCAGCAGACGCAACGCGTCGTAGATGTTCTCGAGCGTGATGCGCTTCATGTGCGGACAAAGATTGCAGGGGCGAACGAATTCGGTCGCAGGACTCATGGCCGCCACGTTGTCGGACATCGAACACTCGGTGAGCAGCACCACCTTGGCTGGCGAATGCTGCGCCACCCAATCGCCGAGTGCGGCCGTCGAGCCTGCGAAATCCGCGGCCTGCAACACCTCGGGCGGACACTCGGGATGGGCGAGCACCACGGCGTCGGGGTAGGCCTTGCGCAAGCCGGCAATATCGCCCGCCGAGAAACGCTCGTGCACTTCGCAGCGACCCGCCCAAGTGATCACGCGCAGCGCAGTTTGTGCCGCCACGTTGCGGGCGAGGTACTCATCGGGGATCACGATCACACGATCCGTGCCCCACTCGGCCGCCGCCCACTCGGCGACCTGCACCGCGTTGGATGAAGTGCAGCACACGTCGCTCTCTGCCTTCACATCGGCCGAGGAGTTGACATAAGTCACCACGGGCACACCCGGATGAGCCGCCCGCATCAGCTGCACATCGCGACCGGTGATCGAGGCCGCGAGCGAACAACCCGCTCGCTGATCCGGGATCAGCACCGTCTTCTCGGGGCAGAGAATCTTCGCGGTCTCGGCCATGAAGTGCACGCCCGCCTGCACGATCACGCGGGCGCTCGTGCGCGCCGCCTCGCGCGCAAGTTGCAGCGAATCGCCGCGGATGTCGCCAACGCAGGCGAAGATCTCCGGCGTCATGTAGTTGTGCGCGAGAATGACGGCGTCGCGCTCGAGCTTCAGCTGATTGATAGCGTGCACGAAGGGCGCGAACAACGGCCACTCCACCGCGGGCACCACATCGCGCACCCGCTCGTAGAGCGGTGCGGTGGCCGCCTCCACTTCGGCGGTAAAGGCGAGGTCCCGCCCCGCCGGCAACGGCGAGTCCGCCCCGTGACCGGGGATCCTGCACTGTTCGCCCGGCGGGACGAGCGCGTCGGTAATGCGAGCCATAAGGGCCCGCAGTCTACAAGATCCCCGCAGAACGGCGCGGACGCTCACGCCTGCAGGCCGGCCCAAACGCCCCTGCTCTTCGAGTTGCGCAGCGGGGTCCCGCTATAAATCGAGTCTCTGCAACTGGCTGCGCAGCTCGAACAACAAGGCGCGGCTGGTCGCCGTGATATGCACCGACTTTTCGCGCCGATCCTCGCGGCCTCCGGCACGGATGGCCAGCAGATCGAAGCGCTGCAGACGATGGATCAGTTTGCGGCAAGCGCGATCGCCGCCCAGCCCGTTCAAGCGGTAGGTCATGACCAGCTCGGAAATCGACGCCGAATCATGCTGTGCAGCGAGCAGCACGGCGGCAGCGAAATGCAGGTGTTTGATTGGCGAGGGCTTCGACGGGGGAATGGACATGTCGACAGTGCTTAAAAGCAACGATTTGGGTTGTTTTTATATGGCGGAATATTGCATCGAAAAATGATCCTCAGCAAAAAAATTGCTGCCCTTTGATGACGATTATCTCGGGGTAGTTTCGATCCCGTATAGTCGCGGCCCATGCGCTACTTCCCGATCCTCACCGGTACGCCGAACCGGCCCGCCCGGCGCCTTCCCGCGGCGGCCGACGCGAAGCGCCTGCGACCATGACCCCCCACTCGCGCGGCGTGCTGGCGATGTTCGTCGCCGTCGCAGCCTTTTCCTTCATGGATGCGCTGCTCAAACTATTCGCCGCGAATTACCCGCCGTTGCAGGTGACGGCGATCCGTGGCGCTGCCTCGCTGCCGTTCGTGCTGCTGCCCCTCTGGTACACGGGGCGGCTCGCCGAGTTGCGCCCCAAACGCGTCGGTCTGCACCTGCTACGCGGCGTGCTCGGCGTGCTGATGCTGGCGGGTTTCGTATTCGCGCTGCGTGAGGCTTCGCTCGCCGCGGTGTACTCGCTCTACATGGGAGCACCGTTGCTGATTGCGGCCATCGCGGCATGGTGGCTCGACGAAAAAGTCGATGGCGCACGCTGGTTCGCCATCATCATCGGCTTCATCGGCGTACTCGTGATCCTGCAACCCCGTGCCGACGGGCTGCCGTTGCTGGCGGGTCTTGCCGCCGGAGTCTCGGCGGTCTGCTACGCGCTCGCGGCAATCATTGGTCGGGTACTGACGCGTAGCGATCACTCAGCGGCCATCGTGTTCAGCTTCCTCTTCATCATGACTCTGATCGCTGCCGCACTTGCCCTGCCCGGGTGGGTCACGATTCGCAGCGAGGATTATCTGCTGATCGTCGCCGTCGGCGGCTTCGGCGCAGCGGGGCAGCACTACATCACCGAAGCTTTCCGACAAGCGCCGGCCTCGGTGGTGGCGCCCATCGAGTACACCGCGCTGCTCTGGGGCATCGTCATCGATTTCTTTGCCTGGTCGATATTGCCGAACGTCACCATGCTGGGCGGCGCGACGCTGGTCGTGGCCGCAGGGCTCTATGTCACCTGGCGCGAACGGACGAGCAAAGCTTGAACGCTCAGGTGCCGACTGCCGCCCGCGGCGGCCTCTATCTGCGGCTCGCCGGCGTCGCGGCGCTCTGGGGCGGTACATTCATCGCCGGGCGCATCGCCGCGCCCGAATTGCCGCACTTCACCATTTCGGCGCTGCGTTTCTGGACAGCCTGCGCCATCCTCATTCCCCTGCTGTTCGTCGTCGAAGGCGGTTGGCCGAAGCTCGGCCGTCGCGACTGGGGTTATACGGCGCTGCTCGCCCTGTTCGGGCTCGTCATCTACAACCTGCTGTTTCTGGGCGCCCTCGAGCTGATCCCGGCAGGACGTACCGCACTGGTCGTCGCCCTGAATCCCATCATGACGGCGCTGACCATGGCCCTCGTGTTCGGCGAAAGACTGCCGGGATATCGCTGGCTCGGCATCCTGCTCGCCCTCGCCGGGGTGTGGATCGTGCTCTCGAAGGGCGACCCGAGCGCCATCCTGCAGAGGGTGGGGCGCGGCGAATTGATGATGCTGGGCGGCGCGTGCTGCTGGGCGATCTACACGGTGGTGGGTCGGTTTGCCTTGAGTGGCGGCGGGTCACTCTCGCCGCTGGCGATCACCACCGTGACGACCCTGTGGGGCGCCCTGATGTTGTCGGTCGGCATGCCCTTCGAATGGTCGAGTTGGCAGGCGAGCGCCGTCTCGCCAGACGCCTGGGCCGCCATCGTCTACCTCGGTGCCGGTGGCACGGCACTGGCTTTCGTCTGGTATGCGGAAGGCCTGCAGAAACTCGGCGCGGCGCGCACCGCCGTGTTCAATAATCTCGTACCGGTGTTCGGCGTGACCCTCGGCACGGCACTGCTAGGCGAGCCGCTGCTCGTGTCGATGCTGGTCGGCGGGCTGGTGGCCATCGTCGGCGTGTCGCTGACCAACTGGACTCGGTCGCGATGACCGCCACGATAAATCAGGCACTTGCGCAGAGTGGCGGAGAAACCAAGTCATGAATCCGCCATAAACTACGCTTCTCGGTGTGCTCGAAATCTTCAAGTTATTGATTAGCGGAGACTTTTTTTGAAATGGTCAATCCTTGACCAAGCCAACGTAAAACCGCGGAAAATGCGCGGATTTTGCGCTTGAATCGCATCCTATCCACAACGTTATCCACACCCTCTGTGGAAAAAATCGAAACCTGCCATAGCCCCTTCTACCGAGTGGTGATCGACACACCGCTGCGGCGCGCCTTCGACTACTTGCCGCCACTCGAAGGGCCGCAGCCGCAGCCCGGAATGCGCGTCGAAGTACCCTTCGGACGACAACGCTGCATCGGTGTCATTGTTTCTTTGGAAGATCAATCGGACGCTCCTGTCGATAAATTGAAACGTATTTCGCGGTTGATCGATCCGGTTCCGACCTTCGATAGACCGCTGCTCGCCCTGCTCGAGTGGGCGGCAGAGTACTACCACCACCCGCCGGGCGAAGTGGTCGCCGCAGCGCTGCCGAAACTCGCCCGGGAGGGCGCACCGATCGTCGAAGAGGTGGAATATCGCGCGCTCAGCGAGGCGGGTGCGCAAGCGCACGCGGCCGGTGAACCGCGTCGGGCACCGAAGCAGCGCGCCGTGCTCGACGTGCTCGCTGCGGCAGGCCGCACCGGACTGACCACTGCTGAACTCGACGCCCAACTTCCGGGCTGGCGAGACGCCGCTCGGACCTTGGTGGCACGCGACTGGATCGAGGTCGGCTGGCAGCGCCCCGCGCTGGCGTCGTCGCTGCGTCTCGAGAGTCTTGCCCGCCACCACCCCGAACCGAGTGCAGCCCAACAAGCGGCCCTCGACGCCATCGCCGACGCGGGCGCCGGCTATCGCGGCTGGCTGCTGCATGGCGTCACCGGCAGCGGCAAGACCGAGGTCTACCTGCGACTCGCCGAGCAGCAGCTCGCGCGTGGCCAGCGCGTGCTGGTGCTCGTCCCGGAGATCGGCCTGACGCCGCAACTGGTCGGCCGTTTCGCGGAGCGCTTTCCCGACGTGCCGCTCGCGGTCCTGCACTCCGGACTGACCGACAGCGAGCGGCTCGCAGCCTGGCGCGCGGCACACAGTGGCCGCGCAGGTCTCGTCATCGGCACCCGCTCGGCGGTCTTTGCGCCGATCCCCGATCTCGGTTTGATTTTGGTCGACGAGGAGCACGATGCCTCCTTCAAGCAGCAGGAGGGGGGCTTTCGCTACTCAGCGCGCGATCTCGCGCTCGCTCGCGCCCATCGGCTCGACATTCCAGTCCTGCTCGGCTCGGCCACGCCTTCCCTCGAGTCTCTGCAAAACGTCGCCAGCGGCCGGCTGCAGCGACTCTCGTTGCCCGAGCGTGCAGCGGCCGCACAGCCGCCGACGCTGCGCCTCGTCGACCTGCGCAGCGAGCGTGTCCACGCGGGGCTCTCGACCACGGCCGTGACCCGTATCGAGCAACACCTCGCGGCCGAGGGTCAGGTGCTCGTGTACATCAATCGCCGCGGCTACGCGCCAACGCTCGCTTGTACCGCCTGCGGCTGGATTGCACCCTGTCTGTCCTGCGATGCGCGCCTCACCGTGTATCGGCAGGCGGATCGGCTGCGCTGCCACCATTGCGGCGCCGATCGCGAGCTGCCGCGCCAATGCCCCCAATGCGGCTATGCGGTCAAAACCGTGGGCCAGGGGACCGAGCGCATCGAAGAAACCCTCGTCGAGACTTTCCCGGGGATCGGCATCGCAAGGCTCGATCGCGACGCCGTACGCCGTGCCGATCAGCTCGAGGCGGTGATGACGCGGATCAGGCAAGGCGAAGCGCGGATTCTGGTGGGCACCCAGATGGTGGCCAAAGGCCATGATTTTCCGGACTTGACGCTGGTGATCGTGCTGAACGCGGATCAGGGACTCTTCAGCACCGACTTTCGCGCCGCCGAGAGACTCGCGCAAACCATCGTGCAGGTTGCGGGTCGCGCAGGACGCGCAGAACGCGCGGGCGAAGTGCTCATTCAAACTGAATATCCCGAGCACCCGCTGCTCACGGGATTGCTGAGCGGTGGGTATGACGCCTTTGCTGCGGTCGCGCTCGAGGAGCGTCGCCATGCGGGGTGGCCGCCTTTTTCGCGACTTGCGGCGCTGCGCGCCTCCGCCGTGCGCGCCGAGAGCGGGCTCGCTTTCCTCGACGCCGCACGCCGAGTCGCCGAGCCGCTCTGCAAGATGCCGGGGATGAGCGCAGTACGAGTGCTCGGCCCGGCGCCGGCGGCGATGGCCCGTCGCGCCGATCGACATCATGCACAGTTGCTGCTCGAGAGCGCCGATCGCGGCGCCTTGCACCGCCTGCTTGCCGAGTGGCTGCCGCGTATCGAAGCACTGCCCGAAGCGCGCGGCGTGCGCTTCGCGCTCGACGTCGATCCACTCGAGCTCTTCTGAAGCCGCTGTGCCGACGCGGTAGAATCGCGCCCGTGAAAGACGACCTGCTCTCCCTGCTGCAGCGCGCGCTGCATTCGCTCGAAGGCTCGCTGCTCGCGACGCCCGTCGACCCGCAACTCATCACGCTCGAACGGGCGCGCGATGCCCAGCATGGCGACTTTGCCAGCAACATCGCCATGCGCCTCGCCAAGGCCGCCGGCAAACCGCCGCGTGTGATCGCCGAAGCGATCATCGCCGCCTTGCCGCCCTCGCCGCTGCTCGCGCGCGCCGAGGTGGCCGGTGCAGGCTTCATCAATTTTTTCCTGCACAAGGATCTCTACGCACGCGAACTCGCTCGCGTACACGAACTCGGCGCGGACTACGGTCGGGTAAAACCGGCGAACCCGCGGCGAGTATTGCTGGAGTTCGTCTCCGCCAATCCCACCGGGCCGATGCACGTCGGTCACGGTCGGCAAGCGGCTTTCGGCGATGCGCTCGCCAACCTGCTCGCGGCCGCAGGCGATACGGTGACGCGCGAGTACTACATCAACGATGCCGGCAGACAAACCGAGATCCTCGCCGTGTCGGTCTGGTTGCGCTACCTCGAAGCTTGCGGCGAAACGCTCAAGTTCCCCGAGAACGGCTATCGCGGCGATTATCTGCGTCCGGTCGCCGCAGCACTGCAGACTCGTCTCGGCGAGACCTTGCGTCACACCTCGATCAAAGTATTCGAGAACCTGCCACAGGATGCGCCGGCAGGCGACAAAGAAAAACACATCGATGCGCTGATCGCCCGTTGTCGACAACTCATCAGCGAAGCGGCCTGGCAGGATCTGCTCGACTCGAGCATCGCGGCGATGCTGCAGGAAATCCGTGACGATCTCGAAGCTTACGGCGTGCGCTTCGACAATTGGGTCTCCGAGCGGGAGTTCACGCACAGCGGCGCCATCGAGCGCGCGCTCGAGCGCTTGCGCGCGCAGGGACTGCTGTACGTCAAGGATGGCGCCACCTGGTTCAAGGCCAGCGAATTCGGCGATGACGAAGATCGAGTCGTCATCCGCGAGAACGGTGTAAAGACCTATTTCGCCTCGGACATCGCCTACCACCTCGACAAGCGCGAGCGCGGCTTCGAGGTCCTGATCGATGTGCTCGGCGCCGACCATCACGGCTACGTCACGCGCGTGCGCGGCGGTCTGCAGGCTTTCGGGCACCCGGGCGACTGCCTCGAGGCGCCACTCATCCAGCTCGTCGCCTTGTTCCGCAACGGCGTCAAGATGTCGATGGGCAAGCGTGAAGCAAACTTCGTCACGCTACGCCAGCTGCGCGAAGAAGTCGGCAACGATGCCTGTCGCATCTTCTATCTGATGCGCAGCAATGATCAGTCGCTCGACTTTGACCTCGATCTCGCCAAGTCGAAGTCCAATGAAAACCCCGTCTTCTACGTGCAATACGCACACGCGCGGGTGGCGAGCGTCATGAAGGAACTCGCGGCGCGCGGCCTGACCTGGGACGCCACGCGTGCCCGTGAGACGGTGCTCACCGCAGGCGCCACGCTGCTCGCGGGTGCGCAGGCCGAAGCGATGCTCGCTTGTCTCTCGAGGTATCCCGAGGTGATCGTGCAATCTGCCGCGCAGCGCGCGCCGCACGCGCTCGTGCACTATCTGCGCGAACTTGCCACCACGCTGCACGCGTTCTACAACGCCGAACGTGTCCTCGTGCCCGAAGAAGCCACGCGCGAGGCGCGCATCTACGCCTTGCTCGCCGTGCAACAAGCGCTGCGCAACGGTCTCGGCATTCTCGGCGCCTCGGCACCGGAGTCGATGTGAGCTCGCCGATCGGCCGCGACTTCAAGCGCGCCGGGCGACAGCGGCAACTCAAGTTCGAGTTGTCCGGCGAATTCTTTGTCGGCCTCGGACTCGGCCTCTTGGTGGCGGGCGGTGTCTTTGTCTGGCAACAGCAACTCGTGAAACAGGCGACGCAAGCCGCCGAATCGTCGCAGCCGCGGCCGCGCCCGGTCAGTCGCGAGCCAACGCCCGCCGAAACCGCGGAGACGCCGCGCGAATTCGGGTTCTACGACATGCTGCCCCAGGCCGAGGTGGTGGTCCCCGAGACCGATCCGCGCGCACCGGCGCCCGCGCTACCGAATACCCCCATCGAACGTCCCGGCGCCTACGTGCTGCAGCCTGGATTCTTCCGCAACCTCGAAGAAGCCGAGCGCCTGCAAGCCAAACTGCTGCGCCTCGGCGTGCGCTCGGCCGTACAGCGCGTGGCGATCGACAACGATGTTTTCCATCGCGTGCGCATCGGTCCACTCAGCGATCTCGACGCGCTCAACCGGACGCGGGCAGCCTTGCAGCGTGCCGACATCGAAGCGGTGGTCATCCGAGTCGGCGACTGAGCTAAGCCTCGCCGTCGTCGGCACTACTGCGAAAATCGACGCCAAGCGCGCGCAGCTTGCGATAGAGATGGGTTCGCTCCATGCCCACCCGCTTGGCGAGTTGACCGACCTTGCCATGGCAAAGCAGCAGCTGCTGCTGCAGATAGGCCCGCTCGAAATGCTCGCGCGCCTCGCGCAGACTGAGCGCGAGCAAATCCTGCTTGACCAGCGTGTCGGCGGGCGCAGCCACCTGCGACAACTCGCGCTCGATTTCTTCGAGGGTGATTTCTTCGTCGCCGCCCTGCAGCAGCAGACGTCTGACCATGACGCGCAGCTCCTGCACGTTGCCGGGCCACGGATAATTGCGCAGTCGATTCTGCGCGGCGACCCCGAATCGGCGGAATGCGAATCCCTCGCCATCGACCAAACGATCAACACAGTGGCGCAGCAGATCCGGGACGTCCTCGGCATATTCACGTAACGGCGGCACGCGCACGATGGCGCCGTTCAGGTGTTCGAACAAGTCGCGACGCAACGCCTCGGCGCCTGTGGCGACGGCCTGACCCGCGCCGGGCTCGGCTGATGAGACAACCCGCGCCCGGAAGGGACGCGAACGGTCTTCGGCGAGCCGCGCGAAACTGCCGGTCTCGAGGACACCGAGCAGAGCTCGCTGCGCTGCGGCGGGCAGGTCGCCGATTTCGCTGATGAACAGCGTACCCTCCGCAGCCTCCTCGAGAAGACCGGGCGCGCCCTCGGCACGACCAAAAAGCGTCGCCTCGAGATCACTCTCACGGAGCGCACTCGCCACCACCACCACGAAGGGCGCAGCGGCGCGATTGCTCTGATCGTGCAGGAATCGTGCGAACGCCTCCCGGCCACTGCCCGGCTCGCCGATCAGCATCACCGGCACATCGCTGGCTGCGAGGCGCGCGAGTTCGCCGCGCAACTGCTGCATCGGCTTGCTCTTGCCCACCGGCACGACCGCAGCCGCCGCCTGCAATTTGCCCGCCGCACGGCGCTTGCGCAGTCCCTCGAGACCACGCTCCACGGTGCGCAGCAGTTTGGCGAGCGACAGGGGTTTTTCGACGAAATCGACGGCGCCAAGCCGGGTCGCCTCGACGGCGGTTTCGACGGTGCCATGACCCGACATCATCACGACCGGACATCCATCGGCGGCAGCGGACGACCACTCGCGCAGCAGCGTGATGCCATCGACATCGGGCATCCAGATGTCGAGCAGGATGAGATCCGGTTGCTGGCGCTGGCGCAGAGTTCTCGCCTCGCTGCCGTTGGCTGCAACCTCGACCTCGTAGCCTTCTTCGGCAAGGATTTCTTTGACGAGACTGCGAATATCCGCCTCGTCGTCCACCACGAGAATGCGCGCCGCGCTCATGCCCGCTCCCTCCTCAACTCCGGTCGTCGCTCGCGCGCCGCCGCTCTGGTCCGCTCCCGCAGGGGCAACATAACACGGACCAGGGCTCCACCCCCGGGGCGATTCTGCGCCTCGATCCGACCACCATGATCGTCCACGATCTTCTTGACGATCGCCAGTCCCAGACCCGTGCCCCGCGGCTTGCTGGTGACGTAGGGATCAAAGATGCGCCCGAGCAGATCATCCTGAAAACCGGGCCCGTTGTCCGACACCGTCAACATGGCGCAGGAAACCCCGTCCAGTTCCGACCTCGTTGTACCGAGTTCGATAGTGGCCGGTCTGACCCCCTCCAGCGCCTCGAATGCGTTCGTCAGCAAGTTGTTGAGCACCTGCCGGATGCCCGCCCGATCCGCTTCGACCATCTCGGGGTCAGTCTCGAAATGCGTGACGATGTCGATGCCGGCGTCCTGCGTTCGGTATAGATCAGTCACCTCCGCAACCAGGCGGTTCAGATCGAACGTCGCAATATGCATGGACGGAGCACGCGCGTACTCGCTGAAATCATTGACCATCTGCTTCATGGATTCGACCTGCTGCACGATGGTATGCGTCGAGCGATCGACCATGTCCGCGTCCGCCCCGACAAGACCCGGCAGCAGACGCCGGCGCATGCGCTCGGCCGAAAGCTGGATCGGCGTCAGGGGGTTCTTGATTTCGTGCGCCAGTCGGCGCGCCACCTCGCCCCATGCCGCATCGCGCTGCGCCTGCAACAGATGGGTGACATCATCGAAGACGATCACGAACTGCGCGGACTCGCCGACCGCCTGCGGCAGCGGCACGCAAGCGCAGACCAGCACGCGCGAGCCGGTCTTGACGCTGCTCGCACGCAACTCGATCTGTTCACGCCAATCCTCGCGACCGGCAGCGAAGCGACCCTGCAGTGCCTCGAGAAAAGCCTGCAGGATGCCTTCGTTTTCCCCGGCAACGAGCGCGCGACCGATTCGCGTCGTCAGATCGACGCCGAGAATGCCGTTCGCCGAATCATTGGCGCGTTGCAGCACAAAATGCCGATCGATGGTGATCACGCCCGCCGAAAGTCGCGCGAGAATGATCGCCAGACGCTCGCGTTCGTTTTCGGCGGCGAGCCGACTGCGCTCGGTTTCCTCGCGCGCTCGCCGCAGGCGCTTGGTCATATCATTGAACGATTGCACCAGAAAGCCCATCTCGTCGTGCGAAGTAAGCGGTACGCGCGTCGCGAAGTCGCCTTTGGCCACCGCGCGGGTACCCGCCATCAGATCCTGCACCGGCTTGAAGAGCACTTCGGCGGAATAGATTGCGCCGTAAATGGCGCCGAGCAGCGTCACCAGCAACACCATCGTCAGCGTCAGCCTGAAACTGTACTTGAGCGGTTCGCGCAGCGCCGCCAGATCACCGTACTGCGAGTAGGAACGTTGCACGGCATCGGTGAGTTCGGCCAGTTGCCGCGGCAATTCGTAGACGACCACCACGAAGCGCGCATCGCCCCGCGCAAGCGGCGCTCCGGGCAGCGCAGCCGCCGTACGCACGACGTATTGCGACTCGGCGATCGGCTCGAGACTGACGTAGGTTTCACCATCGTTGACCCGCCGCACGAGATCGCTCGGCGGGCGGGCGGGCAAGGCGTCGGCAACGACGCGACTCGCCGCACCGATGATTCGCTCGTATTCGCCATAGAGCACGATCTCGCTCGCCGCCGATTCGCGCAGTTCGTCCTCGAGCAGGAAGAGCACGCCCTCGCCCGAGCCCTCCGCCAGCCTGCCGGCGAAACGCTCGGTGCGCTCGGCATGTTCGCGCATACGCAAATCAAGCGCTGATCGTGACAGCACGACCGCGTCGTTGAGTCCCTGCTTGATCTCGACGCGAAACCAGCTGTCGATGCCGCGGTTGAGAAACTCGAGCGAGAACAGATAGACCGTCAGCAGCGGCAGCGCGACCAGCGCGCCGAACACGATCACCGTTCGCGAGGTGAGTCGCGACCCTGGCACACCGCTGCGATAGGCCGCGACAAGCTGCAGCACCTTGCGTGCAAGTAGCACGATCAGCACCGCAACAGCCACCGCGCTCGCCAGCAAGATCCACGGCTGCAGACGCCCGAACTGCGCAGAGTTCTGCGAGGACAAGAAGAGGGCAATCAAACCGCCGAGCACGACCGCGACCCAGATCGCGATCATGATTGAAGTACGACGGCTGCTCAGCGGGGCAGCGACCATGTGTACCACTCGCTCTCGCGTTGCCAGTCGTCCGACCAGAACATGAGTGCGCGCAGCGCATCGGTGAGGCGACCCCGCCGGATGCTGGCGCGCACGCTGACCAGATATTCGCCGGGCTCGCGTACCTGCGAGGCGACCAGGATCGGCCAGGCCTCGACGTTGCCGAGTGCCGCCAGCGCTTCATCGAGCGAGGCGAAGGATTTTTGTTCGCCATTGGCCAGCGGATCACGCACCACATAGCGCTCGCTGACCGAGTGATAGCTGAGTTCGCGCTCGAGTTTGAGGGCGACCACGCCGGCGTCCGTCCAGAAGCGTCGTTCGCGGTTCACCGTAACATCGATGTCGTAGGACAGGGAAACACCGTCGCGCAGCGCCGCCACCGTTTCTTCGTTGGCCGGATAGCGAGTGCGAACATGTAGCTGATAAACGCCGGAAGAGTTGTTGACGAAAGCGGACTGGATCTCGAGGGTTCCGTCTAGAGGATCGGCGAACGACGGCGCGGCCAACCACGGCAGCATGGCGAGCAATGCGAGCAGCACGACGGCAAAACCCGCGCCGCGGTGCCGAGAGTCTTGCCGCCGATTAGTTTGCGCACTCGGGGTCATGCGAACTCCGTCCGACCGAGGCAAGCATAATAGAAGCCATCGGTCCCCGTCGGTCCGGCGAGCGGCAGCAACTGCACCCCGGGATTGCAGGCCACCGCACCTGCGGGCAGTTCGAGGTCGCTCGGCCAGGGCAGAGCCCGTGCATCGGGCGTGGTGGCGAGAAACTCCCGCACTACACGTTCGTTTTCGTCAGGCAATACCGAACAGGTGACATAGACGAGGCGCCCGCCCGGCGCGAGTCGCGCAAAGCAATTGGCCAGGATCCGCCGTTGCACGGCAGCGAACTTCGCGATGTCCTCGGGTCGTCGCAGCAGTTTGATGTCCGGATGGCGGCGAATCACGCCAGTCGCCGAACACGGCGCATCGACGAGGATGCGATCGAACGGGCCGTGCTCGGCCAGCCCGCGCGGATCGGCGAGGTCGGCGAGTTGTACTCGGGCCCGCTGCGGATCGGCGCCGAGACGCTCGAAACTCGAGCGCACCAGCGCAAGCCGCGCCGCATCGTCATCGACCGCCAGCAGATGCACGTCCGGCTGGCGCTGCAGGATGTGGCAGGCCTTGCCACCCGGCGCAGCACAGGCATCGAGCACGCGATCACCCGGCTGCGCATCGAGTAGGCGGGCGGCCAGTTGTGCACCGGCGTCCTGTACCGACACTCGCCCTTCGGCAAAACCGGGCAACGCGGCGACGGGCGCCGACTGAGCGAGCACAACGGCCTCCGCAAAGGACTCCATCAGCCACGCGTCCCGGCCGAGCGCCGCAAGCTCGGCCACGTAGGCTGCGGGCGAGGTGCCAGGTGCGATGCGTAACACCATAGGCGGATGTTCGTTGTTCGCCGCCAGAATCTGTCGCAGTTGCTGCGGCCAAGCCGCGGCAAGCCGCTCGACCAACCACGCCGGGTGTGCGCTGCGCGCCGCGAGCTCGTTATCGACAATGGCCAGCA
>JBILGD010000081.1:0-12495 GCA_044351225.1 Steroidobacteraceae bacterium
GGCTTGCGCGAGATCCTCGCGTCCGCCCGCGCGGCCAGCTTCACGCCCAGCGACCAGCGCGCGTACGCGGAGCATTTGCGCCTCAAGAATGATCACCCGCTCGGCCACCGGCAAGCGCGGCGCCGAAGGATCCGCCTGCTCCTGCAGGGTCCGGCCCGTACGTCGCCATTCGTCAATGAATTCTCTGGCCCGAGTCGCACGCGTTTCCGCCTCGGCAAAACGGCTGGCGTTGAGCGAGGCCAGCGCGAGGTAGGCGGCGACCTTGGCGCGCAAGAAAGGATCTGCGGCCTTCTCGGCGCTCGCCGCCGCCTCGGCCAGCACCCGCTCCGCCTCGGCGAAACGGCGCTGGTTGGCGAGATTGAGTCCACGCTCCGCCTGCAAATCCGCCCGACCCGCGAGATCATTCGGCCACAGCACCGCATGCAGACGAAGCGCATCGGCGAACTGCAGCTCCGCCGAGCCGAACAACCACAGCGCATTGTTCTCGAAGGCGGCAGCGCGCAGGCTCGAGAAGTCGGCAAAGCCGCCACCCGTCAGATCGCCACCGAGCACCGTCTCGAGATTCGACAGCAGCGCACTGCGCGGACCCCGCTCGCGCGCTCGAGTGGGCTCCGCCGCGACCCCTGCGAGGATGCGCATGGCCAACTCGACCACCGGCGCGGCCGTGGGCGGCGCATCGCCCGTCACGAGTCCTTTGGGACCGCTCGCGGCAAGCAGCACGACGGCCGGACGCGTACCCACCGTCGTGCCACCCGCACAGAACAGGCCGAGTTCGGCTCGCATTCCCTCGGGCAAGAACTCCTGAGGTCGCGGCGTCACGCAAAGCGGTGCGACCTCCTCGCGCCACTCACGCAGCGCCTGCTCGCTCGGACGCGAGTCGAGTCGATAAACCCGCCCCACCGTGCCACCCCGACCGCAACTGATGTCGTAGGCGAGATCCCGCGAGGCATCGCGCAGCAACGGATCCCCGAACACGCGACGCGCAGTGCATACCCGGCCCGCCGGGTCGCTGCCGAGCGTCAGCGTCGCTTTGCCCGCCGCAGTGGACGCTGTGGCCATTGCCGGCTGCAGCGCAAGCAGCACCCATGTCGTACCGATAAACGACAGGATTATTTCTTTGATCGTGAGCGATTTCATGGTGTGCGCTCGGGCCACAGATCCTCATTGGCCGAACCCACACCCGCTTCGCGAAGGTCGCGGCTTGCTGCAGGATTCAGCAGATCGAGCGAACCTGGGTCGACCTCGATCGGCTTGAGATCGTTCTCGGCCGACTGCGTGGAGGCGGAAGCCACCTCGGCTGTGGCGTCCTCCCCGGCATCGGGTGCATCACTCGAATCGTCCTCGGAGGTATCGCCGTCCTCGCTGGCACCCGCGTCGCCCTGATCGCCGCCGGCCGAGTCGTCATCAGCCCCGCCATTGTCGCCCTCGCCCTCGCCGCCCGCCTTGTCGTCCGCGCCACTCTTGTCGTCGGTACCCGCCTTGTTACCCCCCGAACTCTGCCCGCCGCCCTCGCCCGATGAGCCGGATGAGCCGGATGAGCCGGATGAGCCCGACGGGGCGCTGCCGCCCGCAGAGGACGTCGGCGTTGACGCCGTGGATGGGCCCGCCGACGACGCCGGGGTTGCAGCCGGGGCTGGGGTCGCAGCCGGGGCTGGCGCCGACGGGGTCGGTGGCGGTGGTGCGGGCGGCGGTGGCGGTGGTGGCGGTGGCGGCGGTGGTGGCGGTGGTGGCGGTGGTGGCGGTGGCGGCGGCGGCGGCGTCACGGTCGGCGTGGCGGCCACGATGGTTGTCACCACATCGTTACGCGCGGTGCAGGCGTTGCCACTCCCGGCGATGCAGGTGTTGATGCGCCACAAAGAATTGGTCGACGTACCGCTCGCCAGCACGCCGCTGGTCGCGGCACCCGCCGGTCCGTTGGCAGCGATGCCGCTTGTACTGACGATCGAGCCAAACAAGGCGACGCGCGAGGGCGCGCTTGCCGTGCTGCCGGCGAGCAGCCCTGCACCATCGCCACTCGGCACACCGATCCGAATCCCATCACCCAGTCGGCCACCGGTGTTCTGCTGCAAAATGGCACCGCTCGTATCGAAGCTCGTCGGACCGCTAACGATGAACAACTGCCCGCTGCTGATGCCGCCGAGGGTTGGGCTGATCGCATCCACATCAAACGTCGAAATATTGCTGGCCGTCTTCACTTGATCGATGAAGGCACCAGAGCCGATCAAGATATTTCCTGCCGAGCGCAACTGCAGCGCACCGAGTGCAGCATCCGCTGCGCCGAGTGCGCCGGAGATCTCGATGCCGGCGGGCTTGAGGCTGGCTTCGCCCAAGATGACGGCGGGCGCGCCACCGCCCCGCAGTTTGCCGCGTACCAGGATCCGGCCCGATGAACCGGTGGCCAACGTCAGCTGCCCGATGCGCGAACGCTCGAGCGTAAGATCACCGACGAGGATGTCCGTACCCGCACTTGCACTCCCACTCGCAGCAGTACGCAGCGCAAGACTCGGCGCTTCGAGTCGTTGCAGCTCAGCGTTCGAGAGCTGCAACGACCCCGAGGGCGCACTCTGACCATCGCCGAGCACGACGCCACCGGCGCCGCTCGCCAGAAACTGGATGCCGACACCCGTGCCGCGCGCCGCGATTGCCGCACCGATGTCCACATCGACTGCGCGAATATCGACGCCGCCAAAACCGTTGAGCAGACTGGCGTTGGTCGGCACCGTACCGTTGGCGACGCGAATGGCACCGCTATTGGCGAAGGTCGCGCCCGCCACGAACGCCGCATTGCCCACCGACTCGAGCTCGCCGCTGACCGTGAGGTTGCGACTCGCCGTGGCGCGCATCGTCTGCGCGCTGCCGCCAGCAAACAGCAGATCACCGCCCGCAGCGTTCAAGTTCAGCGTCGTTCCTGTAACCCGGCCAAGCCGAACGGCGCCCGCGCTCGAGCGTACCGAGACGCCCGCACTCGAGCTCACCGCCCCGGCGCGCAGACCGTCCCTCGCCGTGAGCGCTACCGGACCCGCCGTGGCACGTACGTCACCGCCAATGAAATCAGTGCCGGTAAGCGTGCCAATATCGACAGTCCCAGCGGTCGCGTTGAGCGTCACCTCGGCACCCGTTACTGCGCCGAGCCGGATGACGTCCGCGGCAAGATCGATGATGCCCGTGGCAGTCACCCGAGCAGCGGTCAATTCCTTGCGGTAAGTGGCGAGCAGATCGCCACCCGCTGAAACATCACCGACCGTGAAGTTGGCGAGCGGCGAGCGTGTGCTACCGTCCGCATTGCGCGTTTCGCCAAAGAAAACACTGCCGCCGGCCTTGATGGCACCGACACCGGGATCGGCGATGGCGGCGTCGATCACCACATCACCCTTGGCCTCGAGTCTTGCCCCACCCAGCCTCGCGGAGGTCAACAGAATCGACTCGTCGGCGCGCAGCAACGCAGGTCCGGTCGATGCAAGCTCGATCGTGACATGATCTGGCACGGCCACCGCTGTCGTATTCCCTGTGGCACGCAGCGTCTGCAGCTGCGGCACAACAATGCTGCGGGCCTCAAGCTGCGCCGAGCCACGCGAGCTCAGCGAGACGAGTGGGTCGAGCACCGCAGCGCCCGCGGCATCGAGTCGACCGGTCCGCTGCAGCACAAGATCGACGCCCTCGCCGCGCACCGACAAGGCCGCGGAGAGCGGTCCTTCGCGATCGGTGGCCGTCGCTTGCAGCGAGGACTTCACGGCGATGCAATCCGCGCAGCCACCCGCCGCCTCCCCCGCGGCAGGTTTCGCAGCCTTGGCACGTACCAACACCTGCCCGGCACGAGTGAGCGAGCCTGACGCGATATCGATCGACGGGCTGGGCGTGGCGGACGCGCCGGTACTCGGCGCGAAACCTTCGTCGATGATGAAATCGAACAGGTCCAGATCGCCGCTCGCGATGGCGCTAGGCGCGCTTTCTTTGAGCAGCAGACGGAACTTTCCGGCGGCGCCGTACAACACCTGGGTGGAGGATTTCTGCGCGTCACTCGCCTCATCCGCCGCCTTGACAGTACCAGCGACGGTGACTTTTCTGCCCACCAATACCGCCGGGCCGCCGCGAATCAGCAACTCGGCACCACCCGCGACGAACACGGGCCCTGAATTGCTCGGCATGCTGAAGGCGACCGGCGCTTCGGTCGCTGCGGTGACGAAACCACGCAGATCATCGAGCGCAGCCGGGGTCGCCAGCAGCCCGGCGACATCGACGCGTGCGCCCACGCCAAAGAAAACACCCGCCGGGTTGAGGAGCCACACATTGCCATTGGAGCGCAGCACGCCGTTGATGCTGCTCGGGTCGCAATTTGCACTGCAGGCCACGCGGTTGACGGCGATCGATTTGCCATCGGGCAGCGTGAACACCACCTCATTGCCCTGCCCGATATCGAATGAATCCCACTTGATGACCACGCGGCGCGCAGCCGAGTTGACCTCGAGCCGCGTGCGTGCCGGATTGACGGTGAACGTCGTACTGCCCGGCGCACTCGCCTCGATCACCGGGTTCTCCGGCAGAAAGGTCTTGGACTGCGCAACGGCAAGGTCAGCCACGCCGGCGAGCAGCGCGCTGGCCAGCGCCACGACCATCAGCCGTGGACGCTCCGTGCGACGGCATGCAGCGGCTCTGCGTAGCCTCATGGCACACCCACCGCGCGATCAGGTGCGCGACGCTCGAGCGAGCCGGTCACGCGCACCAAGAAACGCGAACCAAAGGCTGCCGAATCGGCGCCGCGACTGCCGATGGGCTCAGCCCAGACGAGCTCGATCTGCCATGCGCCACGCGGCGACCAGGTAAGACCGACACTGGCCGAGGCCCCCTCAGCCGCCGCGAAGCCGCCGTCATTGGCGGTGGTAAGCCGCGCACCGGCCAGCTGTAGCCAAGGCCGAATCGAACCCCACGATCCGACTTGCCGCGGCGCGATCAGCCATTGGAGCGATGCGCTGACCCCGGAGTCGCCGGCCAGTGCGCCCGGATCGAAGGCCTGTCCGCCGGACAGGCCACCGAAGTTGATGCGCTCAAAAGCGATCAAGGGATCGCGCGTCCATTGGCCCCGCAGACTCGCCCGCAGTGTTGCGTTGCGTGACCACTGCAAGCCGAGCTCGCTTTCGGCACGAATCACGAAAGAGAGCGGATCGGCATCGACTCGCGATAATCCGGAGTCGCCGGGCCGACTTGCCCCCAACGTGTCGAGTCCGCGGCGAAATTGCAGCTCGCCCTGCCACACACCGCGCTCGAGCAGGCGGTCGACCCGCAAGCCGAGAAAACCCACGCGCAGACGATCATCGCCGAGAGGCAGACCGCCGAGAAACTCGGCACTCTGGTTGACGCTCTCGAGGCCGACGCGCCAGGCCGTCACGCGACCTCGCTGCACGCTGATCGGCGCCGACAACTCGGCCACGAGATAGGTCGTGCGGGCAAAGATTTCGAGCGGCGCGAGCACATCCCCCGGACGAGACCGCGCGTGCGCGCCGCCGACTCGCGCCTTGATGCCCGCACTGCCGAGCAGCGCCTCGCTGTCGAACTGCACGGACCATTGTTCGGGCCAGTCGGTCACCGCATACGCGCCAAGCGTAGTGCGTTCGGCGAGCGGCGTAAGGCCCGCGAGACGCGCTCCGGCAAGCAAGCCCACCGGACCCAGCGCATCGGCGTTGCCATTCTGTGCCTGAAAAAACACCTGAGTCGCCGGCGTAGCGACGATCAGCACCAGATCGAGTACGGCAGGATCGACGCGCGAGCGACGAATGGTCGGGCGAACCTCGGTCAGTCCGACCGATGCACAGTGCGCAAGCCCCCGCCGCACCTCACCCGCATTGAGCGGCGCGCCCTCGCGAACCCCTGCGAAAGCGCGCAGGGCGAGCTGCGCCACGGATTCACTGTCGGCCAGTGCCTCGACACGGCGAATCACGCCCTCGGCGACCGTGACCGTGTACGCGCCCTCGATCGCAGGGTCCTCGGCTGCGCTGGCACGCGCAAACACAAAACCTCGCTCGCGATAGAGACACTCGACGCCGGCAACCAATCGACCGACGCCTTCGCGGCTGACTGGTCCCTCACGCACCGCGGAGGATAATTGGTTGAACGCTTGCGGCGGCAACACCGTCGCGCCGGCGAGTTCGACGCGCGCGCGAGCCGCTACCGGCACCTCACCCGGCAGCACGCCGACGACGGGGGCGGAGTCGCAACGTACCGCACCGAAATCGGACGCCGAGGCACGTAACGGCGCCGGCAGACGCAGCACTTCGTCACGCGTCAAGGCCGCCTGCGACAGCGCCTCGGATGAAAGACACAGGAGCAGCAACCACGACGCCGAAATGGCGCGCAGGCGCGCCGACTTCGTCTGCTTTCGCTTTTCCAAAATTCACCGCGACAACAATCTCCCGTATCCGACTCTGGCCTTTGCGCCTATTCTTTGACAATGCAAATTCACGGAATTCACTCCAAATCGGTTCGAATTCTGCTCAGCGTAGTCGGCGCTGCGCTGCTGGCGCTATTGTTCGCCCAAACCACGCCCGCTCGCTTCGTCGAAAATCTGACTTATGACTTGCGGTTGGCGTTCGCGGCGCCACCGGCCAGTGACGAGCTCGTGATCGTGAAAATCGACGATCGCGCGCTCGAGGACATGCGCGCGCAAAGCGCCTGCGGTTGTCTCTCGCCGATCGACAAGACCTGGCTCGCGAATCTTGTCCGTACGCTCGATCAACACGGCGCGCGCAGCATCGGCATCGATTACCTCTTCGATACCTGGCACTCGACGAACGAGTTCGTCGTCGTCCGCGAGCAGCTCGCACCGGTGAAAACGCCGCTCGTGGTCGTGGTCGACCCGCGTCGCGAGGCCGAGCGCGACTATCCGGTGCTGTCCAAGGCAATTTATGCGGATGCGCGCGTGCTGCTGCGCGACGAATTCGACGACACCGTGCGTCGCTACGATCTCACGCCAGGTGCTCTGCCCTCGCTCGCGCTGGCTCTCGCCGAGTCCGGGGGCTTCGAGACGGCTCAGCGCGGAAATCTCCGACTGCGCTTTCACGCACCGCACCCCGAGGCACGCAACGAAAACGTCGGCGCCATCGCGCCGTCGTTCTCCGCGAGCGATATCGAACTGCTGCCCGGCGAGTTTTTCCGCGACAAGATCGTGCTGATCGGTCGCGTGACGCGCGCCGCCGGCAGCGACGCCGAGTCACTGCGCGAAGATTTGCATGTCACACCGCTGCACTATCTGCCCGGACACCTCGATGGCACGCCGGGTGTCGAGGTTCACGCGCACGCCTTGACGCAACTCATCGCGGGTAGCACGGTGCGGCTGCCCGGTCTGCCGCTCGCACTGCTACTCGCCTTGTTGGCCGCAGCGGGTGGCGCAGGGCTCGGACGCTCGGCCTCGGGCTGGGGCTATGCTGTGCGCTGGCTGCTCGGCGGTAGCACAGCGGTCGTGATCATTGGCTGGCAAGTCATGGCGCAGTTTTCGCTGATGCTGCCGATGGTTGCTCCCTTCACGGCCTTTGCCTTGTCGTTTTTCGTGGTAAGTCAGGTCGCGGCCTCCGACCTCGCGGCGCAACGCAAGCTCTACGCGACTGCGCTTGAACGTTATCTCGCACCGCAGGTCGTGCGACGAATCGAAGACGGTTCGCAGCCCGTGCAAATCGGCGCTGCAATGCGCGAGATCACCGTGCTGTTCACCGATCTCGAGAACTCCTCGGCATTCGTCGCCGACACACCCCTCGAAAAATTCTCCCCGATCATCAACGGCTATTTCGACGGTCTCTTCGAAGTGCTTTGGCGTCATGAGGCCATGCTCGACAAGATGACTGGCGATGGCGTTGTGGTGTTGTTCGGCGCACCGGTGCTGCATGCCGATCATGCCGATCGCGCTCTCGCCTGTGCGCGCGACATCACGCGCTTCGCGCAGCAGTATCGACAAGCAGTGCAGCGCGAGCATGGCATCGCCTTCGGCAAGACCCGCATCGGTATTCACTCGGGCGAGGCGCTGGTCGGCAATTTCGGCGGCCAAAAACGCTTCAACTACACGGCCTACGGCCAGACCGTGGTGATCGCTGCCCGTCTCGAGAACGCCAACAAGACGCTCGGCAGCACGGTGCTCGTGAGCGCGGCGACGGTCGCACGACTGCGCAATGCCTCGGGACTCGTGCCGGTCGGTACGCTGACCCTCAAAGGCGTGGACAAAGAAATCGCCGCCTGCACCCTTGCGGATGCAGACGGCGTCGAGTCGAACTGAGGATGGCTTGCGCCGCCCTCGCCTACTTCAAATACTCTACTTCAACTCGTCTATTTCACTGGCGCGGGTTTTTGCTGCACCGCATAGTGCTCGAGACTCGAGAGACTCTTGGCATCGCTCCACTCGGTCGGTGCATCGAAATACTTGGCGTAATTCTTTTGCGCGTAATCGAGCACCGGCTTCGAGAGGACGGTATCGAGGTCCTTGGCGGTACCCATGAAGCAGGCGTACTGGCAAAAACCGGGCCGTTGCCCCATCAGCATCCACGGCAACCACGGCGTGATACGGTTCCAGGTGCCGGTGTAATCGAGCGTCGTGAGCTTCGGATTCTGCAGGTCGGCCACCTTGACATGATGGGCAAAGAATTCCGAGACCTGCACGATGGGACCGGAGGACTCACGTGGCCACTTGTCCGGTTGCAGCGCGTTCGGGTAGGCGAGATGGATATGGATTTCCATCTCGGCCATATCGCCGTGCTGGTACCACGGCATGATGAAGGGCACGCGCGGTGGCGGAGCCTCTTTATTGAGGCCACCGAAACTCGGCGGCGCCGGAAAATATTCTTCGATCACGTAGTTGAAGGGATCGTTGTCGACGTGCACCGCCTTGACCGTCTCGCCCGAGAGCGGGTTCTTCCAGTCGTCGAGCACTTCGCCAGAACGTAAATCGGTATAGACGATGATCTCGCGGCACATGCGGCGGATGGTCCCGTTCGGACCCTCGGCCAACCGAATGACGCCGAAACCCGACGTACCCATCAGGTCGACGATCTTCTTGTGCGGCTCGACCGCCATCAGATAGCCCTTGAACCAGAAATATTTCTGCTTGCCGTAGTCGAGATCGCCTTGGATCTTGGCGTAGGCGAGCTGGTTGCCACGCCCGGTGCTGAGATCGAGGTGCGGTCCCTTCAGGCCCGGACCGAAGCCGTATTTGGAGCTCATCATCGAAGCGGCCATCGCAGTCGGACCGCCCAGCGTCATGCCGGCGAGACCCGAAGCACCGATCGCCAGTGCGCCACCGACGCCCCCGGCCGTGGTCAGAAAACCGCGACGCGAAGGTTGGAGAAGATCAGTTGAATTGCCCATGTGTGAGTTACCCCCGAGTGAAACGATGGCCGTTCAGGCGCCCGGCGCCTGCAGCTTCTTGATTTCAGCGAGCACCTTGGCCGAATGCCCCTTGGCATCGACTTTTTCCCAGTGCCTTGAGATACGACCCTGCGGGTCGATGATGAATGTATCGCGACGCGAAAATTCCATCAGGCCGAGCATGCTGGTCAGCACACCGTAGCTCTTGGTGGTTTCCTTGGTCGGATCGGCGAGCACCGCGAAAGGCAAACTGTGCTCCTTGGCGAAGTCCTTCTTTGACTCGACATCATCGACGCTGACGCCGAGGATCACCACGTTGGCCTTGCGGAACGAGAAGATGTCATCGCGAAACTCGCAGGCCTGAGTGGTGCAGCCCGGGGTGTTGTCCTTGGGATAAAAATAAAGGACGACCCACTTGCCGCGCTGTTCGCGCAGTGAAACCCACTTGCCGTTTTGGTCCTGCAGGCGAAAATCGGGAGCCAATTGTCCGGCCTTGGGAGAGTCGGCTAGTGCCTGCGGCAGCAGCGCCGGGGTCACCGCCAGCAGGGCAGCAGAGAAAAACGCAACCAAACGTGAACGGATGGAGACCATGGCAACGCTCCTCAGATTAAGTAACCCCTATCTTCCCGGCTGGCCTGCTGCGGCACAATAGCCCCCGTGTCCGACCGTACCGATGTCCGCGAGGTGAGCACCACCCCCCCGTCCGCCGCCGGGCGGACCGCGCTCGTGCTCTCCGGGGGTGGCGCTCGCGCCGCCTACCAGGTGGGCGTGCTGAAGGCCCTGGCCGAGCTCTTCCCGCAGGAGCGGCCGCCCTACGACATCATCGTCGGTACTTCGGCTGGGGCAGTCTGCGCGGCCGTGCTAGCCACGCACGCCGATGACTGGCGCAACGGCATCCACCGTCTCGAACAAGTCTGGGCGAACTTCACCGTCGGCCAGGTCTTCCGCAGCGACTTTGCGGCGATGCTTGCGGCGGGTCTGCGCTGGGCGGTCTCGGCGACTTCGGGCGGTCGGCTGGCGAGCGCGCCGCCCGCGCTCTTCGACAACTCGCCGCTGCGCGCGCTGCTGGCGGAGCGCATCGACTGGCAGGCCATTCGGGCGCACGTCGCCGGCGGAAAGTTACACGCCCTCGCACTCGCGGCGACGACCTACGCCGGGGGTCATCACCGGATTTTCTTCGAAGCTGACGCCACCATCGGTGAGTGGCGCGGCGTGCGCCGCGCGGGGACCCGCGAGAACCTCGGCCTCGATCACCTCATGGCGAGCGCCGCGATTCCGTTCCTGTTTCCGGCGGTCAAGCTCGACGGCGCGTACTACGGCGACGGCGCGATGCGGCAACTCGCGCCGTTGTCGCCCGCGATTCATCTTGGGGCTGATCGTCTGCTCGTCATCGGGGTGCGCGCCCAAAATGCCGCGGGCCTCGGCGGCACGATCGGCACCGCTCGCGCCCCCTCCTCGGGCGAAATCTTTGGCTTCATGCTCGATACGCTGTTCAGCGATCAGGTCGATGCCGACATCGATCAACTCGAGCGCACTAATCAGTTGTTGCGCGAGGCGCGCACGCCGCTCGCCGGTCTGCGCGAGATCCGCGCGCTGCGACTCGTGCCCGGCGCCGACCCGCGCGACAGTGCGGCGCGTCATCTTGGGGCGCTGCCGCGCTCCTTGCGTACGCTGCTCGCGGTGATCGGTGCGCGCGGGGCGGCGGGCGGCTTGCTCGCGAGCTATCTGATGTTCGAGGGACCCTACACCCGTGAGTTGATTGCCCAGGGGTATCGCGACGGGCTCGCACAAGCCGACACACTGCGCCGTTTTCTCGCGCGCTGAGGGCGCGCGACAGGAAAAACCCCGATTCAGCCAGCGGGTTTGCGGCGTAGCGCCGCGGTAGCCCGATCGAGCCCTTCCAGGGTGAGCGGGAACATGCGTCCGCCGATCAGTTCGCGGGTCAACTCAATCGACGGCGTCCACTCCCAGCGCTCTTCAGGCTCCGGATTGAGCCAGACGATCTGCGGAAAATGTGTCGTCAGCCGCTGCATCCACACACTGCCGGCTTCCTCGTTCCAGTGCTCGACGCTGCCGCCCGGCTGCACGATTTCATAGGGGCTCATGGCGGCATCGCCGACCATGATCACCCGGTAATCGGCATTGAAGGTGCGCAACATCTCGAAGGTTCCGGTGCGCTCGGCATGGCGTCGACGATTGTCTTTCCACAGGTTCTCGTAGACGAAGTTGTGGAAGTAAAAATATTCGAGGTGACGAAACTCGCTGCGTGCCGCCGAGAACAAGGCCTCGCAAAGACGGATGTGATCATCCATGGAGCCCCCGACATCGAGCAGCAGCAGCACCTTGACCGCATTGCGTCGCTCGGGGCGCAGCTTCAGATCGAGCCAGCCGGCATTGCGCGCCGTCGCCTCGATGGTGCCATCGAGATCAAGTTCATCGGCCGCACCCTGACGGGCGAATTTGCGTAAGCGTCGCAACGCCATCTTGAGGTTGCGCGTGCCAAGCTCGCGTCGATCGTCGAAATTGCGGTACTCGCGCGATTCCCAGACCTTCACCGCCCGGCGCTGCCGCGCGCCCGCATTGCCGATGCGCATCCCCTCGGGGTTGTAGCCGCCCGAACCGAAGGGCGATGTCCCCCCGGTACCGATCCACTTGTTTCCGCCCTCATGACGTCCCTGTTGTTCAGCGAGACGCTCGCGCAGGGTCTCGAGCAGCTTTTCCCAGCTGCCGAGCGCCTCGATCTTCGCCCGCTCCTCCGGCGTGAGCACTCGCTGTGCAAGGCTCTGCAGCCACTCCGCCGGCACGTCGGCGACGAGTTTCTGGAAGAGTCGCTCTGCCCCCGCGAAATGCTCGGCAAAGACCCGGTCAAAGCGGTCGAAATGCCGCTCGTCCTTGACGAGCGCGAGCCTCGCAAGCCAATAGAAGTCCTCGGCAGAACAGCTCGCCACGCGCGCCTCGAGCGCCTGCAACAGTGAGAGAAACTCGGTGATCGATGCCGGTATCCCGACACCCCGCAGATCAAAGAAAAAGCGCACCAGCATGGATGCGCCCCGCTCAGCGGGCCCGACGATTCAGGAAGACGAGCTGCTCGAAGAGGTGCACGTCCTGCTCGTTCTTGAGCAGCGCGCCGTGCAGCGGCGGGATCGATTTCTTCGG
>JBILGD010000163.1:0-3852 GCA_044351225.1 Steroidobacteraceae bacterium
GGATGACTCGCTGCGCTGCAGACCAAAACCCTCGAGCGAGATCAAAAGTGATACACGCTCGGGTCGCACGCCGGCGTAGAGACCCGCCACGTTGCCGCCCATGCTGTGACCGACCAGAACAGCCGGTCGTTGGGGCGAGAGCTGATCGAGCAATGCCTCGAGGTCGGCGAGATAGTCGGCGAACCAATAAGGTCCGTTGTTCTGCGCGCTGCCGCCGAAACCGCGCCAGTCGGGTGCGATGAATTGTCGATCCCGCGGCATTTCGTCGACCAGAAACTGAAACGTATCGGCGCAGTCCTGAAAGCCGTGCAGCAGGAAGATCGGCGGCGCTTCGGCTGGCCCCCAACGCAGGATGCGGTGCCGCAATCCGCGTACCTCCAAGAAATCTTCGCGCGCCGGAACCCGGGCCTGGTAGCAGGAATCAGTCATGTCGTTCGATCGGGGTCAATTGCCGAGGAAGAGTCGATACGCGGGATTAGCCGTTTCGTCGATCCACGGATAATGCAGCTCGGCGAGATGTTGCAGAAACTCGCCGTGACTCGCCGTAGACACCTGAATGCCCGCCACCACGCGACCGGCATCGGAACCGTGGTTTCGGTAGTGAAACAGCGTGATGTTCCAGCGCGATCCCACGGCCTCGAGAAAGCGCAGCAGCGCACCCGGTCGCTCCGGAAACTCGAAGCGGAACAGCCGCTCATCGCGCAGCGCCTCGGGATGACCGCCCACCATGTAGCGCACATGCAGCTTGGCAAGCTCGTTGTCGGTCATGTCGGTGACTGCGTAGCCAGCATCGCGCAGCGCGGCAACCACTTCGTTCTTTTCGTCACGGCCACCGTTCAGGCCGAAGCCGAGAAAGATGCGCGCCGCAGCCGGTTTCTCGTAGCGATAGTTGAACTCGGTGACGCTGCGTCGGCCGAGCACGCGACACAACTCGAGGAAGCTGCCGGGGCGCTCGGGAATTTCGACGGCCAGCAACGCCTCGCGTTGCGCACCGATCTCGGCGCGCTCGGCCACATGCCGCAGCCGATCGAAGTTCATGTTGGCGCCGCAGTTGATTGCAACCAGGCGTCTATCCACACAGCCTTCGCGTGCGACGAATTTTTTGATGGCAGCAACTGCCATGGCGCCGGCAGGCTCGACGATCGAGCGGGTGTCCTCGAAGATATCCTGTATCCCCGCACAGATTTCGTCGGTGTCGACGATGATCATCTCGTCGATCAGTTCGCGCGCAAGACGAAAAGTTTCCGCGCCTACTTTGCGCACTGCAACACCGTCGGCAAAGATGCCGACGCGCTCCAAAGAAATCCGCTCTCCCGCCTCGAGCGAATCATGCATGGCCGTCGAATCGGCGGCATTGACGCCGATGATGCGTACGTTCGGATGCACATACTTGAGGTATGCGGCGATTCCGGCGACGAGACCACCGCCGCCGACCGGCACAAACACGGCATCGACGTTACCGCCGCTCTGACGGGAGATCTCCATGCCGATGGTGCCTTGCCCGGCGATCACGTCGGGATCATCGAACGGATGTACGAACAGCATTTGACGCTCTCGCGCCAGCACAACTGCCTGCTCATAAGCGGCATCGTAATCGTCGCCGTGCAGCACGGCCTCGCCACCCAGATCGAGTACAGCGCGCACCTTGATGCGCGGCGTGGTGACCGGCATCACGATCAGTGCGGGAATACCCCGACGCTGTGCGGCCAGCGCAACACCCTGTGCATGGTTTCCTGCGGAGGCACAGATGACGCCTCGCTTTGCCTCGTCATCGGCAAGCTGGGCAATCTTGTTGTAGGCGCCGCGCAGCTTGAACGAAAACACTGGCTGCAGGTCTTCGCGCTTGAGCAATATCTGATTGCCGAGACGACGCGACAGCCGAACCGCCGGCTCGAGCGGCGACTCGATCGCCACATCGTAAACCCGCGCGCGCAGGATACGCTCGATGTACTCGGCGGCGACTGCGGCAGGCACGAGCGCAGCTCAGGGATCAGTGGCCGACGGCGTGGCTGGCACGGTATCGCGGGCAAGTGCTGCGTAGACCCGATTGACGAACGCATCGCGCTCGCTCTGCACGCGTGCGAGTTCTTCCGGGGTGCTGCTGTACTGTTCGATGGCTTCTGCGGTCACGACGCCACGCTCGGCGAGCAGACGCTCGACGACGCGCATGCGTTCTTTCTGTACCCACAGCTCAGCGCCAAGTTCGAGCGTCACGGCGATGAGATTATCGATGGCAGAATTGTCGAAAAACGCCGGTTGGGGCGCAGGCACGGGAAGTTTTCGGTCGCTCATGCAGGCAGCATAACCGAGGAGACCATGCCGGATATACTTTGGCAATTACGCTGTTTTATTGCACTCTCTGATGCGCAACGTCTGGATCCTGACCCTCGCCCAGGCGTTCGCCGCTTGCGGCACCATCGTGCTTGTTGCCTTCGGCGGCATCGTCGGTACCCGCATCGCACCCACCCCGGTATTGGCCACGCTGCCGCTGTCGATGTCGGTCATCGGACTCGCCTCGATGTCTTTGCCGGCAGCGCTGCTCATGCAGCGCATCGGCCGCAAGCCTGCGTTCATCGGCAGCGCACTCGTCGCGGCCATGGCGGCGATCGTTGCCGCAACCGCTGTCGCCAACGGTCATTTCCTGCTGTTCTGTTGTGCCGCGTTCTTCCTCGGCGCCAACATGGCTTTCGTGCAGCAATACCGATTCGCCGCCATCGAATTCGTCGGTACGGAGCTCGCGAGCCGCGCCGTCTCGACGGTGATGATCGGTACGCTGATCGCAGCCTTGGTCGGTCCGACCCTCGGGGGTGCGGTCAGCGAACTCGCCGGACTCGCGCAGTACACGGCGTCATTTCTCATGCTCTCGGTGCTGCTCGTCATTGCAGCGCTGGTGTTGACTCGACTGCCGGCTACAGCACCGGCACCACCGCCGAGTCGCGACACGGAGTCGCGATCTCTCGGCAAAATCCTGCGCGATCCCGGCTACCGACTCGCCGTGCTCGCCGGACTCGCGTCTTACGCCGTGATGAGTTTCATCATGACGGCGACGCCACTCAGCATGCATGTGCATGACGGGTTCTCCACCACCGAAACGACGACGGTCATCACCGCGCACTTGCTCGGCATGTATCTGCCCTCGCTCGCCACACCCTGGCTGGTCGCAAGTCTCGGTGTCCGCGGCATGATGACCATCGGCGTTGCGGCCAATTTGCTTTGCGTGATCATCTGCGCCTTCGTCGGTCATCACTTCGTGCACTACTTCTCGGCGCTGGTGTTGCTGGGCGTCGGCTGGAACCTGATGTTCGTCGCGGCAACCACGCTGCTGTCGACGACCTACGCACCAGGCGAAAGATTTCGTGCCCAAGGGTTCAATGATCTTGCGGTGTTCGGTTCGCAGGCGATGGCATCGCTCCTTGCCGGCGTCGCCATCGAAACCCTGGGCTGGCAGGTACTCAATCTGGTGACACTGCCGTTGCTGCTGTGGGTGCTGTGGACGCTGCGCGAAGTTGACGCTCCGCGCACCGCACGCTCATAGTTCCTTCACTTTTACTGACTTCACTTTGCCTTGTCTCGCGGAGAACTCATGAAACTCTACGGTTCCGTTGTTTCACCCTATGTAGCCCGTGTCGTGTTTGCAGCCCGACTCAAAGGAATCCCGCTGCAGGCCGAGATGCCGATGGGGGGCATCAAGACGCCCGAGTTCCTCAAGATCAATCCGATGGGCAAGATGCCGGCGCTCGAGGTCGACGGTCGCGGGCTCGCCGAATCGATGGTCATCCTCGATTACCTCGAGGATGCCTTTCCGACGCCCGCCCTGTTGCCGGCTTCGCCAATCGATCGTGCGCAGGCACG
>JBILGD010000082.1:0-12188 GCA_044351225.1 Steroidobacteraceae bacterium
CCGCGCCGACCAACTAGCGGACGATAGTCTCACACAAAGAGTTGGGCGCTCGCTCTAGGGGATGAGTGACCCCCTAATTGAGAAAACGCGAAGCGATCAGCGTCGGTGTTCAGTCCGCTTTGATTGGTCGAGTTTTGAAGTAGGTTTAGACAGCCCCCCTTTTTTTTGGGGGGGGTGTCACGAAGATCCGAGGGCTGAGGACGTCCGTTGGAGGTCGAGGTGAATTGGATAGATTCGTAAGATTGGGCCCGCTTGGATTCGAACCAAGGACCAAGGGATTATGAGTCCCCTGCACTAACCGCTGTGCTACGGGCCCGCCGTACGGCGCGAGTTTACCAATCCCTTTCGCCTGCTGCCGATGGCCGCTAGCATCGCGAGTCCGTCATCTTTCACCTCTACCATCGGATACCAGATATGAAGCTTTATTTCTCCCCTGGCGCCTGCTCGCTGGCCTGCAATATCGCGCTGCGCGAGGCGGGTATCGATTTCGAGCTCGTAAAGGTCGAGGGACGCGGTCAGAAGACCGCGGGTGGTGAGGACTACTTCAAAATCACCTCAAAGGGCTATGTCCCGGCCTTGCGGCTGGACGACGGGTCGGTGCTTACGGAGGGCACCGCAATCTTGCCCTATATCGGGGACCTGAGTCCGGCCTCGGGGCTCTCTCTGGCTGCCGGGGGCATGCCGCGCTATCGACTGCACGAGTGGCTTGGCTACCTCAACTCCGAGGTCCACAAGAGCTTCTCGCCGTTCTTCGCACCCGGCACCACGGACGAACAAAAAGCCAATGCCAAAACCAATCTCGGCAAGCGCTTCGATTTCGTGCAAAACGAGCTGGGCGACAAACCGTTTTTGCTCGGTGAGCAGTTCACCGTTGCTGACGCATATCTCTTTACGGTGCTTGGCTGGTGCGCGTACGTCGGTATAGATCTCGGTCAATGGCCCGCACTGAAGGGCTATCACGGTCGCATCGCAGGCCGACCAGCAGTGCAGGCAGCGCTCAAGGCAGAGGGGCTCATCAAATGAGCGCGCCCGGCTATCTACTGGTCCAGGGCAAGGTCACCGATCTAGAGGGCTTCAAGGCCTACAACGCGGCGTTGCCACCGATCTACAGAAAATTTGGCGGACACTATATCGCCGTGATGCCAGCGCCCAAAGTCGAAGTCGCCGAGGGTGAGCCGCGCGGCGAGAGCATCCTGATTGCCAAGTTCCCGTCGAAAGAGGCTGCTTGGGGATTCTGGAAGTCCGCCGAATACGAAGCGGCCAAAAAATTGCGCGAAGGCAAAGGTAGTTTCTTTGTCACTGTACTCGAGGGATTTCCGGAAACATGAGCTCGTCTCGCTATTTTGGTGATCTGCTTGAGCAGCGACTTTCGCGTCGAGGCTTCATCGAGGCGTCAGGTGCCGCTGCGGCAGCGGGTGCGATTCCCGTCGCCGGTTATGCTGCTTCGTCATTGACAGGCGGCAAGACGACTGCCTACAAGCCAATCACGCCATCCCGCGAAGATGCGCTGCGGCTATCGCCGGGGTTGCGTCATCAGCTCGTGATCGGCGAGGGGGATGCGTTGTTCAAGAATGACGCGGGGCTCTCGGCAAGCGACAAGCGAAACCTCGATTGGTTGGATGATCAGGCGGCGGAACGTCAGGCGCGACGTTTCGGCACCAACAATGACGCCCTTGCATTCTTTGCTACCGAGGGTCGAAGAACAGCCGGTGTGCTCTGTGTCAATCACGAGTATGTGATGCCGGAGCTGACGTTCGCGGGCTTGCCACAATCTTCTGCAGAGCGTGCGAAATCGCGCGAGTCCTGGATCAATACTCACCCTCAGGCCGTCGCCTGGATGCAGGCCGCCCACGGCGTCAGCGTGCTCGACCTGCAGCGGGGCGCTCGCGGCTGGAGCGTACGCCAGGGTGGCCCATCGACGCGGCGCATCACCGCCAACACGCCAATGGAAATCAGCGGACCTGCTCGTGGCGATGCCCTGATGCAGACAAATGCCGACCCCACAGGTACTCGCGTGCTGGGCACCTTCGCCAACTGTGCGGGCGGCAAAACCCCGTGGGGGACCTATCTCACGGCCGAAGAAAATATTCAGGATTATTTTGGTGGTGCCCGTACTTGGGCTGCAGGCTCGGATGACGATACTACCAAACGCGCTCATCAACGCTGGCCGTTGCGCGAGCGGTCTGCGTACGGTTGGGATCTCATCGATCCGCGATTCGACATACGACGCGAACCGCGCGAACCGCTGCGTCACGGCTGGATCGTCGAGATCGATCCGCAAGATCCGTCAGCTGCACCGAAAAAGCGCACTGCGCTCGGTCGCTTCTGTCACGAAGGTGCCAACACCATTCTTGCAAAAGATGGTCGAGTGGCCGCGTACATGGGTGATGACGCCAAGTTCGAGTATGTCTACAAATTCGTCACCCGTAATCGCTTCGATCCGAAGAATCGCGCCGCGAATCGCGACCTGCTCGATCACGGCACACTCTACGTCGCGCGCTTCGATGCTGACGGCCGCGGTGAGTGGCTGCCGTTGGTGCACGACGAAAAAGGCTTGCTCAACACGCGCAACGGCTTTCGCAACCAAGCCGAGGTAGTCATCAAGTGTCGCGCCGCAGCCGATCTGCTCGGCGCCACCCCCATGGATCGACCCGAGGATGTCGAACCGAGTCCGCTGACCGGTCGGGTCTACATGGCGCTCACCAAGAACGACAGCCGCACCGAAGAGCGTGGCGAATTTGGTGGACGCAACCTCGATCTGTCGCCGAATCTCGCGAACCCGCGCCCGAAAAACGATTTCGGTCATATCGTCGAACTCACCGAAGACGGCGACGACGCAGCGAGCACCGGCTTCACCTGGAATGTCTTTTTGCTGGCGGGTGATCCGCGTAACCCCTCAGCGCAGTTTCTGACGCGCGCCGAAGATCTCGCGCCCGGACGGCTTGGGCGCGACGATGTGTATTACGCTGGCTTCGGGGGGCGCCAAGATGTCAGCCCGATTGCCTGTCCCGATAATCTGGGCTTCGACCCCTCTGGTCGACTCTGGATCGTGACGGACGCCGATGAAGAACTCATCGGCAACAACGGCTGCTACGTTGTGCCCACCAGCGGCGCCGATCGTGGCCTGCTCAAGCAAGTGTTGAGTGCGCCGGTTGGCGCGGAGGTCTGCGGTTGCGAGTTCACGCCAGATGGCACAACGCTGTTTCTCAGCATCCAACACCCGGGCGAAGGGGGCACGGTCGAAAAACCCGTGAGTCACTGGCCGGATGGCAACGGACTTCCGGCACGCTCGGCGGTGATCGCCGTCACCCGTGATGACGGTGGGCCGCTGTAAGGATCCCCTCATCGCCGTACAATCGGCGGCATGACACTCCCCAACAGCCAACTCCAATACCAGCTCGTCAAACGTCAGCAGGGTTTCAGCCTGCAACTGCGCGAAGGCGCTCCCGTGCGCGCCCCCGGCCCCAACGAACTGGTGATCCGCGTGCACGCCACCTCGCTCAATCGACGAGACATCATGGTGATGCGCGGGTTCTATCCGGTCGGCGCCAAAGAAACGCTGGTGCCCTTGTCCGATGGCGCGGGCGAGATCGTCGCCGTCGGATCGGCCGTCTCGCGAGTGAAAATGGGCGATCGTGTCGCCGCGATCTTTTTCCAAAACTGGCTCGCAGGTCGTCCCGACGCCGGCACCGGAGCGAACGCGCTCGGCGGTGCGATCGACGGCATGCTCGCGCAATACGTCACCCTCTCCGAAAACGGCGTGGTGCCCTTGCCCTCCGCTTATAGTTTCGAGGAAGGCGCGACACTGCCTTGCGCCGCGGTGACCGCATGGAATGGACTCGTGACCCGAGGCGGCATGAAGTCCGGTGACAATGTACTGTTGCAGGGAACGGGTGGCGTTTCGATCTTCGGACTGCAGTTCGCAGCGGCTGCGGGCGCACTTCCCGTGATCACGAGCTCGAGTGACGACAAACTCGCGCGGGCACGTGCGCTCGGCGCAGTGGCGACCATCAACTACAAATCGATTCCCGAATGGGCAGGGGCAGCGCGGATCGCAACCGACGGCGTCGGCGTGCATCATGTGCTCGAAGTCGGCGGCTCAGGGACATTGAAGCAGTCGCTCGAGGCACTCGCTTTCGGCGGTCATGTCGCCATCATCGGCGGACTGTCCGGTTTCGGCGGTGATATTGCGGCTGCCGCACTGATCGGTCGCAGTGCTTCGGTATCCGGGATCTTCGTCGGATCACGCAAGAACTTCGAAGACATGAATGCCTTCATTGACCGACACCGGATCAAGCCGATCATTGACCGTACCTTCGACTTCAAGGATGCCGAGGCTGCTTTCGCCTGGATGGACACGGGCAGTCACTTTGGCAAGATCGTGATCCGCCATTGATTCATCAATTCTTTGATAAAGAACGTGCAGGTGGCCTGCCGCTGGTCGCTGCGATGGTGATCTCTACCCAGGGCTCCACCTATCGCAAGGCGGGCGCCCTGATGCTGTTCTCCTCGGCTGGGCAGCGCTGTGGCTTGTTGAGCGGCGGCTGTCTTGAGAGCGATCTGCAGGAACATGCCCTGCTATTGCTGCGCGGCGATGCGCGCTGCATGGTCAAGACCTATGACAGTCGCGGCTCGGATGATCCGGTGTGGGGACTTGGTCTTGGTTGCGAAGGGCTGATGCAGATTCTGCTGCTTCGCGTCGATCAATCGACGTCATGGGAGCCACTCGCGTCGCTGTTTGCGGCCGAGCGCGAACGGCGCACTGCATCCGTCAGCATCGATATCCATACGGGCGCAGTATCCACCGCCACGTCTGCGATCACCGGGCTGCGTGATAACTGCTTCACGCTTGTTGCCGAAAAACCTCCCGCACTGCTGATCTGCGGCGCGGGACCGGACGCCGAACCCGTCGCCGCACTCGCTGCATTGCTCGACTGGCAGGTGACCGTGGTCGATCATAGACCCGCCTACATCGATGCAGGGCGGTTTCCAAAAGCCGTCCGATTGATTCAGGTCGAAGCCTCTAAGCTCGCCGCGAGCGTGACTCTCGACGACTTCGACGCCGCCGTAGTAATGAGCCATCACCTGATCGCCGACGGACGGTACCTTGGAGCCCTCGCCCGCTCATCGGTGCCCTATGTGGGATTGCTTGGACCCGCCGCACGACGCGAACGCTTGATTGCCGAGCTCGGCGAGGCAGCCAAAGATTTGCGAGTGCGATTACGCGCACCGGTCGGTCTCGACCTCGGCGGGCGCAGCCCGGAGGCGATTGCCCTCTCCATCGTCGCAGAAATCCAGGCCGTGGTGCACAGCAGACCGGGCATGCCGTTTTCCGCGGTCGTCGATCGCTGAGGCGCGCGCTACCAGGGTAGTTTGTCGCCTGTATAAAGGATCATCTCGGCGTCCTGCGTCAGACGCTCGATGTGTCCGCGCACCGCCGTCACACTCTGCGGTGCATTGATGACTCCCGGACCCTCATAGCCGCTCTGACGTAGCAGTCGCGTGTCGACCATGCCCGGCGCGAGAATGCCGATCTTGATGCCCTGTGCACGCACTTCGGCCTGCAGCGCACGCATTGCCATGTTCACGCCGGCTTTGCTGATGCGATAGAAATAGAGATTGCCAAATCGGGTGGTGTTGGCGAGCGAAGACAAACCGCTCGTAATGACGACGATTTTTTTCTGCTCGCCCGCCAGCACATGAGGCATGAAGGCCTTGGCCATGACAAGCGGCGCATAAGTATTGACGCGCAATACTTCTTCAAACGTCGCGTAATCGAGCTCCGCGAATGATTGTTTCTGCGGATCACCGAGCCAACCGGCGTTGTTGAGCAGCACGTCGATCGCTTGTCCGTCCAAACACGCCGCGAGCGCGCGTATCTGCTCGGCGTCGCCGACATCGAGCGCCTCGAGTCGTACATTGGGATGTTGCTTCGCAAGCGCCAGCAACTCGGGCGCCTGTGCAGGATCACGCGCCGTGGCAATCACCTGCCAACCGCTCTCTGCATATTGTTTGACGAATTCGAGTCCGAGACCGCGATTCGCGCCAGTGATGAGGACGACAGGCATGAGGGCTTCTCCGATGATTGATCAGGATCGAGGTTTGACGCGACGCGTCGGCTCGGCCAGCGAGGGGTCTTCCGGCCAATAGTGCCGCGGGTAGCGACCGCGCATGTCCTTGCGAACCTCGGTGTATGCGTTGCGCCAGAAACTCGCAAGATCGGCGGTGACCTGCAAGGGCCGCTGCGCGGGCGAGAGCAGTTTGAAGGTTACCGCGAGGCTGCCCGCGGCGACCCGCGGCGTACTCGCCATACCGAAGACCTCCTGCATGCGCATGGATGCACACGGCGCAAGATCGTCGAGGTAATCGATCCGAATACGCGAACCGGTCGGCACCGTGATGTGTGTCGGCATGAGCTCATCGAGTGATCGAGTCGCGGCACCGAGTCGGTAGCGCAAGGCTTCGAGCAGCGGCAGACGCGCGAGATGCGAGCGACGGGTAACGCCCTCCAGCCACGGCGCAAGCCAGTCCTGCAGCGTCGCGCATAACGCCTCGTCGTCAAACGCCGGCCATTCTGTAGCGTAACGTTCGTCGTGACGGCGGAGAAGCTCGACTCGCGCCTGAAATGTTCGCGTTTCAATGTCCCACGGCAGACACTCGATCCCCATCGCGCGAATACCCTGAATCATGGCGGGGATGGCGAACTCTTCGGGGATACGCGGAAGATGTTTTTCCTCGATGAGCAGCGCATCAAGTCGTTGCACATCCCGCGCAACAATCGAGTCATCCGCCGAAGACCAGCCGACTTCGCGCTCCCGCTGCATTCTTCCTCTCGCCGTCCGCATCAGCATGTCGCGATCGAGTACAACCGCGAGGAGGATACGTGCTTCGCGGTCCCGGTCATCAAGATCAAGGGCGACGATGTACTCACTGCGGGCAAGGCGGTCCGCCGCGACAAATGCTGCGCCGCGACCGTTGGCGAGCAGGAAGCGCCCCTCACCGCCCGCCCGACGCTGTCCGATACGATCGGGCCATGCACAGGCCAGTAGTCCCCCCGCATCGAGATCTGTCGTGGCGATTAGCGGAATATTTTCTTTGGCCAAGCGTTTTTCGAATTGCGCTGCCGATCGGCGTACTCGCTCCAGCGTACCGCGGTCCACCTCGAGTTGACCGCTCGATCGGCCCTCAAGCACATCGAGGCGGGTGAGTATGTCGCTGTCCGAACCTGCGCCGCCGCGAGTCTGATTCCCACGCCGCAGCAGGTCCCGCTCGCCGAGCAGTGCTGCCAATTGCGCACCGAGCCGTGGTTTTCCTTGAGCGGCGGCCGTGAGCATCAGATGTGCCTGCCGGGGATGGGCAGGCCAGTCGGCGAGCGCGCGACCATGCGCGGTGAGTTGTCCGCGAGAGTCAAGCGCTCCAAGCTGCTGCAGCAGCGTACGCGCAGCAGCGAGCATCGCCGCAGGCGGTGCATCAAGCCAACGCAGGGCGGCGGCATCCGCAGTACCCCATCGGGCCAGATCGAGAGCGAGCGGTGCAAGATCCGCCTCGAGAATTTCGGCCGGTGTATACGCGGCAAAACTGCGCTGTGCACCTTCGCTCCACAGTCGATAGCACACACCGGGAGCGACACGACCTGCGCGACCCGCACGCTGCTCGGCTGACGCACGGGAAATACGCCGGGTTTCAAGGCGACTCATGCCCGTCACCGGATCAAAAATGGCGCGGCGTACGAGCCCGCTGTCCACCACGACCCGGATCCGCGGCAGCGTCAGACTTGTTTCAGCAATATTGGTGGCGAGAATCACCCGACGCGGCGCGTTGGGTGCATGACGCAGCGCGAGGTCCTGCTCGGCCGTTGAGAGATCGCCAAAAAGCGCAAAGATTTCGGCGTCCTGCAGCGCGATCTCTTCGGCTGCAGCGAGCATGTCCTGCACCCGCCGGATTTCGCCAGCGCCCGGTAGAAACGCGAGGATGTCACCCTCGCTCTCACGCAAGGCACGGCGGATCGCGAACACGGTCAGTCGTTCCGGCGAGTCGAGGTCGCCCGGCAGTACCGGAAAACCCTTGCCGAGATAGTATGTCTCGACTGGGAACATCTTACCCTGCGAGGTGATCACGGACGCGTTGTCCATGAGACCCGCAACGGCTGCACCATCCAGGGTCGCCGACATCACAAGCAGACGCAGATCAAGCTCCAGTGTCTGGCGCGCATCGAGACAGAAGGCGAGACCCAAATCCGCTTGCAGACTGCGCTCATGGAACTCGTCAAAGATTACTGCAGCGACCCCTTCAAGGGCAGCATCACTCTGCAGCATTCGCGTAAGAACACCTTCGGTGACCACCTCGATTCGGGTACGCGGACCGATCCGTGTATCGAGGCGCATGCGATAGCCCACGGTTTCACCGACCCGCTCCCCAAGCGTCTCAGCCATGCGTTCGGCGACGGCACGCGCTGCGAGACGACGCGGTTCGAGCATCAGGAGTTTTCGATCACGCGCCCAGGGTTCCTCGAGCAATGCGAGTGGCACCACCGTGCTCTTGCCGGCGCCCGGCGGGGCCTCGAGAACAGCCGAGCGACCGCACGCGAGCGCCGCGCGCAGGGCAGGCAGCGCCTCGAGAATCGGCAGTGTCGGCAAGTCAGTCACTGGCGGGACGAGTCCGGATAGAGATCATTGCGGAATGCGCCCGGATTGTATGCAATCGGCATCATGAAGACCCTGAAGCGACTCGGAACCGGCCTGCTCGTCTCTGTGCTGGTGCTTTGGGTCGGTCTTGCCGCCTGGGCGTACTGGCCGGGCGAACCGGAGGTACCGATCGCCTCGCTTGCCGGTCCCGATGACCGCTTCGTCGAAGTCGAGGGCATTCGCTTGCGTTACCGCGAATGGGGTTCCGCGGCCGCAGATCGTCCCACGCTGCTGCTGATCCACGGTTTCGGCAATTCATTGCAAAGCTTTCGCGAGCTTGCCCCGCGGCTCGCAGATGACTGCCATGTCATTGCCATCGACATGGTGGGATACGGTCTTTCGGAGAAGCCGGTCGATCACGATTACCACAACGGCCCGCAGGCCAACGTGCTGGTTGCTGCAGCGCGCGAACTCGGACTGCAGCGGGTGATCTATGCCGGTCACTCCCTGGGCGGAGCCGTTGCCTTACACGCCGCCATCAACGATCCGACGGCGCGGGGTCTCGTGCTGCTCAATCCGGGGATCATTCGCACCGGTGTTCCCAAAATCGTGCAGGTGACCTTGCCGCCGCTGCCCCGCATGTCGGCAAAGATGTTCGCGAGCCGCGCGTTTCGCGGCAATTTTCTCAAGCAGTCCTACGCGAATCCCGCCATCGTCACCGAGCAGGTGATTGATGAGGTCATGCTCGGCGCGCGCACCGAGGGCTATATGGCAGGCATGACATCATTGATGAAGCAGTATCGCGAAGGCGAAGAAATCGCCCTCGCGTCAAAGGTGACTGTGCCCACACTCATTCCCTGGGGCGATCGCGACAAAAACAAGCCGCGCGAAGAGGCGAATGAACTGCAAGCGATGCTCAAAGGATCCTCCCTCGTCCGCTTTGCCGATGCCGGGCACTACGTGCACGAAGAAGCGCCCGATGAGGTCGCGCAGGCGATCAAAGATTGGCTGCGCGGCGTCTGAGACGCCACACTGTCGTGGCAAATACGAGCCACGCCAGCATCAACGAAATCCCGCCCACGGGGGCTACCATGCCGAACCATCGGGGTGCGCCGAAAGTGAGCGCGTAGATGCTGCCTGAGAACAATGCGAGTCCGATCAAAATGAGACGGCTCGTCCAGCGCAGGCCGGAAACCTCGGGGTGCACGCGCTGCGCGAAGCCCACGGCCAGCAAACCGAGCGCATGAAAGAAGTGATAAGTGACCCCGATCTCGAAGCTCTCGAAGCGCGCAGGGGGCAATACCGGCTTGAGCGCGTGGGTGCCGAACGCGCCGAGCGCGGTGGCCACCGCGATCAGCAGCCCGGCAATAGCCAGTGTGATGGCCGCATCGGTCTCTTTCGACGGATTGCTTGTCATCCGATATTCCCCCGCGAGTTCGCCCGCACCACGACGCGCCGTCTTGCAAGCCTGCGGTCGCGGCGCGACACTGCAGACATCATAACGGCACGCCTCGCCCTCTCCCGAGAACGAATCACCATGACCAAAATCGTCCGCGCTACCCCGATCCGCCGCATCGTTCATGTCATCGCTGCAGCCGTACTGCTATGCGCCACCGGTGCGCCCGCCACATCAGCCGACGCGGCCGTCAAAGATCCTGCTCTCAAGCGGGCCGAGCGACTGTTGCGCTCGACGATTCTGGTGGACGGGCACAATGATTTGCCGATCGCCATCCGGGAGTTCAAGCCGGCGCCGCGCGACGTCGTCGCCTATGACCTGCGCAAGCCCACCCCGGGCGATACCGACATCGCTCGGCTGCGAGCGGGCGGCGTCGGTGCGCAGTTCTGGTCGGTCTATATCCCGGGCGAAGGCACTGGTCCATTCGCCCGTCCGCAATTGGAGCAGATCGATATCGCTCGACAGATCATCGCCCGGTATCCCGACACCTTCATGCTCGCCACCTCGGTCGCCGACGTTCGTGCAGCGAAGCGCGCCGGCAAAATCGCCTCGATGCTCGGCATGGAGGGTGGTTACGGGCTCGAGAATTCCATCGGTGCGCTGCGCGCATATTACGACCTCGGTGTCCGCTACATGGCTCTCACGCACAATGCGCATCTCGACTGGGCTGATGCGGCAGCGCCACTTCAACCGCGCAACAACGGACTCACACCTTTTGGCGAAGAGGTGGTCAGAGAAATGAATCGGCTTGGCATGCTCATCGATTTGTCGCATGCCGCGCCGAGCACCATGGCACAGACCCTGCGCATCACGCAGGCACCGGTGATTTTTTCGCATTCCTCCGCCAAGGCGCTTTGCAACGTGCCGCGCAACGTACCCGACGACATCCTGCGCGAGCTGCCGCGCAACGGCGGCGTGGTGATGGTCACTTTCGTTTCGAGCTTCATCAACTGCGAAGTCGGGAAGGTTCTGCAACCCGCTATGGTGCAGATCGGCCTGCGCGCGCGTGCCGCAGCGACACCGGAAGAAGCGGCAAAGATTCGTGCGGAGGGTTTCGCCGCTCTGGTTCTGCCACCCACCAGCATCGCCATGGTTGCCAATCATATCGATCACATTCGCAACATCGCCGGCATCGATCATGTCGGTATCGGCGGCGACTTCGATGGCAACGACTGGTGGCCCGAGGGGCTCGACGACGTCTCGACCTATCCCAAGTTGTTTGCCGAGCTCATCCGTCGCGGCTGGTCGGACCAAGATCTGCGCAAACTCGCCGGTGAAAACGTACTGCGCGCCTGGGCAAAAACCGAGGCGGTCGCCGCACGACTGCAAAAAGAACGCGCGCCGTCCACACTCGTGCATCCGCCAGCCAAAAACTAAGCCCAGCTTACGCGGTCAGACACCCTGCGCCGTCTGCCAGGCGAGTTCGGCGAGCGGCGCGGCCTGAGCGGCATATTTCCGCGCCTCGGGGCTGACTGCGGTACCGCGCTGCACGCGACCGGCAATGCCGTGGCAGATGCCCGCGAGGCGAAACATGCAGAACGCGAGGTAGTACTCGAGCGAGGGCAATTCGCTGAGGCCGCGGCGTGCGCAGTAAGCCGCGACGTATTCCCGCTCGGTGGGGAGCCCCAACGCTGCGAGATCAGCACCCAGAAGTCCACGCACGCCACCCGAGGTCATGCGGTACATCATGAGGTGGTAAGCGAAATCAGCGAGCGGGTCACCGAGCGTGGAGAGTTCCCAGTCGAGCACCGCGAGCACGCGCGCTTCGTTGCGCGAGAACATCATGTTGTCGAGGCGGTAATCGCCGTGCACCAGCGCAGGCGCGGGCTCGGCGGTCGGCGCGTTGCGCGGCAACCACTCGATCATCTGCTCCATCGCCGGCACGCGTCCGGCGACTTCGGCATCGACGGCATATTGCTTCGACCAGCGGGCGATCTGTCGCGCGACATAGCCTTCGGGGCGACCGAAATCCGCGAGTCCGATCGCCACATAGTCGACGGCATGCAGGTCGGCCAGCGTCTCGACCATGGCCATGAACACCGCACGGCGATCATCCCGTGCCAACTCGGGCAACTGCGGATCCCAAAGAATTCTACCGTCGACAAAAT
>JBILGD010000083.1:0-12150 GCA_044351225.1 Steroidobacteraceae bacterium
CCGCTCGCGTGGAGAAAGAACAACCGCATATTCGCCAAACCGTGGCGACGTTCAGCGACGCGCCACCCGCAACCCTTAAATTCGAATCACCCGTCAAGGGACCGCGCTCGAGCTCCTTTGGTCTGCGGCGCGTGTTCAACAATCAAGCACGCAACCCGCATTCCGGCATGGACATCGCCGCACCCACGGGTACACCCATCTTTGCGCCGGCATCGGGCATGGTGATCGACACCGGCGATTACTTTTTCAATGGCAAGTCGGTTTTCATTGACCATGGACAGGGTCTCGTGACGCTGTACTGCCACCTGCACAAGATCGATGTGAAAGCGGGTACGGTGGTCAAGACCGGCGACAAGCTCGGTGAAGTCGGTGCCACGGGGCGCGTGACCGGCCCGCATCTGCACTGGGGCGTCGCGCTCAACCGCGCTTTCGTGGACCCCGCGCTTTTCCTCGAGTCCCCGCGCGGTCCCGCCTCAAGCCCTCCGGCTTCGGCCGCCCCTTGAGGCGCACATACGGATTGGCGTCGGTGCGATATTCGATAGCCACCGGCGAGGCGAAGAGATCGAACTCGCGCCGGAAGACGTTGGCCAGATAACGCGTGTAGGCTTCGGGCACGTGCACCGTCTGATTGCCGTGCACAATGATGCGCGGCGGATTGCGTCCGCCTTGGTGGGCATAACGCAGCTTGATTCGTCGACCACGCACGAGCGGCGGCTGGTGCTGCACGATCGCCCGCTCGAGCACCTTGCTCAGTTTCGGAGTCGGGATCTCGGTCATCGCTGCGTCGTAGGCCTGAATGGTTGCTGCAACCAGCTCGCCCACGCCCGTGCCGTGTCGCGCCGAAATGAAATGCACCGGTGCATACGGCACGAAGTCGAGCTTGAGCTCGAGCAGCCGGCGAATCTCCTCGCGCTGCTCCATCGGGATGCCGTCCCATTTATTGACCGTGACGATGAGCGCGCGGCCGCGTTGCAGCGCGAGGCCGAGTACGTTGGCGTCCTGATCGCCGATGCTGTCGTGCGCATCGACCACGAAGATGACGACGTGCGCGGTATCGATGGCCTGCAGGGTCTTGGCGACGCTTGCCTTCTCGATCGCATCTTCGACCTTGCCGCGGCGACGCACACCCGCCGTGTCGATCAGCGTGAATTGCCGGCCATCACGCTCGAAGGGCACGAAGATGCTGTCTCGAGTGGTGCCCGGCATGTCGCTCGCGATCACCCGCTCCTCGCCGATCAAGCGATTCACGAGGGTCGATTTACCCACGTTCGGGCGCCCAATAATAGCGATGCGGATTCGACCATCATCGGGTGCCGAGGCTGCAGCGATGGCTTCGGGATCGAATTCGGCGAGCACGCGATCCATGAGTTCGCGGCAACCATCGCCATGCGCCGAGGCGATCGCAGTCGGTTCACCGAGTCCGAGCGAGTGAAAGTCCGCCGCTGCGGTGGCAGGGTCCAGTCCTTCGGCCTTGTTGACCGCGAGAACGACTCTTTTTCCGGAGCGGCGCAACTCGCGCGCCACCCAATGATCCTGCGGAGTGAGCCCGCTGCGCGCATCGGCCAAAAAAATCAACACATCAGCTTCGGCGACGGCACGCTCGGTTTGCAGACGCATTGGCGTTTCGATGCCCGCCGGCTGCTCGACGAGTCCGCCGGTGTCGACGATCACGTAAGGCACGGGGCCGAGGCGACCATAGCCGTACTGGCGATCCCGCGTGACGCCAGGCAGATCCGCCACGATGGCGTCACGTGTGCCGGTCAACCGATTGAACAGCGTCGACTTGCCGACGTTCGGGCGACCGACTATGACGACGACCGGCAGCATGGCAGGCGGGCCGGTCAGGCCCTGGGACGCAGTGCCGTCACCCGTCCCTCGTCGTCCTGAAAAATCACCAACTCGCCGACGACGAGCGGCGCATTGCTGGTGCGACCACCGGTCTTGCTGCGCGCCACGAAAGCCCCGGTGGCGGCATCCAGCCAGTGTACGTAACCCTCGAAATCGGCGACTGCCACACGCCCGCCGATGAGCGCCGGCGCGGACAGACGACGCAGACGCAGACCGTCCTGCCGCCATAGTTCGACGCCGGTGCGCCGACGCAGCGCGATCACCTCGCCCATGGCGCCCGAGACCACGACGACTTCGTCGTCAACGTCGAGTCCCCGGTGACTGGAAATCTCTCGCGACCACCAGATCTGACCGGAGTCGAGCGCCAACATCGCCACGCGACCCTGGAATCCCGCCACGAACACCTCGGCGTCGCGAATCTTGATGGCCGCGTCGATATCGACGAGGCGCTCGAGCTCGGTGCGGCCGCGCGCCGGCGAAACCAGCTGCTCCCAAAAGACCTCGCCCTTGGCGACGTCCAGCGAGAGCACTCGACCATTGTCGAAACCGCAGATCGCTGCGTTCCCAGCGATCACCGGCGGCGAGATACCGCGCAACGTGAGTCGCGGGATCTGCTGATCTTCACGCCATATTTCTTTGCCGTCCTCGAGTGCAAGCGCCACGACACGTCCGGCGACGGTGCGCACGATCACCGCGGTCGCCGACATGGCGGGGGCAGAGAGCACCTCGCCGCCGACCTTTGCCGCCCAGCGCCGGGTGCCGGTGGCGCCATCAAGAACGACGACTTCGCCATCCGCAGTGCCGACCGCAACCACGCCCTCTCCGGCGCCCGGTCCGCCGGTCAGCTCTGCCTTGGTCTTGCTACGCCACAGGACTTTGCCCGTTGCGGCCTGCACGGCGATCACCTCGCCACCGCGGCCGGCAAGATAGACGCGATCGCCCTCGGCAGTCGGGGCCAAACCATCGCGCATCACCGCATCACCGCCGCCTAAAGAAATACTCCAGGCCTTCTGGATGCTGACGGATTCCTTGAAGTCGACCAGCTCGGCGGGCGGCTCGACGTCCTTGTCCTTGTCGCAGGCCGCGAGCAGCGCGAATAGTGTGGCGACCACGCAGAAGCGCAGGCAGACGGTGAGTTTGGAATCGCGTGGCATGAGCAGCTCCTCAGGGTTTGACGGCTGCGGGCGGTGTCGATGAGGTGGCTGCAGGCGCAGCAACGCCGTCGGACTCGAGATCCCAGATCTTCAGTTGCAGACCCTCGAGATCAACAGTCGGCGGCGTGTCGCTGCCCTCACCCGCCATGCTCGCGGCGCTCTTCCAAGCCGCCAGCGCGCCGACTCGATCACCCTTGGCGAAGAGTGCATCGCCCCGCACCTCGGCGAAGCGCGCAGCAAAACCGCCTGGCTCAGCGCCCTCGAGCGTCTTGAGCGCCGCATCGGCGTTGTTCTGCGCGATCTGCACGCGCGCGAGGCGCAAGCGGGCCACGAGCTGCAGCTGGGGATCAGCGGAGTCGTTCATGACACGACCGAGACGCTCCGCCGCGGGACCGAACTCGCCGGCATCGACGTGCACACGCGCAGCCAGCAAGTCCGACTGATCGACATAAGCCGAGGAGGCGTACTCGGCGCGTAGCTCGTCGACCGCCTTGAGTGCTGCAGCACGATCGCCGCGCTCGAGGTTCTGCAGGATCTGCTGATAAGCCTCGCTCGCCTCGACGTGGCGACGCTCGACCCGCGCCTCCCACCAACGCCAGCCGGCGAGCGCACCCAAACCAATGATGATCCCGGCGATGATCCAAGGACCATTCTCGCGCAGCCAGCGCTTGACGCGCTCCCACTGCTCCTGCTCATTGTAAAAATCGTCGATCACGCTCGCCTCTCCTGCTTCAAGTTCCGTGGTGGACAAACCAGCGGCTCAAGGCCGTGGTCGCCTCGTCGATGCGAATCTCGGTCGTTTCGCCGAGACCTTCGCGCAAGGGCTTTAGTTGCAGCACGCCGCGCGCAAGCTCGTCCTCGCCGATCACCAACGCGATCGGTGCGCCGCTGCGATCGGCGCGGCGAAACTGTGCCTTGAAATTGCCGCCGCCGAGATTCAGTTCGATGCGCCGCGCCGGCATGGCCGCGCGCAAACCCTCGGCGAGAGGCATCGCCGCACGCAAGGCCGCGGCGCCCTGCGCGACGACAAAAATATCAGCGACCGGTGCTGCGGGGGCGCTTCCCGACTGTTCGATCAAGGCAACGACGCGCTCGACGCCCATGGCGAAGCCGATTGCCGGCGTCGCTTCGCCACCCAGTTGCGTAATCAGGCCATCATAACGACCGCCCGAACAGACGGCATCCTGGGCGCCGAGTGCATCGGTGATCCATTCGAACACGGTGCGCGAGTAGTAATCGAGACCGCGGACGAGGCGAGGATTGATTTTGTAGGGAATGCCGAGCGCATCCAGCATGGCGCGCAACTCCGCAAAGTGCGCCTTGGATTCCTCATCGAGATAATCCGGTAGCAGCGGCGCCGCAGCGACCAGCGACTGCATCTCGGGGTTCTTGCTGTCGAGAATGCGCAGCGGATTGCCTTCGAGACGTCGACGGCTATCAGCATCGAGACGATCGTGATGCGCACGGAAGTATTCGGTCAGCTGAGTGCGATACTCGCGTCGCGACTCGGCAGTACCCAAAGAATTGATCTGCAGTTGTACGCGATCGATGCCGAGTCGCCGCCAGAACGCCGCGGAGAGCGCGATCAGCTCGGCATCGATGTCGGGCCCTGCGAAGCCGATCGCCTCGACATCGATCTGGTGAAACTGTCGAAAGCGACCCTTCTGCGGTTTTTCGTGGCGGAACATCGGCCCGATGCACCAGAGCTTGTGGCGCGCGCCGCGCAGCATGCCGTTCGAAATATTGGCGCGCACGATACCGGCCGTGGCCTCGGGGCGCAGCGTGAGTCGTTCACCGCCCTTATCTTCGAAGCTGTACATCTCTTTTTCGACCACGTCGGTGTATTCACCGATCGCGCGCTTGAAGAGTTCGGTGTGCTCGACCACGGGTACGCGCATTTCGTCATAGCCGTAGGCATGCAGCAGCGACTGCGCGGTCGACTCGAGAAACTGCCAGCGGTGAATCTCCGCCGGCAACACGTCGTTCATGCCCTTGACGGGTTGGATGTTCTGCTCGCTCATTGATGCACGGTCATCGGATCAAGGTACCGCCGCCGGTCGCGGCAGATCCTGCAGCTGCGCCGCCGCATCGACCGTGAAATAGGCGGTCGTGTTGCGGATCAGCGTGGTGGGGATGGCGACAGGGCGACCATCGATGGTGAGTGAGGCGCGATCCGCACGACCCAGCAACACGCGCAGCGGCGCGGCACCGGTAACGGCGGCGCGATTGCCGGCGCGCAGCGTATCGAAGTACAGCTTGCGACCGTCGGCATCGTAAACCTCGGTCCAGCAGTTTTCGCGGACCTCGATCGAGAGTGCAAGGCGGGCGGTCGCGGCCGACGCAGGCGTCGTCGAAGACGGAGCGGTCGCGGCGACCGGTGACGCGCCGGTAGGCGATGCGGCGGCCGGCACTTCGGCGACACGCCCTTCGGCGACACGCCCTTCGGCGACACGCCCTTCGGCGACACGCGCTTCAGCCGGCGCTGCAGGTGGCGTCTGCACCGCGCCGCCCTGCAAGATCCACCAGGCTGCCACGGCGATGACCACGGCACCCGCGAGTGCCCCCAAGCGACGTCCCCAGACTTCGCGATCGAGCGCAGGGCTCGGCGCTCGCGGGATGCGCGTGAGGTCGGGCACGGCGACTCGCGCACCGCGTTGGGCCCATTCCGCGAGCAACTCCGTCACCGGCGCGCCAACGAGCTCCGCGTAACGACGCAGATGACCCTGCGCAAACACGGGCGCACCGAGTTCATCGAAGCGATCCGCTTCAAGCGCCGTGATGATCGACGCATCACAGTAAAGCTTGGCCGCCGCAGCCTCGATCGAGAGCCCTGCAGTCTCGCGTCGCTCGCGCAAGCGCTGACCGATGGACCCGTTGTCCGTACGGGTCAGGTCGAGTTCGCCGTTCACGAGGCCATCGCTCCAGCGAGCTTGTCGCCGAGGCGGATGCGCGTGCGATCGTTCACGCGACCGGCAAGCTGACCGCAAGCCGCATCGATGTCATCGCCGCGCGTGCGGCGAATCGTGGCGAGCACACCGCGCTGGATGAGCTCGTCGCGAAAACGCGTGATCACCGGCATGGGCGAACGACGATAGGTCGTGCCCGGAAAAGGATTGAAGGGAATGAGATTGAGTTTGGCGGGTTTGCCTTTGAGCAACCGCGCCAAAGCGCGGGCGTGTTCGAGGTGATCGTTGACGCCGTCGAGCATGACGTATTCAAAGGTAATACTGCGGCCGTTCTGCTCGTCGATGTAATGCCAGCAAGCCTCGAGCAACTCGGCGATCGGATGCTTGCGGTTGATCGGCACGAGTTCGCTGCGCAGCGCATCGTCCGGCGCATGCAAGGAGACGGCGAGCGCGCAGTTCACTTCCTCGGCAAGCTTGTACATCAACGGCACGATGCCGGAGGTCGAGAGCGTGACGCGCCGGCGCGAAATATCGAAGCCAAGATCATCGAGCAGAATGCGGATCGCGGGCACGACATTGCGGAAGTTGGCGAGCGGTTCGCCCATGCCCATGAAGACAACGTTGGTGATGCGCCGCTCGCCGCCCGGTTCGAAGCCGAGCTCGCGATTGGCGAGCCAAACCTGTCCGACGATCTCGGCGGTGCTCAGGTTGCGATTGAATCCCTGCTGCGCCGTCGAGCAGAACGCGCAATCGAGCGCGCAGCCGACCTGCGAAGAGATACAGAGCGTGCCGCGATCGGTCTCGGGGATGAACACCATCTCGAACGCTTGCGTGCTGTCGGCACGCAACAACCACTTGCGGGTACCGTCGGCCGAATCGTGACGCGAGACGATCTCGGGGGTGCGCACCTCGGCAACCGATGACAGCTGCGTGCGGAAATCGCGCGCGAGATCGGTCATCGACTCGAAATCCCCCTCCGCGCGCTTGTAGAGCCAGCTCATGAGCTGACGCGCGCGGAAGGGCTTGTTGCCGAGCGCAGTGACGAACGCCTCGAGCTCGGGCCGCTCGAGCCCGAGGAGGTTGGTTCGTGAGGTCACTGCGTCGGTCATGGCTACCAAAGAAATACGGCAATCAGCCGCGCGGGCAAATCTCGATACCGCGGAAGAAGTAGGCGATCTCCTGCGCAGCGGTCTCGGGACCGTCGGAGCCGTGCACGGTGTTCGCCTCGATGCTCTCAGCGAGGTCGGCGCGAATCGTGCCAGGGGCCGCCTTCTTCGGGTCGGTGGCGCCCATGATCTCGCGGTTCTTGGCGATGGCGTTCTCGCCCTCGAGCACCTGCAACATCACCGGGCCCGAAGTCATGTACTTGACGAGGTCCTTGAAGAACGGACGCTCGCGGTGCACGGCGTAAAAACCCTCAGCCTCGCTCTGCGAGAGGTGGACCATGCGGGCCGCGACGAGCCGCAGCCCCGCCTGTTCGAAGCGGCGATAGACTTCACCGATCAGATTGCGGGCCACACCATCGGGTTTGACGATTGAGAAAGTGCGCTCGAGCGCCATGGGAAGTTTCCTTGGAGATTGAGTGGAAGGGACGGGTAAACGCGTAGTGTACCCGCCCGCGGCCCTTCGGGGCAACGCGGGAAATCACGCAAGTGACTGGCTGAAAAGGGTTTTTTAGATGTTGAAGCTTTCGCCGCAACCACATTCGCCCTTGACGTTGGGGTTGCGGAATTTGAAGGCCTCGTTGAGGCCCTGCTTCACGAAGTCGACCTCGGTGCCGTCGATGTAGGCAAGGCTGTCGCGATCGACGAACACCTTGACGCCCTGATCTTCGAAAACCACATCTTCGGGGTGGCTATCGTCGGCGTAGTTGATGACGTAGGCAAAGCCCGAACAACCGGTCTTGCGCACACCGAGACGCAGCCCCAGCCCGCTGCCGCGCGAGTGCAGGAAGTTGCGTACCCGCTCTGCTGCTGCCGTGGTCAGGGAAATCGCCATCGACCGTTCACCTCGTTTCGGGTTGCCTGCGAGATTCTAATGCGCTTCGGAGAAACCGCCAGCGGCTTCGAGCGCACTGCGCATGGCGTCTTCGACTCGCAACAGGCGGCCAAGTTTCTCGGTAGGCACGCAATAGGTGTGTGCCCACTCGCGCGGACCGCCGACCGGCCATGGGTGAGCGGCGCGCCATGCGGCGATGGGCTGGCCAAGGGCTGCGGCTCGCAAGGCTTCGAGCACCCGCCAAACCGCGGGGCAAGTGAAGGCGCGAAACTCCATTGCAGCGATACGGTCCTGCGCATCGACCTGCAGGTAGCAGCGAATGCGCTCGGCTTCGCGGACCGTACCGGCCTCACCCGCAAACCAGCCCTGTCCTGCAGGAGACCCCGCGGCATCACGCGCGCGCAAGCTGCGAGTCGCCGCAAGGATGGCCTCGGCCGCAAGCGCGGCGTCGGCGGGCGTGTTGAAACGGCCGAAGGTAATACGCAGGGTGGACTGCGCTCGCTCGGCCGACACGCCCTGTGCGCGCAACACATACGAGGGCTCGCCCACCGAAGAATCACAGGCTGCACCGGTCGACACGGCGATCGACGGCAGCGCCTCGAGGAGACTCTCGCCCTCGACGCCGCCAATGCTGAGCGAGACGAGACCGGGCAAGCGGTGCTGCGGATGATCGTTCCAGGAAATATCCTCGAGCTCATCGAGCGACGCTCGAAATGACATCGCCAAGGATTCGACGCGTGCGGCGTCCTCGTCGCGGCGCTGCCGCGCGAGTTCGGCAGCGCAACCAAAGCCAATGATTTGATGGGTGGCCGCAGTGCCCGGACGCAAGCCGCGTTCCTGCCCACCGCCCCACATCAGCGGCTCAAGCCAAGGCCGTGCTCGCGGCGCGACCCACAAAGCACCGACGCCCTTGGGGCCGTATAACTTGTGCGCCGAGAACGAGAGCAGATCGACGCCGAGCACCGTGACCTCGAGTGGCAAACGGCCCGCCGTCTGCGCCGCATCGCAGTGCATGAGCACCCCGTGTGCGCGGCAGAGCGCCGCGATCGCCGCAATGTCCTGCACCACGCCTGTCTCGTTATTGGCGTGCATGATCGAAACGAGTTGCGTCTCGGCACGCAGTGCGCGCGCGATGCTGCCAGGATCGATACGGCCATCCGCTTGCGGCTCGATCCAGCTGATCTGCCAGCCGCGCTTCTCGAGCTGCCGGCAGGGATCGAGCACCGCTTTGTGTTCGATGCGACTCGTGACGAGATGTCGGCCTCGATCCTCGCGGCCGCGGGCCACGCCGAGCACGGCAAGATTGTCGGACTCGGTTGCGCCGGAGGTGAAGAGCAGATCTTGTGGCGCGGCGCCAATGAGCGCCGCCACCTGCGCGCGTGCGGTCTCGATCGCCGCAGCGGCTTGGCGTCCATACGCGTGCGTGCTCGAGGACGGATTGCCAAGCCCGAGCGGTCCGCGCAGCACCGCGTCCATCGCCGCGGCTACCGCCGGATCGATTGGTGTGGTCGAGGCGTGATCGAGAAAGATCGGCGTCATGACCCGGATTCGCCAGCGGGCGGCTCGGGCAGTGCATTGTTCGACCGTGCACCCGCGACGCGCCGCCGACCCTGCACGGCCGTGAGGATGCCGCGCATGATGTTCGCCTCGTTCTGATCGAGTTCGGCGCGATTGATGAAGCGACGGATGCGCTCCATCAAATGCGTGCCACTCGTCGTGCGATCGCGAAACCCGATCTGCTCTAGCACCTCGGCCAGATGTGCGTAGAGCCGTTCCATCTCGGCAGCCGTCGCGAGCGGCACGGTGTGTGGCGCCGCCTCGTGATGCGCGCCGCGTGCGCGCCAGATCTCGTAGCTTACGAGCTGCACGGCCATGGCCAAGTTGAGCGAGGAATAGATGGGGTTCGCGGGAATGCGCAGCAACAGGTGCGCGAGCGACAGCTCTTCGTTGGTGAGCCCGGTGCGTTCGTTACCGAAGAGCAGCGCCACGGGCCCGCGCGCGCTCTCGAGAACGATGCGTGCCGCACCATCACGCACATCGAGCACGCGCACGTTCTGATCGCGATCCCGTGCGGTGGTGGCCGCCACAAGACCGCAGTCCGCAATGCCCGCCTCGACGCTGTCGACGATCCGCGCGCGTTCGAGCACATCGGTGGCGCCGGAGGCGCGCGCGCTAGCCTCGGCATGCGGGAAATCCTTGGGTCGAACCAGCACGAGCTGTTCGAGGCCCATGTTTTTCATGGCGCGGGCTACGGCGCCGATGTTGCCCGGATGGGACGTCTCGACGAGGACCACGCGGATGTCGGCGGCGGCAGGAATCATGTGCGTGGTATTCTAGCGGCCTTTTCCGTCGCTCTTTACCAGCATGCAGCCACTACTCAATATCGCCGTGCGTGCCGCGCGCCGCGCGGCAGACCTCATCGTTCGCAGCCTCAATCGCCTCGATTCACTCGAGGTGTCGAGCAAGGGTCGCAACGACTACGTCACCGACGTCGATCGGGCTGCCGAGGCAGAGATCATTGCCACCATCCGCCGCGCTTATCCCGACCACGCTTTTTTGGGCGAAGAGAGCGGGCAGCTGGGCAGCGGGCCGGTCGAGTGGATCATCGACCCGCTCGATGGCACCACCAACTTCATTCACGGCTTGCCGCATTTCTGCGTCTCGATCGGCGCGCGCGTGCGCGGCCGCATCGACCATGCCGTCGTCTACGATCCAATGCGCCAGGAAATCTTCACCGCCTCGCGCGGCGATGGTGCGCATCTCGACAACCGGCGCATTCGCGTCAGCGCGCAGCGCACGCTCGAGGGCGCACTCATCGGCACCGGCTTTCCGTATCGCGCGAACACTGAGTATCTCGAGACGTATCTCGCAATGCTCAAGGACGTGATGCTCAACACCGCGGGCGTTCGTCGACCCGGCTCGGCAGCACTCGATCTTGCTTACGTGGCTGCAGGCCGCACGGATGGTTTCTTCGAGATCGGGCTCGGCCCCTGGGACACCGCGGCGGGTTCGTTGCTCGTCGAGGAAGCGGGTGGTCGCGTCGGCACGCTCTCGGGCGGCGAGTTCAAGCAAGGTGGAAACATCGTCGCGGCCACCCCAAAGGTCTACGAGGCACTGCTCGCCCTGTTTGGACCGCACCTCACATCGTCGCTGCGCGAGGGCTGATCAAACCCGCGCCGCGGGCTACTCGCCCGCTGCCTTGCGCTCGAGTGCATCGACCACGGCCGTGGTCGCCATGTCGGCGCCGACATTGACCATGGTGCGTGTCATGTCGAGCAAACGATCCGCGCCGAGAACAATGCCGATGCCTTCGGCAGGAATGCCGAAAGTGATCAGCAGGCCGGCAATGATCGGCAGGGATCCACCGGGAATCCCCGCCGCCGCCACTGCGCCGAGCACCGCCAACAGCAATAGCGTCAACTGCTCGCCGAAGCCTAGCGAAATACCGAACACCTGCGCGACGAACAGCACGACACAGCCCTCGTAGAGCGCCGTGCCCGCCATGTTCATGGTGGTACCGAGCGGCAACACGAAGCCGGCCGTAGCCGGCTTGATACCGAGATCATCGCGCGCCGAGGCGAGGGCCGCAGGCAAGGTGGCGCTACTCGAACTCGTCGAAAACGCCGTCACCAGCACCGGACGTATGGTGCGCCAGAACTCGAGCGGCCCGTAACGCGAGAAGAGCTTGAGCCACAGCGACATGGTGCCAAAGAGATGCAGCATCATGACGACGAGGCAGCCGATCACGAACAAGCCGAGCGCGATCAGGATGTCCCAGCCGATCTTCACCACCACGCTGTAGATCATTGCCGGAACCGCGATCGGTGCGAGACGCAGCGCAAAGCGCACGATACCGGTCATGAGTTCAGTGACGAGCTCAAGACCTGACAGTAATTGTTCGCGGCGTCGTACCTGCATCTGCAGCGCCGCGGCACCGAGCAGGATCGCAAACAAGATCAGTGGCAACACCTCGCCGAGCACTGCGCGATCGTGACCGGTGATCGCGCCGAGCAGATTGCGCGGCATGAACATGTCGACCACGGTCTGGAAACTCATGTCGGGCTGGGCCGACTGTTTTTCGATGAGCTTGCCGGAGGCGCCGCCGTATTCTTCGAGCAGACGTTGCTTGGTGTCGTCCGCGACCGCACCGCCCGGGTGCAGCACGTTCATCATCACGAGCCCGAGTACGCAGGCGACCGACATGTTGAGAAAAAACAGCGTGAAGGTACGCACCGAGAGCGGCC
>JBILGD010000164.1:0-3768 GCA_044351225.1 Steroidobacteraceae bacterium
GTCGGCAGAGTTATCTTTGTAGAGGGCAAGTCATAGGCTACGGCGAGTCATCCCTTGAATTCCCTCGCAACGATGTATACCTCGCGCGACTCGGGACGCGAGGCCTTGGGCTTGCGAATCGAAACCTTGCCGAAACTCTTGCGCAGCTCCTTCACGTAATCATCCGAGCCCTGCCCCTGAAACATCTTGGCAACGAAAGCGGCTCCGGGCTTGAGCGCGAGGCGAACGGTATCGAGGGCCAGATCGAGAAAATACATCGAGCGCGCCTGATCGGCGGAGTCGATGCCACTCAGATTAGGCGCGATGTCCGAGACGATGAGGTCGAACTTCTCGCCGTTGAGCCAGCCTTTGATCTGATCCACCACGGCATCGCTCGTGAAATCGCCCTGAATGAAATCGACATTCGGGATCGGATCCATCGGCAAGATATCCGTCGCCAGCACCCTGCCCTTTGCGCCCACGGCCTTGGCCACGACCTGCGACCAGCCACCGGGCGCGGAGCCTAGATCCATCACCCACTGCCCGGGGCGCAACAGCCGGTCCCTCTCGTTCAGTTCGATCAACTTGTAGGCAGAGCGCGAGCGGTAGCCCTCTTTTTGGGCGAGTTTGACGAACGGATCGGTGACGTGTCGGCGCAGCCAGCTGCCGCTGCTCTTGGATCGGGCCATGATGGGGATAGACTAGCGCGATTCCGAACCTTTGTCGGGTACACCGACCAGGAACTGACACGTGATCCGCATTACCGAATTATCGCTCTCGCTAGGCGACCCTGCCGACCCGCAAACGCAGACCGCACTGCGGCGCGCGATCCTCAAACGACTGACGATCGACGAATCGTCACTCATCGACTTCACCGTCTTCAAGCGCAGCCATGATGCTCGACGCAAGGATCGCGAAATCGCCTTCGTCTATATCGTCGATGTCGAGGTTCGTGATGAGCACATTGTTCTGGCGAAACACCGTGGCGATCGTCACGTCGCGGTGTCACCGGATACGAGCTATCAACCTCCCGCAGGTCCCGCAAGTACAGCCTTCGAGCGACCGGTCGTCATCGGCTTCGGTCCGTGCGGACTCTTTGCGGCGCTCATTCTCGCCCAGCAAGGCTACCGCCCGATCGTGCTGGAGCGGGGTCGCGAGGTGCGGCAACGAACCCAGGACACCTGGGCACTTTGGCGGCGCCATACGCTCAACCCCGAATCGAATGTCCAGTTCGGCGAAGGCGGCGCGGGACTCTTCTCGGACGGCAAGCTCTACAGCCAGATCAAGGATCCCCGCCATCTCGGCCGTCAGGTCATGCGCGAGTTCGTCCGGGCGGGCGCCCCGCCCGAGATCATGTATGTGAGCAAACCGCACATCGGTACCTTCAGGCTGACCGGCGTCGTCGCGAGACTTCGCAAAGAAATCATCGAACACGGCGGTGACATTCGCTTCGAGAGCAAAGTGACGGATCTGCTGATCGAAGAGGGGGAAATCCGCGGCGTAATGCTCGCTAATGGCGAACTCATCCCATCGCGACATGTGGTACTCGCCCTGGGCCATAGCTCCCGCGATACGTTCCGCATGCTCGAGCAGCGCGGAGTATTCATGGAACCCAAACCTTTCGCCATCGGCTTTCGCATCGAGCATCCGCAATCACTGATCGATCGGGCGCGTCTCGGGCGCTTTGCCGGACATCCGGCTATTGGCGCAGCGGACTACAAGCTCGTGCATCATGCAGGCAATGGCCGCTCGGTCTACAGCTTCTGCATGTGCCCGGGTGGCACAGTAGTCGCAGCGACTTCCGAGCCGCAGCGCGTGGTCACCAACGGCATGAGCCAATACTCTCGCAACGAACGCAACGCCAATGCCGGTATCGTCGTCGGTATCGACCCAGCGCGCGATTTTCCCGGCGGAACGCTCGCAGGTATCGCCTTGCAGGAGCGTCTCGAGTCACTCGCCTTCGAACTCGGTGGTGGCGACTATTCAGCTCCCGCGCAGCGGGTCGGCGATTTCATCGCCGCTCGCCCGTCCACGTCTTTGGGAGAGGTGGAGCCGTCATACAAACCTGGCGTCCGACTGACCGATCTCGCGCCGCTGCTGCCGGCAGACGCCGTTGCTGCGATGCGTGAAGCACTGCCGGTATTCGGTCGGCAGATCCGCGGATTTGATCGTGACGATGCCGTGTTGACCGGCATCGAAACCCGCACGTCATCGCCGCTGAGGATTACGCGTGATCCGCGCACGCTGCAAAGTCTCAATGTTCGGGGTCTTTACCCCGGAGGGGAAGGCGCGGGTTATGCAGGCGGCATTCTTTCGGCGGGCGTCGATGGCATCAAGCTCGCCGAGGCTGTGGCCGCCAATCTAGGTGAGCAGTCACCGCAGCGAAACTGCGCATGAAGTTCGAGGAACTCAAGAGCCTGCACGATCGAAAGCAGCGCGAGGCGCTCGGCTTTTATTTGGCCGAGGGTGAGCATCTCGTGCTCGAGCTCGGTAAGGCTCTCTCGCGACGGCCGGCACTCGCTGCGGCACGTATCCTCGTCAGTCATGAGTATCTGGCAAACGGTTTGCCCGCGGGTTTTCCGACACAGTTGCCGATCGATACGCTCAGCGCGCGGCAGATCAGCCAGCTCAGCGATACCCGCTCGCCGCAGGGCGTGATCGCCGTGGTACCGATCCTCGAAGCACCGACGCCCGTGGCCAATGAGCGTGCGATTTATTTGCATCGAATTCAGGATCCGGGGAACCTCGGCACCATCCTGCGCACGCTCGCGTGGTTCGGCGGATTCCGTTGCCTGCTCTCGCCGGACAGCGTCGACCCGTACAACCCCAAGGTCGTCAGAGCGAGCATGGGTGCGATTTTCTCGGTGCCTTGCGAAGTCGATCTACCGCTTGCGGCGGTCGGTGCACGGTACCCGCGAACTGCCTTGCTGGATGCGCGCGGACGATCGATTACCTGCGAAGCGTTCAAGGAATTCGACTGCTATATGTTTGGCAGCGAATCAGAGGGGGCGTCAGCAGAAATGTCGCAGCTGGCAGACACGGCAGTTTTTTCCGTACCCGGTCAGCCTCGCGTCGAGTCCTTGAATCTTGCGGCGGCCGTCAATATGAGTACGTACGAACTTTTCCGTCACTGATTCAGGACGCGGAGCAGCGGTGCACCTTAGACCGCGACCAGCATCAGCTTGGCGACCCTGCCGTGTATCTGGCCTGTTATTCGTGCCAGGTGCAGCAGTGACGTGAGCACTACGAGACCGGCCATCATTGCACCGATTGATAGCAGCGTAGCGCCCACCATCCCGAGTGCCAGGGGTTCATCGGCCCACTGCAAGCCCTCGCCGGGTATCTTTAGACCGAGGGTTTGCAGCAGTTCGACGGTGCCACCACCCACCAAGCCAATACCGAGTGCAATGAAAATCACTGCAATGGCGAAAGACACCACGCCTAACGGTAACGCGAGCAGTTGATAGGCCATGGTCGTCCAGGTGCGCCGGTCCTTAAGCATGGCGGCAAGCCGCTCCGTCCATCCGCCGGCCTGAGGCGGTCTGACGCGCCGCGGCATTCGCTCGCCAGTCATCGCTTCGACAAGGCGTCCCTCGACCAGCGCGAGAATTCGCGTCAAGCCGATGAAGCCAATGAAAACAGGCAGCCCAATGATCAGGATCGACAAGCCAAGCGAGACCGTCAGCCCAGTTACAACGATCGAAAAGTACATGACGCCGGTGACCAAGGACATCAGCATGAGTAGCAAGCAAGTCCAGTTACGGCTTTCTCCATAAGCGCCAAAGAATT
>JBILGD010000165.1:0-3754 GCA_044351225.1 Steroidobacteraceae bacterium
CGGTCGGTCTCGGTGGGGCTTTGCTCGGATTCTCCGGCGTGGCGGACGCTGCAGCGCCTTGCGCCACCGCCGCACAGATCGAGACCGTGCGGGCTGCGCTCACGGGCAAGGAGCCGGGACCGCTCGGTGGCGTGGCTGCGACCCTCAAAATGCCTGAATCGCTGGTGGCGAGTGCTTTGCCTGCGGCCCAAGCGCACGGGGTCGGGCCCGAGCACTTTGCTCAAGTGTGGAAGAGTCTCGAGTCCTGGGACGACGCGCTGACTTTCATCACCAAGGGCCGCGATCTCTTCGAGGTGAAGGGACGCGTCGGCAAGGGCGAGCCCTCCAAGCGCAGCAAGTTCTTCAATCTGACCCGTGACGGCGACGGACTCATCGGGCATCTGCGTCCCGATCTGTATTCGGCCATCTATGCGCTGTCGATTCCCGGCGAGAAGTCGACGCTGCGCGGGGTGACTTTCTTTGATCAGGCGGGCGAGTCGGTATTCTCGGTCTATGTGCCGGGCGAAGGCGGCGAGGCGCCGCCGCCCGCAGTGATCAAACAGTTCGAAGCCACCGCCAAGATGATGCGCGGGCTACCCTCACTCTGCCCGCGTTGAGGTGGGCGGAATGACCGCTCAGCGCTTTTGCAGTGCGGCGAGCTCGGTCAGCACCATCTGCGAGTGCCCGTTGGGGTTGACGTTCTCGAAGCGCTTGGCGATGCGGCCCTCGGGATCAATGATGAAGGTGTCGCGACGCGAGATATTGAACAGCTTGAATTGCGGATAGCTGGTCAGCGACCCATAGGCCTTGGTGGTTTCAGTGGTGACATCGGCGAGCACCGGGAACGGCAGACTGTGTTCCTTGGCAAAGGCTTCTTTCGAGTCGACCTTGTCGACGCTGACGCCGAGGATCGTCGCATTGGCGCGGCGGAAGGCAAAGATTTCGTCACGAAATTCGCAGGCCTGCGTGGTGCAGCCCGGCGTGTTGTCCTTGGGATAGAAATAGAGCACCACCCATTTGCCCCGGTAATCGGCGAGCGTACGCCAGGCGCCGGTCTGGTCCTGCAGGCGGAACTCCGGGGCCATACTGCCGACGGCCGCCGAGGCGAAAGACGGATTTGCGCTCAGCGACATGAGCAGCACGGCGAGTACGCCAAACGAAGTTGCGAAGATCGAGGTTTTGCGGGTCATGACGATTCCTTGTCGGGATGAACTTGGGCCTGCCATCGCAGGTCAACTCTCGTAAAGCGAGCGATAACTCTCATAAAGCGAGCGTTCATGATGAGCGAGCCGGACGATCAGGTAAAGATGGTCACCACCATTTCGTGAGGGATGATGAGACGAGGTAGCCACGGAGCTGTTGCGTTGGTGCTGCTCGGGCTGTGGTCCGTCGCGGCGTGGGCCGACCCGACAGCCCCCGTCAAACCCTCGTTTTCCTCGCGTGTCGATCCGGTCGATACCCGGCGGCCTCCCGGAGTCCCCGATGACGCCACCCTCGAGGCGGAGGGTGCCCGCATCGGCACCATCACCTTGCGAGCGCTGGAAGTCTTCGACACCAGCCGGGCGGATGAGCGCAACTGGCTCTTCGAGACGGCCAATCGACTCCATGCCGGTACGAAGCCGGCGACGATCACCGACCGTCTGCTGTTTCATGAGGGCGAGCTTTATGAGGGCCGCCTCCTGCAGGAGACCGAGCGCCTGTTGCGCGCCACGCGCTATCTCTATGACGCCTCGATTCGTCCCATTCGCTATGCCGAGGGTCGAGTGGATGTCGAAGTCATCACGCGCGATGTATGGACGCTCAATCCGGGTGTTTCTTTCGGCCGCAAGGGGGGCAAGAGCAGCAGCGGCTTCGAGTTGGAGGAACTGAATCTTTTCGGACTCGGCGCACAGATCAATTTCAGAAAATCGAACGATGTCGATCGTGACATCACTTCGGCGCGCTATGTCGATCGGCAACTTGGCAGCAGTTGGTGGGCCCTCGAGGCCGAGCACTCGGAGTTCAGCGATGGTGGCGCGCAGCGTCTGCTGCTCGAATATCCCTTCTATGCACTCGATGCGCGCTGGGCAGGTGGCATCACCACCGATGACGCCGAGCGCATCGACACACGTTACGACCGTGGTTTGCCGATCGGTGAGTATCGCGTGGACAGCCGCTTGCGCAGCGCCTGGTTCGGCTGGTCCGGCGGCTTGCGCGAGCGTTCGGTGACGCGCTGGTCGCTCGGACTGACCGCCGATGAGCGCGAGTTCGATACGGTGTCATCGAGTCCATTTGCGACCCGGTTGCCTGAAGATCGCAAGCTCGCCTATCCCTGGGTTGCCCTCGAGTGGTTGGAGGATGACTTCCGAGCCGCGCGCAATCTCGATCAGATCGGACGCACCGAAGATTTCCAGTTTGGCTGGCGCGTCGATGCACGGCTCGGTTACTCGATGACATCACTCGGTGCCGATCGTGATGCCTGGGTGTTTTCATCGCGGGTCAGTCACGGCATCGAGTTTGACGGTGGCCCGCAGCGCAGTCTGTTGTTTGCTGCAGCGTTGGCAGGTCGGCATGAGAATGACGGTTTCGCTGATCTCTTGCTGAGCGGTTCGGCGCGTTATTACCACCGCCAATCCGCGCGCCGACTTTTCTTTGCTGGTCTGTCACTCGATATCGGCGAAAAACTCGATGCGGACCGCGAGCTGATGTTGGGCGGTGATACCGGGCTACGCGGCTATCCATTGCGCTATCGCGGCGGTCAGGGGCGTTGGCTGCTCACTCTGGAGCAGCGTGTATTCACCGACTGGTATCCGTTTCGCTTGCTGCACGTGGGCGCTGCCGCGTTCGTCGATGTGGGCGGAACTTGGGGGCGCGACCCTTTTGCCGAGAAGCGGCGCGGCGTGTTGGGCGATGCGGGCATCGGCTTGCGTCTTGGCAACAGCCGTTCCGGTCTCGGCAACGTCATCCACATCGATCTCGCTTTTCCGGTGGGCGCCGACAAATCGATCGACAGCATGCAACTGCTGATCGAAACCAAGCGCAGCTTCTAGCCGAGCGTACGCAGTTCCACGAGTTCGTAGCAGGATCGATTGAACGCCCAGGTCAGGCGCAGAAATAGCGCCTCGTCGCCGCTCACCCAAAGATCTGCGACCGGCCATTGTGGTTGCCAGCGCAGTTGGTAGTGACGACCAGCAAAGATTCCGGCAGGTGTCGTCACCTGCTCGTCACCGATATAGGCGGCAGCGATGGCCGTGGGCACAGCCAAGAGTCCGGTTTCGCCGCTCGGCGAAGAGGAGTTGGTGTAGCCGTGCACCGTGCGGAACTCGCCGGGCGCGTCGGTGCCTCGGCAAAGCGCAACCAGTGCATCGCCAACGAGCGGATGCAGCCCGAGGTAGGGCAGAGGCTCAGTCAGCGCAATACGTCGTGACACGCGACCATGCTCGGCGGTCACACCGTCGAGCTCGAGCGCATCGCTATCGATGGTGTAGAGCATGCTGCCCTGCATGATCCCCGCTTGCGTGATCCGCACGAAGGCATTCCGTGGTCGCGATGCAGCATCGAGCGACATCGACACATCACGCCAGAGATCAATGTCATCCATACGGCAGAGTGCACGCAGCGTACGGCCGGCATCGCCATGGTCGATCATCTGAAACCACTCCCGGCCGGTCTCGCCGTCCGGGCCGCGATACTGGATGGTCCCTGAGTGGTGTCTTGCGAGAGGTGGTTGGCGCATGGGCGACGAGCTTGCCATGATTGCTTGCTCGTGACCGCAGTGGATGTCTTGAGGCACCGG
>JBILGD010000166.1:0-3732 GCA_044351225.1 Steroidobacteraceae bacterium
ATCATCGAAACCCGCTTGGCGGCAGAGTTTCCGCCGATCGGCCGCAGCGAGGGTGAATCCGTCCAAGGCAATCGACGCTGGCTGTGGCAACAAGAGATCGAGCGTACCGCGCTCGATGGGGTGGTGCAGATCGCGGTCAGTGTGCGGGATGCCGAGAGTCCGGATACGGCGTGGCTGGTGACGCTGCGGGGCGCGCGCGGCCGCGACGTCGCGCGCGGCGGTAACGCTGATCTGCTCTGGGATACAGCGAGTCGGACGGCGCCATGAAACATCGCGTCGTAGAAAAAGCGAGCGGTTTTACTTTGCTCGAATTGCTGGTCGCGCTGTTCGTGGCGTCGGTCATGTTCGCCATGGGTTATGCGGGCCTCGTCGAGGCGGCTCGGCAGCGCAGCGGCATCCTCGAGGCGCAGCAGAGCTTCGGGGAGGTACAGCGTGCCGTGCGCATCATGGCCACGGATCTCGCGGGTCTCGAGGCGCGACCGGTGCGTGACGAACTGGGTCGCGGCACGCTCGGCGCGCTCGATGCGACGCGCACGTCGGGCCGTGTGCTCGCCTTGACCCGCGGTGGTCGCAGCGTCTCATCGAGTCACGCGCGCGGCAGCCTGCAGCGCATCGAGTACGCCGTGGTCGAGGGCGCTTTGCTGCGCTCGACGAGCCCGGTACTCGATGCCGTACAGGGCGGCACCGCATCGCGCCGCGTGTTGTTGCGAGAGGTTCGCGAGCTGCGTCTGCGTTTCCTCGATGCGCGCGGCGAGTGGCAAGACCTATGGCCACCCACCGATGCGACGAGCGTCGATCGATCACCGCTGCGCGCCCGCCCACTCGCGGTCGAATTTACCCTCGAGACCGCCCGGTACGGTTTGATCCGCCGCGTCATCGAGGTGCCCGGTTGAAGCTTTGGGCGGCAGATCGCCACCTGCCGAGCGTCCGCTCAGGTCGAGGGGTCGCGCTGCTCACGGCTTTGATCGTCGTGGCGATCGCCACCGGTATCGCGGCTGCGGTTTTCTTTGATACGGGCTTGTTGCTGCGACGAACGGAGGGTGGCTCCGCACAAGATCGCGCGCAGCTGCTCGCGGGCGGCGCCGAAGCGCTGGCGGCGACGCTGCTGCGCGAGGAGCTCGATACCGGCAGCGCACCGGTGCACGCCGCGCAGCGCTGGGCCAACCCACTCGGACCCATCGAGGTGCAAGACGCCGGCGCCGTGCAGGGACAACTCGTCGATCTGCAGGGTCGCTTCAATCTCAACAGTTTGGTTGCAGCGGATGGACGCATCGACCCGGTCGCACTCGAGCTCTTCGAGCGCCTATTGCGTACGCTGGAACTTGAGCCGGTGTGGGCGCTGCGACTCGCCGATTGGCTCGACGCCGACGATCAGCCCATGGGCGGCGGCGGCGAGGATGATCTTTATTCCGGTCTGCAACCCGGTTACCGGCCGCCCAACCGTCCGATCACCTCCATCAGCGAGTTGCAATGGCTCGAGGGTTTTGACGAGGCGCGGTTCCTGTTATTGGCACCCCATGTGGCCGCCCTGCCCCGCGACGCGGGCATCAACCTCTGCACCGCAACGCCCGCCTTGCTCGATGCGCTGCTTGATGAGCGCCAATGGATGGGCGCCGAGGACTCGCTCGCCCGCAATCGCGAGCGCGGCTGCTTTCCGCGGCGCGAGGATTTTCGTGCCTCGCTCGGCGACCCGCTCGCCTTCGAGCGGCTCGACAAGTCGCTCGGTCTCGGCGAGCGCAGCAGTTACTTTCAATTGCGCACAGTCGCTGTCGTTGGCACGGCGAGCTTCTCCTTGTACAGTCTGCTGCGCTACGAACACACCCCTCCCGAGCCGCCGCGCTTGCGCGTGCTGCGTCGGCAACTGGCAGACTGATTTTCATCTGGCATGACCGACACGCTCTACCTGCGGCTAGAACATCCGGACGCCTCCGCGCCGCTCGAGGGACGCCTCGTCGCCGCCGACGGCTCGCTGAGCTCGGCTCCGCTGCGCGGCTCGGTCGGCGAATTGGCCAGCGCCTATCCGAACGCGCGCCTCGTCGCTCTGATCCCCGCGGGAGATGCGCTGTCGACGCAGGCGCGTCTGCCAAAGATTTCCGCAGGCAAGCTGCGCACCAGCCTGCCCTTCGCCCTCGAGGAACAACTGGCCACCGACCTCGAGGGGCAGCACTTCGCCATGGGTCGCGCTCGCGAGGTCAGCGGCACCGACGGCGCGATCGCTCTCGAGGTGCCCGTGGTGGTGATAGCCCACGCGCGCTTGGCCGCGTGGCTGGCCTTGCTGCGGGCTGCCGGCGCGGAGCCGAGTGCGCTTCATCTCGCCGAGGACTGCGTTGCGCCAAAACCGGGTGATGTCGTGGCTTGGGTTCGTGGCGAACAAGAGATTTTTCTCCGTGCGCCCTCAGGAAGCGCAGTGGTGGCTGGCATCGATGAGTTGCCGGTGGTGCTCGATTTGCTGCTTGGCGATACGCCCCGTCAGACGCTCGGTCTGCAGGTGCACGTGGCGCCAGAACAACGTGCAGTATTGACGGAGAATTTTGTCGCCAAGCTCGAACACGGCGCCACCTCGCTCGCCCGAGTGTCCTGGGTCGCCGGCGCAGAGGACACGCTCGGTTGGCTCGTCGCGCAGTTGCGGCTCGCCGCGCCGATCAACCTTTTGCAGGGTGAGTTCACTCCGCGCCGACCCGCAAGCGAGGCGAGCGGGCGTTGGCGTCTCGTGGCCGCGCTCGCGGCGATATTCTTGCTCTTGCATCTCGCCGGTCGCGGGTGGACGCTGCGCGCGCTTGAGCACAGCGAGCGACAACTTGACGCGCAGCTGCTGCAAGCGGCGCAACAACAAACACCGGAACTGCGCTCGATCGATCCACTCTTGCGCACGCTCGCGCCCTCGGACGGCACGCTGCAGGGTGCCGCGTTGCTGCAGGGCGCGCTGCTCGATCTCGTTGCGGCGGGGTTGACGCCGAATTCTTTGAAGTCCATCGCCCTCGAGGGCAAGGCCCTGCAGGTGGAGTTGCGCGCTGGCGTTCCGCTCGCCTCAATCGATACGGCCCTGAGTTCGCGAGGATGGCAAAGCCGGGCGAGTGCGGGGGCCGAGGGCACGACAATCCTGACGCTGGTGCGCGCCGACGCCGGAGCGACGCCATGAACCGCCGGCTGAGTCTCATCAACGAGCGTCTGCAGCAACTCTCCGCGCGCGATCGTCGGGCGCTGTGGCTGGGCTCCAGCGCGATGCTCGTGGTGTTGGTCATGGGTAGTGCGCTCACCCTGCAGGAACGCAGCGCGGCGGTCGCCCTGCGACTGCAGCAAAAGCAGGCGCTGCTCGCCACGCTGCCGGCGACGCTCGATCGCCTGCAGCGCCGCGAACGCCTCGGCGAAGAGGCAACGCTGCCCCTCGGCACGCTCGCCCGCCGCTTGCTCGAGCGCAGCGCGCTCTCGGCCGAGGTGCAGCCGGGTACAGACGGCTCCATCGAGTTGCGCCTTGTCGACGTGCCGTTCGACGCCACACTAGAACTCATCGCCGAATTCGATGCGCAGGCGATCGCGCTGCGACAGGCGCGGATCGATCCCGCCAATGAAGTCGGGCGCGTCAACGCTCGCTTCGAACTCGGACCACGCCCCTCGCGCGCGCCGTGACGCAGGCGCGACGATTCGCGGCGCGGACGCTGGCGTTCGCCGTGCTCTGTGGTTTCGCGCTGGGCGCACTGCTGTGGATGCCTGCCGTATGGATTGCGGGCCTGT
>JBILGD010000084.1:0-12009 GCA_044351225.1 Steroidobacteraceae bacterium
CGGCTCCTTTTCCGCAATACTCCTCGCAGGTGTCTTTTCGATGATCAGCAGCATGACCGGTTTCGCGCGACGCGAGGCGAGCGGCCCCTACGGCGAACTCACCTGCGAAATGCGCAGCGTCAACCACCGCTACCTCGAGCCCGGTTTTCGCCTACCCGAAGAATTGCGCTCGCTCGAGGGCGAACTGCGACAGATCCTCGCGCGCGAACTTCGTCGCGGCAAACTCGACTGCACCATCCACCTGCGCGGCGCGCATCAAGCCGAGCGTGAATTACGCATCGACGAGGCGGCGCTCGAGCGCCTGTTGGTACGCGTCCGCGACATCAGCAGCAAACTGCCCGCCGGCAGTGCCGAGATCGATGCGCTCGATGTGCTGCGCTGGCCCGGAGTGCTGGCAGACGACGCGCCCGATACCGAGAGTCTGCAGGGTGCTTGCCGCGCGCTTTTCGTCGACACGGTGCGCGAGCTCGCGGCAACCCGCGGCCGCGAAGGTCAAAGATTGCGTGAGCTCATCGAGCAGCGTTGCGTCGCGCTTGCAGCCATCGTCACCGATCTGCGCACGCGCATGCCGGAGCTGCGCGCGAGGCTGCGCAGCCGACTGCAGGAGCGCGTTGCCGAGCTCGGCACTACGGTCGACACCGAACGCTTCGAGCAGGAACTCGTGCTCGTGCTGCAGCGCGCCGATGTCGATGAGGAGCTCGACCGCCTCGATGGTCACATCACCGAAATCCGTCGCATCATCGACGGTAGCGAGGCCGCCGGGCGTCGACTCGATTTTTTGATGCAAGAACTCAATCGCGAGGCCAACACGCTATCCTCGAAATCGCAGGAACTCGACACCACGCGTCTCGCCGTCGACATGAAAGTGCTGATCGAACAGATGCGCGAACAGGTGCAGAACATCGAATGAGCGGCGGGCGTCTCTTCGTCATCGCCGCGCCCTCGGGCGCCGGCAAGACCAGCCTCGTGAAGGCCACGCTCGAGCGTGAGCCGAATCTGCGCGTCTGCGTCTCGCACACCACGCGTGCGCAGCGGCCGAACGAAACCGACGGTCGGGACTATCACTTCGTCAGCGTCGATACCTTCAAAAAAATGATCGCCGCCGATGGCTTCCTCGAATACGCGCCGGTGTTCGACAACTTCTACGGGACGAGTCGTGCCGCGCTCGCCGAGGCTTTCGGACGCGGCCATGACGTGATCCTCGAGATCGACTGGCAGGGTGCGCGGCAGGTGCGCGAGCGCACCCGCGACCCTGCGACCGGCTCGCCGGGCTGCAGCACCATCTTCGTGCTGCCACCGTCCCGCGCCGAACTCGAACGCCGTCTGCGCGGTCGCGGTACCGACAGCGAGGCGGTGATTGCCCGCCGTCTGCGTGACGCGGTGGCCGATATGGAGCATCACGGCGAATTCGATTACGTGATCGTCAACGACGATTTCGAGCGTGCGGTGGCGGATCTGCGCCGCATCATCGCCGGCCAAGCGACGGATCTGTCCGGCAAGCGCGCCGCCCTCGCAGCCTTGCTGCCGGCGCTGCTCGGCTGACGCCGCTGGCCAGAATCCCCTGTACTCGCCTATACTTGCCGACCCTTCTTGATGTTTTTCCGGGTCAAACCCGAAGGCTCCTCATGGCACGCATCACCGTCGAAGATTGTCTGCAGAACGTCGACAACATTTTTCAGCTCGTAATCCTCGCCTCGCAGCGCGCCCGTCGGCTCGCCAACGGCGCAGAGTCCACCGTGCCCTGGGAGAACGACAAGCCGACCGTGGTCGCACTGCGCGAAATCGCCGCCGGCAACATCACCCCCGAGATGCTGCTCGAGCCGGAGCCCGAGCCGGAACCGGAGCCGAGCCTGCTGCCGGACATCATGGAACCCGATCCGGGCTTCCGCGCACCGCAGTTCGGCCTCGGAGACTGACGACACTGCCCCGAGGGGCGGAGGCGCTTTGGATTATGCGCAGACACTGCTCGGCCTGCTGCCAGGCGGGTCACGGCGGACCCCGGGCCTCAAGGAGCTGCTGAGCGCGGCGGGCGCCTATCTCCCGCCCGAGCAAGTCGATCGCATCCGCGACGCCGCCGAATTCGGCGCTGAAGCGCACCGCGGCCAGCGCCGCAAAACCGGCGAACCCTACATCGCACACCCGGTCGCGGCGGCCGAAGTGCTCGCCAACCTGCGGGTCGACACCGACACCATCGTGGCGGCAATCCTGCACGACGTCATCGAAGATACGCCGATCGCCAAGGACGAGCTCGCCAAGCGCTTCGGGCAGAACGTCGCCGAAATCGTTGACGGCGTGACCAAGCTCGACCAAATCCAGTTCAAAAGTCGCGAGGAAGCGCAGGCGGAATCCTTCCGCAAGATGCTGCTCGCGATGGTGCGCGACCTGCGGGTGATCCTGGTCAAGCTCGCCGATCGTTTGCACAACATGCGCACCATCGAGGGCATGTCGCCGGCGCGGCGGCGTGCCATCGCTCGCGAGACCCTGGATATCTACGCGCCGCTTGCGGAGCGTCTCGGGCTCTACGCCATGAAGCTCGAACTCGAGGACCTGGGGTTCGGCGCGCTCTACCCGCGTCGTTACCGAGTACTGGAAAGAGCCCTCAAACGCGCGCGTGGCAATCAGAAGGAATTCCTCAGCCGCATCTCCGAGAACATCGAGGTGGCGCTCAAGAAGGCCGGGATCGCTGCAGAGGTCGACGCCCGCGAAAAGCATCTCTACAGCATCTATCGCAAGATGCTGCGCAAGCGCGCTTCGCTCAATGACATCGTCGATGTCTATGGACTGCGCGTGGTGGTCGATTCCGCCGACGAGTGCTACCGCGCGCTCGGGGTCGTGCATGGCGCATACCGGCCGATGCCCGGACGCTTCAAAGATTACATCGCCATCCCGCGGGTCAACGGCTACCAATCGCTGCATACCACGCTGTTCGGACCGAACGGCCAGCCGATCGAAGCGCAGATCCGCACGCGCGATATGCACCGCATCGCCGAATCGGGGATCGCTGCCCACTGGAAGTACAAGAGCGGCGAGTCGTCGGTGGCGAGCGAGCAGGCCCGCGCGCGCGAATGGCTGACCAACCTGATCGCGATGCAGGAAGCCGGTACCTCCGAAGAATTCCTCGAAAGCGTGCGGGTCGACCTCTTTCCGGACAAGGTGTACGTGTTCACACCCAAGGGCAAGATCCTGCGCTTGCCGCGCGGCGCCACCGTGGTGGACTTCGCCTATGCAGTGCACACCGATGTCGGCAATCGCTGCGTCGCCGCCAAGATCGATCGGCGCCTAGTGCCGCTGCGCACACATCTGCGCAACGGCCAGACGGTTGAGATCGTCACCGCACCCGGTGCCATGCCAAATCCCGCCTGGGTGAACATCGTGGTCACCGCCAAGGCACGCGCCGCAATTCGCCAATATTTGAAAGGCCTGCGTCGCTCCGATGCCATCGAACTCGGTCAGCGGCTGATCAACCAATCGCTCGCCGAATTCAATCTCTCGCTCACCGACATCAGCGAAACAACACTCGCCGCGACTGCGGGCGAGCTCGGTATGGTCGATGCGGATGAGCTGTTCGAGAAAGTGGGGCTCGGCGAGCGGCTCGCGCCGCTGATCGCGCGTCGGCTCGGACCCGCAGCCCCCGCTGCAGACACCAGCGAAGAAGCCCCCGCACCTGCACCGCTCGCCGTCGCGGGTACCGAGGGCTTGCTGGTCAGTTACGCGCGCTGCTGTTTCCCCGTGCCGGGCGATGCCATCCTCGCCTATCTATCGAGTGGCCGCGGCATCATCGTGCACCGCGAGGACTGCGCGAACGTCGACGACTATCGCAAGCATCCCGAAAAATGGATTTCGGTCACCTGGGCCGAAAAGACCGAGCGCATGTTCGGCAGCGAATTGCGGGTCGAAGTGGCTAATCGCATGGGCGTGCTCGCCGCCGTCGCCTCGGCGATCGCCGGTACCGAAACCAACATCGATCACGTCGAACTCGAAGAGCGCGATCCGCAAACCTCGGTGCTGGTATTCGAGGTACGCGTACGCGATCGCAAGCATCTCGCCAAGGTGATCCGGGTCATTCGCCGCATGCCCGACGTACTGCGCCTGTCGCGTACACTTGCCGCGCGCAGTCGCGACGAATGACGCGACGACTCAACGAGGTTCCCGCCATGACACGACAGATCATCAGTACTGCCGACGCACCCCAGGCCATCGGCACCTATTCGCAGGCCGTGCGCATCGGCCCCACGGTATACATCTCGGGGCAGATCCCGCTCGATCCGGCTACCGGTCAGCTGGTCAGCGGCGACATCGAAACGGAGATCCGTCGAGTGTTCGACAACCTCGCAGCCATCGCCAAGGCTGCGGGCGGCTCGCTGCGTCATGCGGTGCGCGTGACGGTGTATCTCACCGACCTCGTGCACTTCGCCAAGGTCAATGAAATCATGGCGCAGTACTTCCCGGAACCGTGGCCCGCGCGTGCCGCGCTCGGCGTTGCGCAACTGCCGCGCGGCGCACGCGTCGAGATCGACTGCATCCTGCACCTCGACTAAGCGTTTTTGGGGCGTACCTCGATGCACGACGTGCGCGAGCAACGGCCCGTGACCGCGCTGCGCGGCGTCGGCGAGGCGCTCGCGGCGCGGCTGGCCGTGCTCGGTGTCGAGCGAGTGCAGGATCTGCTGTTCGTGCTGCCGACGCGTTATGAAGATCGCACGCGCGTGCAGCCCATCGGCTCGCTGCTACCCGGCAGCCGGGCGGTAGTGGAAGGCGAAGTGCAGCTCACCGACGTGGTGTTCCGTCGCCGCCGGCAGATGCAGAGCCGAATCGCCGACGGCTCGGGCTTTCTCACCCTGCGTTTCTTCCATTTTTCCTCGGCACAACAACAGGGGCTCGCGCGCGGAACGCGCATCCGCTGCTTCGGTGAGGTACGCCGCGGACCGCTCGGTCTCGAGATGGTTCATCCCGAGTATCGCGTGATTTTCGATGAGCGCACCGCGCTCGAAGACGGACTCACGCCCGTGTATCCGGCGACCGAAGGCGTGAGTCAGGGCAGATTGCGTGCGCTGATCACCCAAGCGCTGAAAGAGCTCGATACCGCGGGCATTCGCGATTGGTTGCCGCCGGAAATTCTCGCGCCGCTCGGACTGCCGCCGCTGCGCGATGCGCTGCGTCACATGCACCGACCGCCGGTCGATGCCGATCTCGAAGAACTCGAGGCAGGACAGCATCCGGCGCAGCGACGTCTTGCCTTCGAGGAATTACTCACCCATCAGACCGTGCTGCGCCGACTGCGCGAATCAGCGCGGGTCGAGGCCGCCTGGCCACTCGCGGATCCGCAGGGACTCGAAGCGCGCTTCATCGCCCAATTGCCCTATCCACTCACGGCGGCACAGCGCCGCGCGCTCGATGACATCGATGCCGATCTCGCGCAAGGCAGACCCATGGTGCGACTCGTGCAAGGCGACGTCGGCTGCGGCAAGACAGTGGTTGCCGCGGCCGCGGCCGCCCGCGCGCTCGGCAGCGGACGCCAGGCCGCACTCATGGCGCCGACGGAACTCCTCGCCGAGCAGCATCAAAGAAATCTCGACGCCTGGTTCAGACCGCTCGGTATCACGGTGGCGCTGGTCTCGGGGTCGCAGCCCGCACGCACCCGGCGCAGCGCCCTCGAAGCACTCGCCGCCGGCGAGGTGCAGCTCGCCGTGGGCACGCATGCGCTCTTTCAGCAAGGTATGCAGTTCCGGGATCTTGCCTTGGTGATCGTCGATGAGCAGCATCGATTCGGCGTACAGCAACGTTTGCAACTCGCCGAGAAAGGCCAGCGGGAGGGTCGTCATCCGCACCAACTCATCATGACGGCGACACCCATCCCGCGCACGCTCGCGATGACGGCGTATGCCGATCTCGATGTGTCGGTCATCGACGAGTTGCCGCCGGGACGTACACCGGTCAAGACCGTGGTGGTGACCGAGACCCGCCGTAACGAGGTGGTGGCGCGCATCGATGCTGCCTGCCGCAGCGGCCGTCAGGCCTATTGGGTCTGTCCGCTGATCGAGGAATCCGAGGAACTGCAATATCAGGCTGCCGAGGAAACCGCCGCCGCCCTCGCCGAAGCGCTACCGCATTTTTCGGTGGGACTCGTGCACGGTCGCATGAAAGGCAAAGAAAAGGACGCGGTGATGCTCGAGTTCAAGGCCGGACGGATCCATCTGCTCGTGGCCACCACCGTCATCGAAGTCGGCGTCGATGTGCCGAATGCCACGCTGATGGTGATCGAGAACGCCGAACGCATGGGGCTCGCCCAATTGCACCAGTTGCGCGGACGGGTCGGACGCGGCAGTCACGAGAGCAGCTGCGTACTGCTTTACCGATCGCCGCTCGGCGCGCTCTCGCGCGCCAGACTCAACGCCATCCGCGACAGCACCGACGGCTTCGTGATCGCACAGCGCGACCTCGAATTGCGCGGACCGGGTGAGCTGCTCGGCACGCGACAGACCGGGCTCGCCCGCATGCGCGTCGCCGATCTCGCGCGCGACGCGGACCTCCTGCCGCAGGTACAACAGGCCGCGGACCTGCTGCTGGCAAAGTATCCGGATAGAATCGCGCCCCTCACCACACGTTGGATCGGGACGGACGACAGATATGGCCGCATCGGTTGATGTGCCGACCGCTGCTTCGGCAGAGCCCGCGCTCTGGCCAGCGGCGGTCCCTGCGGCGGCGCTGTGGTTGCCACCCAATGCACTCAACTGTTACGTCGGCGATGCGGCGCTGCGCTCGTGGCTGCTGACCCCTGGATTGCTCACCCAGCGGATTCGCGAGGCCGCCGGCGACGGCTTCGCCATGCGGCTGCTCCACGAAGGGGCGGCAGGCGCCGATCACGTGCGCGAAATCGACATGTGTGGCGATGGTGTGGTGTGGATGTTTGCGCATACCCGCATCCCGCGATGCACGCTCGAGTCTGCGCCCTGGCTCGCCGCCATCGGCACTCGCACGCTCGGCGAAGCATTGGCCGGCCGGCAGGATCTCGAGCGCGACGAGTTTCGCTTCGCGCAGCTTTATCCGGATGCCTGGCTCGCAGCCCGCGTAGTGCAGCACGCGCAACTTTCGCCGCAACCGCTGTGGGTGCGTCATTCGCCGCTGCGCGTTGGCGGCGCGCCCTTTGACCTCTACGAGGTCTTTCTGCCCTCGATCGGTCGACGTGGCGGTCGCTGAGTCGGACGGAGTTCGGGCATTGCGGGTGCCGCGGAGACCCGGCGCATGATCGCCATTGCCCTGCAAAGGCGGCTGCACGAGTACGTCCTGCTGACTCGCCTCAACCGGCCGATCGGTACGTTGCTGCTACTCTGGCCCGTGCTTTGGGCGCTGTGGATCGCCGCGCCGGGTTTTCCCGGAACGAAACTGCTGCTGGTATTCCTGCTCGGCACCCTGCTCACACGTTCGGCTGGTTGCATCATCAATGATTTTGCCGATCGTGATTTCGATCCGCACGTCGAACGCACCCGCGAACGCCCACTCGCCGCACGGCGCATCTCGCCTTACGAGGCACTGACCTTGTTCGTCGTGCTGATGCTGCTGGCACTCGTCGTGGTGCTGCAACTCGACTTGCGCACCGTGCTGCTGTCATTGATCGCTGCGCTGCTGCTGGCGACTTATCCATTCTTCAAGCGATTTTTCCCGGCGCCCCAGCTCTATCTTGGCATCGCCTTCGGCTGGGGCGTGCCGATGGCCTTCATGGCTGTACGCGGCGAGATCCCGCTGCTCGGCTGGCTTATTTTTGCCGTTGCGGTGCTGTGGGCGGGGATCTACGACACCTTCTATGCGATGGTCGATCGCGACGACGATCGACGCATCGGCATCCGCTCGACCGCGTTGCTGTTTGGCGAGCATGACCTGCTCGCTATCGGCATCATGCAAACGCTGATGCTTGCGCTGCTCGGATGGATCGGCGTGCTGGCCGATCTCGCGGCGCCGTATTTCGTCGCGCTGCTCATCGTCGCGCTGCTGTTTGCGCGACAACTCTGGTCGACGCGCGAGCGCGCACGCGCCAAGTGCTTCAAGGCCTTTTTGGACAACAATTACGTGGGTCTCGCGATATTCGTCGGCATCGCCCTCGCCACGCTCCAGCACTGAAGCTCGCGAATGCCAGCCTCCTGCAGGGCGGTGGCGAGCGCATCAAGCGTGGCGCCCGTGGTGAGCACATCGTCGATGATCGCCACGCGTCGCAGTTTGCGTCGACGCAGCTCGCGGCGCAGTTGTGGCGAGACGAAAAATGCACCCGCCAGATTTCGCTGACGTTCGATCGCGTGCAGTGAAGTCTGCGGACGCGTGGCTTTGATGCGTAGCACAGCGCCGCAATGGACCGGCCGCCGCAGCCAGTGCCCGGCATGTCGGGCGAGCAGCAGCGACTGATTGAAGCCGCGCTCGATGTGCCTGGCATGATGCAGCGGTACGGGCAGCAACACATCGGGCAGGGCGCCGGCATTTGTTGCCACTTCAGTCGCAAGCCGCAGGGCGAGCACGGCGCCGAACAGTCTGGCGGCTCGACGGTCGCCGGTGAACTTCAGCGCCTTGAGCGCCTCGGCTACGGGGGCGCGATAATCGAGCGCTGCAAAAGCCGGTGCGCCGCTGCCGAGGCGGCGCGGCACCCGCTCGGGCGAAGCCCACGGCAAGCGCTCCAGACACGCGCCGCACAGGTCGAGCTGGCGCAGCTCACTCGCTCGACCGCAGAAGTAGCAACGTGCCGGCAGGCACCGAAAAGCCCAGCGTGTCAGCCACGGCAATCTTCGGCCCTGATCGATCAGCCAATGGCGCTGCGAGTGGAGCGCCAGCGGATCGATTGTCGACTCGGTGGCGCTTTGCAAGTTGACAGTCTCCGGGGCCTTGGGGAACATCGCGGCGGCAGTCCTCGAGGCTGCCCGCGGCCGCGGTACTGCGCAGCCTGCGAATCTCGCCTGTGCACCGGAAAACACCATGAGCCAAGACATTGCCCGTCACGACTGGACGCTCGAAGAAGTCGAGGCGCTGTTCGCCTTGCCCTTTCAAGACCTGTTGTTCCGCGCGCAGGCGGTGCATCGCGAACACCAGCAGACCAACACCGTGCAAATGAGCACGTTGCTGTCGGTCAAGACCGGCGCCTGTCCGGAGGACTGCGCCTACTGCCCGCAGAGCATTCGCTACGACACGGGTCTTGATCGCGAGTCGTTGATGGCGGTGGCCGATGTCGCCGAACGAGCGCGTACGGCTCGCGAGGCCGGGGCGACCCGTTTCTGCATGGGTGCCGCGTGGCGCTCGCCAAAGAAAAAAGATCTCGATGTGATGGTGGCCATGATCCGCGAAGTGCGCGCGCTCGGCATGGAAAGCTGTGCGACGCTAGGCATGCTCACCCGCGATCAGGCCAAGGAGCTGCGCGAGGCCGGTCTCGACTACTACAACCACAATATCGACACCTCGCCCGAGTACTACGACAAGATCATCAGCACGCGCGACTTTCAGGACCGGCTCGACACGCTCGAAGCCGTGCGCGAGGCTGGCATGAACGTCTGTTGTGGCGGCATCGTCGGCATGGGCGAGACCATGCGTGATCGTGCGCGCATGCTGCAGGTGCTCGCCAATTTGCCGCAGCATCCTGAAAGCGTGCCGATCAACCAGCTGGTCGCCGTGCCAGGCACGCCGCTCGCCGATCAGGCGCCGATCGATCCCTTCGATTTCGTACGCACGATTGCCGTGGCCCGCATCATCATGCCGCAGTCGGCCGTGCGCCTCTCCGCAGGCCGCGAGCAGATGTCGGATGAGCTGCAGGCGCTCGCCTTCCTTGCCGGTGCAAACTCGATTTTCTACGGCGAAAAACTTTTGACGACCGGCAATCCCGATGTCGAGCACGATCGCCGCCTGCTCGAACGCCTCGGCATGCGCACTGCGGGTGGAGCGCCCGGTGCGTTGCACGCCTGAGGCCATCGCCGCCGCGCTGCACGAAGTCGATACGCGGCAGTTACGCCGGCGACGCGAGCTCGCCGACGACGGTAGCATCGATTTCTGCAGCAACGATTATCTTGGGCTCGCCCGGCATCCCGAGCTCGCGCAAGCCATGGCCGAGGCGGCGCTGCGCGACGGCGTCGGCGCTCGTGCCTCGCACCTCGTCAGCGGCCACTGCCGCGAGCACGAAGCGCTCGAGCAGGAACTGGCCGAATTCACCGGACGCGAACGGGCGCTGGTTTTTTCCACCGGCTATATGGCTAATCTCGGCGTACTCGCGGCGCTCGCCGATCGCGACGATCTCGTGCTCGAGGACCGGTTGAATCACGCTTCGCTGATTGATGCGGCGCTGCTCGCACGCACGCGTCACTTCAAACGCTACCTGCACGGTGATGCCGCAGCCGCCGCGCGCGCCCTGAGCGACCATGCGGCCACCGCGCACGAAGGCAGCAGTGCTCTGCTCGTCACCGACGGCGTGTTCAGCATGGATGGTGACCTCGCGCCGCTGCCGCAACTTGTTGCGGCGGCCCGGCAACACGGCGCCTGGCTGATCGTCGATGACGCGCATGGCATCGGCGTACTCGGCGAGCGGGGCGCCGGCTGCTGCGAATTCTTTGGCCTCGATGCCCTGCAGGTACCCGTGCTGATTGGCACATTTGGCAAGGCGCTCGGCAGCTTCGGTGCCTTTGTCGCGGGCGATGAGCCGCTGATCGAGCTGCTGATCCAGCGGGCGCGTACCTACATCTACACCACCGCGCTGCCCCCGGCGGTCGCGGCGGCCACGCGCAAGGCACTGCAACTCGTGCAGCGCGAATCCTGGCGCAGAGAAAAGCTGCATGAGCTCATCGCGCAGTTTCGCGAAGGCGCAACACGCCGCGGGCTGCCGCTCACCGACTCACCGACGGCCATTCAGCCGTTGATTCTGGGCAGCGCGGCAAGCACGCTTGCCGCGAGTGCGGCGCTGCGCGTCAAGGGATACCGCGTCACCGCCATTCGTCCGCCGACCGTGCCGCAGGGCAGTGCGCGACTGCGCGTCACGCTGTCGGCAACCCATGAGCCCTCGCAAGTCGAGGCCTTGCTCGTGGCACTGGAGGCGAGCTTGCAGGCAAGCAGAGAGGCGGGCGCATGACGGCCAAGTCGCTCGTGTTGCTGCACGGCTGGGCGCTCAACCTGCGGGTGTTCGATGCGCTCGTGACGAGGCTCGATGCCTGGAGCAAGCGCGCCGACGGGGTCCCTCTCGCCATCAGCCGAATGGATCTCCCGGGTCACGGGCGAGCCCTCGAGCCGGCCGCCATTCATCATCACGACGCCGCGCGCGGCTGGGATATCGGGCTCACGGCGGCACATCTGCTGCAGCAGATGCCGCCGCGCTGCGTACTGCTCGGCTGGTCGCTCGGCGCAAAGCTCGCAATGGAAATCGCCGCCCAGGCTCCCGAGCGCATCGCGGGTCTTGTGCTCGTCAGCCCCACGCCGCGCTTTGCGATCGCAGCAGATTGGCCCTACGGTGCCGCGCCCGAAGTGCTCGACGCGCTCGCCGGACATTTACGTGATGATTATCGGCGCACGATCAGCGAATTCCTGGGTCTGCAGGTTCGCGGCAGCGCGAATGCGCAGGAGACGCTCGCCAGCCTGCGCGCCGCCTTGCTCGCGCAGGGCGAGTGCCCGCCCGAGGTGCTATGGCGATCGCTGAAGCTGCTGCACGAAGTCGATCAACGTCCGCGACTGCTGCTCATCCAAAGCCCGACGCTGGTGATCGCCGGGCAGTACGACCGGGTCGTGCACCCGCACGCCTCGCGGGCTTTGGCCGAACTGATTCGCGGTGCCCGCTTCGAAGAAATCCCGCGTTGCGGTCATGCGCCGTTCCTGTCGCATGCCGAGGAGTTCGGCGGGCTGCTCGAAGATTTCCTGCGCGGGCTCGCCCCATGAGCCGGATCGATCAGCGAGCGATGGCACGCGCGTTCGGTACGGCAGCCGACACTTACGATGCGGCGGCTGCGCTGCAGAACACGGTGCGTAGCGAGCTGCTGACACGCGTCGGCGAACTGCGACTCGAGC
>JBILGD010000167.1:0-3707 GCA_044351225.1 Steroidobacteraceae bacterium
ACGAGTCGCCCTACGGCACCGATCAAAAATTCACCCGGCCGAGCACCGGCGAGTGTCCGCAGTTCGGCCTGCTGTGCCGCTTCAATCTTTGGTTGCGGGATCAATGATTCGTTGATGTCGAAAATTCGACCACGATAGCCTGCAAGATCGCGCTTCTGCCATTCGGCGATCACGATGAGACCGTCCATCTGCAGAAAGTGCGGTCCGTTCACCCACATGTGCAAGGTGGCGATGGTTGGGCAGGGCGGCTGCAATCGAGCGACGAGGCGGGTGCTCTTGCGCAGGTGGGTGTGGATGACTTCGGGTGAGAACTCGCGTACTACGCGACGCAAGCCGAAACTCGGGAACCATCGATTGAGCTCGAACACCTGTACGCGCGGATCGAGGTGATCGCGGATCGAGGCGCCGCCTGCGCCACCGTGGTCGCTGCGCAAGGCGAGCGCAACATCGTGTTCGCCCGCGCAGGCATTGCACATCTCGGCGGTGGCGCGTTCGGTACCGGCAAAGCCGCGGGAGAAGAGGGTGTGCAGGATTCGCATGACGAGGGTCTCGTGAGATCAGCGCCGCTTGCCGTCGCGGAGTATTTCGCGGGCGGCGTTCATCCCGGGTACCCCGGTGACGCCGCCGCCCGGATGCGCGCCCGAGCCGCAAAGATAGAGACCCTGCACCGGTGTGCGGTAATCGCCGTAACCGAGCGCAGGCCGCGCCGCCCACAACTGATCGAGACCGAGGGCGCCATGAAAGATATCGCCGCCTGCGAGACCAAAGATTTGCTCGAGATCGAGCGGCGAGAGCGCGGATTTTCCGACGACGCTTGCGCGAAAGTTCGGCGCCCAGCCGTTCACGGTGTCGATGATGAAATCGGCGGTGGCCTCGCGCATGCCTGGGGTCTGCCAGTTGCGTGTCGGCGCCTCGGGGCGTGCAAGGTTGTAATCAAAATGTTGACAGAAAAGACTCGCGACATGCATGCCGGGCGGCGCGAGCGAGTCATCGAGCGTTGAAGGGATTAGCATCTCGACGATCGGTTCGCGCGAGATGCCATGCAGTCTTGCCGAGGCGTGAGCGCGATCCATGTAGTCGAGCGAGGGCGCGATGATGATGCCGGCGCCGAGATGCGTCTCGTCGCTGCGTGACCGATGCGCACTGAAGCGCGGCAGTTCGCTCAGCGCAACATTCATGCGAAAGGTCGCCGAGCCGACGCGCCAGCGGCCGATATGCGCGCGGAAATCTTCGGGCAGATCCTCGGCCGCGAGCAGACCCAGAAAGAGCGGCTTCGGCCCGAGATTGCCGATGATGCGCGGTGCACCGAAGACGCGGCCGTCTTCGAGCTTGATGCCGCTTGCGTGCACGGCATCGCCGTGTTTGCCGCGACCGCTGCGCCGTGAGGTGACGATGCGCTCGACCGGCGCGTTGCATTCGATGTGCACGCCGAGGCTACGCGCCTCGGCGGCGAGCGCTTGAGTGATCGCGCCCATGCCACCGACCGCATGACCCCAGACACCGCTCTTGCCGTTCACTTCACCGAAGGCATGATGCAACAGCACGTAGCCGCTGCCGGGCGTGTAGGGGCTTGCATAACTGCCGACCACCGAATCAAAACCGAACAGTGCCTTCAGCGGGACGCATTCGAACCAGTAGTCAAGGATTTCGCCGGCACTGCGCGTGAAGAACTCGTGCAGTTCGCGCTGCATCGCAAGCGGCAGAGCGCGAAAGTCGCGACCGAAGCGCAACAGTTCCCAAAGATCACGACCGCGGCGCAGATCGGTGGGCGGTGTACGTCGCAGCAGACCACGCAGCAGCGTGACCGCACGATCGAGCAGCGCATGGAAGTCGGGCAGACGCGCTGCATCACGGGCACTGTGCCGACGCACTTCCGCGAGCGTCGCTGCGGATTCGGGGCCAGCGCTGAAGGATCCGCCGTCGGGCAGCGGCAGGAAGTTCTGCATCGGCCGCTCGAGGATGCGCAGTCCGTGCTCGGCCAGACGCAGTTCGCGAATCACCTGCGGATCGAGCAGGCTCACCGTGTAACTCGCCGTGGAGTTGCGAAAGCCGGGTGCGAATTCCTCGGTCACGGCAGCCCCGCCGACCACACTCCGACGCTCGAACACACCGACGCGCAAGCCCGCACGCGCGAGATAACAGGCACAGACGAGCCCGTTGTGACCGGCGCCGATCACCAGGGCATCAAAATCATCGAACGGGGGCTTGCGACTGGATGGATTCACAGGTACTGTATGAATACACACTGCATGGATAACCAGAGGACGACCATGTCAGATCTCACCCCACGACAAACCGAAATTCTCCGCCTGATCCAACGAGCCATTGCCGAGACCGGCATGCCGCCCACGCGGGCAGAAATCGCGCAAGAGCTCGGGTTCAAGTCCGCCAACGCCGCCGAGGAGCATCTGCGCGCGCTCGCCCGCAAAGGGGTGATCGCGCTCGTGCCGGGCACCTCGCGAGGCATCCAACTGAAGGACATCCTGCGCGAACAGCTCGGGCTCCCGCTCATCGGCCGCGTCGCCGCTGGCAAGCCCATTCTCGCAGAAGAGAACATCGAAGCGCGCTTCAACATCGATCCAGACATCTTCTCGCCCCGGCCGCACTATCTGCTCAAGGTCACCGGCATGTCCATGAAAGATGCCGGCATCCTCGATGGCGATCTTGTTGCCGTGCACCGCACGCCTGAGGTGCGCAATCGCCAGATCATCGTCGCGCGCCTCGAGAACGAGGTCACGGTCAAACGCTACAAGCAAGAAGGCCCGACGGTCTGGCTGTTGCCCGAAAACCCCGACTTCGAGCCCATCCGCGTCAACCTGCGTGAAGAGCCGCTCATCATCGAAGGCGTGGTGGTCGGCGTGTTGCGTCGCGGTGCCACGACAGGCAAGGCAGCGCCCGCTGGCTTACCGACAGGTTTGATGTAGCGCCGCTCGATCTCACCCGACCGCATCGAGGTTCAACATGTCCACCTTCGAACTGCGCCCTTCGCCGGGCGCCACGGAGACGCTCGTCCGCAAAAAGGCTGCACGCACTCCCGTGCGCTCGAGCCTCAAGCGTTTCAGCTGTCCTTGCGGTTGTGGCCGCAGTCGCTGGTTTTCGCAGCCGCGCTCGCTGCGTACGGCGACGTCTGTCGCATCGTGAGACCCCACCGCTCGCGCGCCTTGCGCTGTCATCATGGGTCTCACACCAGAGAGCGCGTCCGAGTCTGTGCCCGAGCCTACGCTCGATCGGTTGCTCGAACACCCGGCCATCTGGCGCGGGCGCAGCGCTGCACGCATCACTACGCTCGGCACGGGGTGGACGCGCCTCGATGAGGCGCTGCCCGGTGGCGGGTGGCCTGCCGCCGGTCTCAGCGAGATCCTCACGGCGCGCAGCGGCCTTGGCGAATTGCGCTTGTTCATTCCGCTGCTCGTGCAGCTCGGCCGGCAGACACCCGCACGCTGGGTGAGCTGGATTTCACCGCCGTTCGAACCCTATGCCCCGGCACTCGCCGCAGCCGGTGTGCCGCTTGAGCGACAACTCGTCGTGCGCACGGCCGAACCCGCCTGGGCGATCGAGCAGGCGCTCGATTCGGGTGGCTGCAGTCTCGTGTTCGGCTGGCTCAAAACTTCGATCAGCACCCCGGCGCTGCGGCGCCTGCAGTTGGCTACCCAGCGCAGCCAGACTCCGGCGATGCTTTTCCGCCCGCTCGCCGAGGCACGGCAGGC
>JBILGD010000019.1:0-32286 GCA_044351225.1 Steroidobacteraceae bacterium
AGGACGGCGAGCGAGACGCGCGAGCGTCGCGACGCGGACACGGGCATTGCAGTGCCCGACATGGGGGTGGACATCGTTGGACTCTCCAGAGGCTGAAGTACGCGGAAAAACTTCGGGCATCCTGCCCAAAACTGCTACCGGGGGGTCGTTTTGACCGGGTCATTATTCTACGCGAGAGCGCGGCAATCCCGCATCTGGCAAATACTTATTGTTGTAAAAAAGATACAAAAAAGGCGGGCACGAGGCCCGCCTTGAGTTGATGGCAATGTAATGTCTTGATCAGAACTCGTACTTCAACCCGATCTGGATTTGCCAACGCGACCGATCGGTATTGCGAATCACGCCGCCCGCTGGACCCGTCGACGAGGCGGGAGTGAGCAGCGAGGTGTTGACGCCGCTGATCCGGTACCGCGCGCAACTGAGGACGCCGGCGTTGTCCGACACGCCATTCGCACCGGCGCACGACACATCGAAAAGTCGCACATCCTCGCCGTACTCTTCGATCGTGCCCCACTTCTCGTTGATGAGGTTCAGGAAGTTGGCGATATCCAACGTGACGCGGGCCTTGTGGCCCTCGCCGAAGGCCGGCAACTCCTGGCTGAGCTGCAGATCCCAGAGGTTGATGTCGCGACTGTCGTAGGAGCCCCGCGGCACGATGCCATTCGTGGGAATGCCAAACTTCGCGATCAGTGCGCGGATATTCTCGACCGACGCGGCACTATCGAAGGCCACGAGCGGCGCCGAGGAGACCGTGACCACGGGCGTTGTGCCGATCGTTGAGGTTGTAATCGACCCGGAGACGTCCGGGACATACGCGAGTTGGGCGCCACGATTTACTCCAAAGGTCGCGTTGCGACCTGAACCGCCGTTCATCGTGAACGTGACGGGTCGCCCTATTCGGTAGTCGGCAAACAGCGAGAAACGCGTCTCGAGATCACCGAACAGCGTCTTGCGGAAACCGAATTCACCCTTGAAGGCGTCGGAGATTTCTTCCTGACCGCGGCCCTTGGTGGCGGTGTTGGGATCGAGCGAGGCGTACTGGCCGCCATACAGCGAGCTTGCAGTCGAGGAGAAGCGCGCCGAGGCCGAGAACTCGTCGGAGTTCTGCTTTGAATAGGACAACGCGAAGTTGATCCCGTTATCAAAGTATTTCGACACACCGACCGCCGCGGTCCAGATCGAACCCGTAGCCTCCGGGTTGTAGGCCTGAATATCGCGAGCCGAACCCGGGTTGGTGGAGCTGACCGTGTTGCCCGCGATCGTGCGCTGCGCGCTTGACAGACCGTCGTAGCGCACGCGGCCGTCCGGCGTGCGCGCCTGTTGGCCATTGACGATCAGCGGTTGCGCACGAATATCGCGGAAAGCGAGACCATCCTTGGTCTGCACATAAACGGCGCTCGCGTTGAGGTTCCAACCGTCAAGGATTTCCCAGTTCGCGGCGAGATTGACGCGCCAGTCGGAGGGCATGCGGAACCCGGGTGCCAGAGAGTTGGTCTCCGACGTGGGCGACACTGTCGAGCCGCCGAGCGCAGCCTGAATCGATGCCGGGATCGATGAACCAAAACTCGAGTTCACGCCGACATTCAGTGCTGCGAGGCAGGACGCCGGATTGAGCGCGCAATTCACCGCGCCCGTAGTCTCGGTAATGAAGCCACCCCCTTGGGCGGCCGTAGCCGCGAGACTTGTGGCGTTGGCGGCCGTCAGCGAGCGCTGGAATACGATGGTGTTATCGAGGATGCCGGTGTTGCTGAACGAGTTCGAAAGGAACACGTCTGGCAATCCACCAGAGAACAGACCGAAACCGCCGCTCACCTTGAGCGTATCGGTCGGACGCCAATCAAAAGACAAGCGAGGCATCAGGACATCGATGCCGTCATAGGTTTCCTGATTGTTAAATCCGAACCGACCGACGAAGTTGCGATTCAGCGCCGGCTTGTCGTCGACCTTGTACGTGTCGTAGCGAACGCCGTAGGTCACGGCGAGCTCGTCGGCGAGATCCCAAGTATCCTGCAGGAACAACGATGTCGTGTCATAGCTGAAATTGGCTGCAGCGTCGCTCGGATTGCCCGACAGCGCGTTGCGGTAGATCAACTCGCCGGCAAACCCGTTGCTGAAGTCGCGGATCGAGTCAAAGTAATAGGTACCGTCGCTGTTCGGTAGGAACAGGTTGAAGATCTCCTGCTGCTGCAGCTGGCCGCCGAACTTGATGAGGTGCGAGCCGACGGTCAACTCCGCCGACAACTGCGCCTGAGTGTTTGAGGTCGTGAGGAAGTTAGCGTGGCGGAACTGGTCGGGGCCAAAACGCACGATCCCCGCCGACGCTGAGCCGTTGCGACAGGTCAGTGGCTGATTCGTGGTGCCGGCGGCATCGAGCGGCGTCGCCGTCGAGCACACCCGAATATCAGAAAAATTCTGACCAGAGGGCGGTTCCTGCAGACGCGTGTAGTCGCGCTGTGAGACCCGCAGTTCGGTGGATAAACTGCTGGTCCAGTCGGAGTTCAACTGAAGCGCCATCGTTTCGTCGTCCTCGCCCGTGAGGTACCACTGCGAGTCGAGGCCAGCGGTGCCGGTATTGAGATTCGTGCGCTGGATGAGACCGGACTCGGATTTGCGGTAGGTCAGCGCGGCGCGCTGAGCGTCGGTGATGTTCCAGTCCAATCGAGCCGTGTATTTCTCGTCAGTGATTGGCTTGGTCTGTGGGATGCTGCCGAACGCGAAGGTTGAGCGATAGGTGTTGGCAAAGACATTGGTCACGGCCGCGATGTTCTCGGTCGTCATCGGACTGCCGGTCGGACCGATAATCGTGGTGGCGAAACCGCCGCCCGCAGGGCCGACCGAGGTTACGTCGACCGATTCGTAGTTTTCGTAGGACAGCGCAACGAACAGGCGATCCTCGATGATTGGTCCGCGCAGCGTACCGCCATAATTATCCTGTTCGACGAGCGTCTTGATGGTGGTTCCACGGATCTTCGTGCCAACGAGATCCTCGTTGAGGAAGTTGCCGAAAATCGAGCCAGCCCAACCATTGGTGCCCTGACGCAGCACCACATTGATAGCGCCACCGAGAAAGTCACCGTTCTCGACGTCAAACGGCACGGCTTGCACCGAGAACTGTTCGACGGAGTCGATTGAAACCGGACCGCGACGGGTCGGCAAGCCGCCGGTGTTCAGACCGAAGTCGTCCTGCGCCTGCACGCCGTCGATGGCGATGCGGTTGGTGCGGGGGTTCGAGCCCGCGATCGAAATGCCCCCATCGCCACGCAGGTTGGCCGAGACGAGTGGATCGCGCCGGGCGAGATCGCGGATGTCGCGGTTAATCGATACGACCGCGTCGATCTGGTCCCGGTCAAGGTTGGTGACGGAGCCAATCTCTATCGCATCGCGCACCGGCGACGCCGAGACCAGAATCTCCGTCAGTGCTTCCTCGAGACTCGCGTTCAGGCGCGCGGTTTCACCGACGATCAAAAAGACATTTTCGTACTTCTCGGTGCGATAACCGTTCGCAGTGACCTCGACGGTGTAGGGCCCACCGACGCGCAAGCCGCGCGCGTCGAATACGCCTTCGCTGTTGCTAGCTTGTGAGGAGCGGGTGCCGGTGGGGTTGTGCACGATCAAGATGCTTGCCCCCGATAGCGGCTTCCCGGCCGAGTCGATAATCTGGCCGCGCAGGGCCGAGGTGGTTTCCTGAGCATGGCCCACAGGGCCTAACAAAGTAATCAGCAGCGCGGTCAACAGCGTGAGCGCGAATTTCCTGAACAACATCGGGTTTCTCCTCGGCGACCGGATTGGGCCAGAACGGGTACGGGTTTTCGCCCCGCATCAGTGCAGGGCGCTCCGCGCGCGCGATTGTACGGGTCGATTGTTAGAGAACTGTGACGACGGACGATGGCCGCCGCGGTGGCTCAGGCGCGACCGCTCCCGAGCGCCTCAACAAAATGCCGGCGACACAGCGAGACGTAGCGATCGTTGCCGCCAATTTCGACTTGGGCGCCGCTGGTCTCGACTCGACCGTCTGGTCGTACTCTGACCACCATCGTGGCTTTCTTGCCACAATGACAAACGGTCTTGATCTCGACCAAGTTGTCCGCCCAGGCGAGCAGCTGTGCACTGCCCTCGAACAGTCGACCAAGGAAATCGGTGCGCAGTCCGTAGCAGAGCACCGGTACGTTGAGCTCATCAACCACGCGGGCGAGTTGACGCACATGGGCCACGCTCAGGAACTGCGCTTCGTCGATCAGTACGCAGGCAAGCGGGCCGTTAGCGAGTTCAGCGCGTATTTCTTCGAACAGATCGCGCTCCGCTGCGAAGTGCCGCGCCTCGGAACTGATGCCGATGCGCGAGGCTACCTTGCCGCCGGCGCGATCGTCGAGCTTGGCGGTATAGACGAGCGTGCGCATGCCGCGCTCGCCGTAGTTGTGCGAGGCCTGCAGCAAGGCCGTCGACTTACCGGCGTTCATGGTCGAGTAATAGAAATAAAGCTTGGCCATGGGTGCTGTCGCAGGAGTCTCAGCCGGCGACGATGCCGACCACGCAGCCCGTCATGCAGGAGCCGAGCGTTGCGGCGACGAACGCCGGCCACGCGAGACTTGCGAGATCATTACGTCGCTCGGGCGCCATGGTGCCGATGCCGCTGATCTGGATGCCGATACTCGCGAGATTGGCGAAGCCACAGAGACCATAGATGGTGATGAGCCGTGAGCGATCGGACAGCGCCTCAGGCGGCACGCCGGTGAGCTGGATGAAGGCGATGAATTCATTGAGGACACTTTTCACGCCAAGCAGCGAGCCTGCCGTGGTCGCTTCAGCCCACGGGATGCCCATCAACCAAGCGATGGGTGCGAACAGCCAACCCGCAACGCGCTCGAGGGTGACGGCTTCGCCACCCACAGCAGGCAGAAAGCCGACCACGCTGTTGGCAAGCGCCACGAACGCCGTGAGCACGATCAGGATGGCGATGATATTGAGATAAAGGGCGAGGCCGTCACCCGTGCCACGAGTGATCGAGTCCATCGCGCTCGAGTAAATCTTTGGAGGCTGCTGCAGATCCTGGGCGCTACCGTTGTCATCCGGCAGCAGGATGTGCGCGAACAGCACGGCGGCGGGCACCGACATGATCGATTTGGTGATGAGGTGCCCGAGTACGCCCTCGAACTGTGCGCCGAGCATGGCGGAGTAAATGACCATCACCGATCCCGCGATGGTCGCCATGCCCGCCGTCATGACCAGCAGTAACTCATAGCGCGACATGCGTTCGAGGTAGGGTCGAACCAGCAAGGGCGCTTCGGTCTGGCCGAGGAAGATATTGGCGGTGGCGACGAGTCCCGAGGGCCCTTTCGTGCCGAGTGCTCGTTCGAAGATCCAGGAGATGCCGCGGATGAGCACGGGCAGAAATCGCCAGTACCAGAGCAGCGCGGATAGCGCCGACATCACGATGACGAGCGGCAGCACCTGAAAGGCGAAGGTCACGACCATGTTTGGGTTGGTGATCGTGAACGGCGTGTCGCCGCCGCCGATGTAGCCGAAGACGAAGGAGGTGCCCTTCAGCGTGGCGGCACCAAGCGCGCCGACGGCCTGGTTAAGGTAGAGCAGTCCGTCCTTGATCACTGGCGCTTTCAGCAGCAGCGCACAAATGACGAATTGAAGTACTACGGCGATGCCGACCAGCTTCCAGTTGATGCGTTGGCGGTTGCTCGACATCGGCAGCACGATGGCAATGAATACGACGATACCGAGCAAGGCCTGCAGGTAAAGCATCATTGGATTTGTTCCGTCCGGGAATGAGAGCGGGGATTTATTTGAGTTTGATTTCGCGCAGCCGTTCCTGCAGGTATTCCTCGGCGAGGATCGGCGGCAGCGGCGTGGGTTTGCCCGGTCCGACGCAGGAGGGTAGCGCGGCTATCGGGAAGTCGGGATTGAAGTGCAGGAAAAACGGCATCGAGAAGCGTGCATGGCGGGCGCGATCACTTGCCGGATTGATGACGCGGTGACTGGTCGAGCGCAGCGCGCCATTGGTCAGGCGCTGCAGCATGTCGCCGACATTGACCACCATCGAGCCCGCTGACGGATTGACGCTCAGCCACTCGCCCTGCTTGGTCAGCACCTGCAGACCGGGCTCTTCGGCGCCGAGCAGCAGCGTGATGACGTTGATGTCCTCGTGGGCGCCTGCGCGCACGCTTTCGGCAGGATTGGGTGGCATCGGTGGATAGTGGATGACGCGCAGCACGCTGTTGCCGAGCTGGACCTTGTCTTCAAAGAAACCCGCCGGCAACTCGAGCACCCTTGCAATGGCTGCGAGCAGGCGTCGGCCCGTCAGATCGAAGGTCTCGAACATCTCGCGGCAGGTGTCGCGAAATCCCGGAATGTCGTCGATCCAGATGTTGTCGGCCATGTAATGGCGATACGGGTGACCCGCGGCAAGCTCGCGCCCCACATGCCAGAACTCCTTGAGGTCGAAGTGCTTGCTGCCCTTGGCGGTCTCGATGCCGAAGGGCGTATAGCCGCGTGCGCCACCGCCGCCCGCGAGGTGGTAGCGTTTTTTCTCGCTCTCGGGCCTCGCAAAGAAGGTCTTGAACATACCGAGGAAGCGGTCGATCAGGGCTTGTGGGATACCGTGGTCGGCGATGATCACGAACCCGTGATCGCGATAGGCGGCACCGAGATCGTGCACGAAGTCGGCGGTCTCGACCTGCCGCAGGCTCAAGGTGGGAATGACGCTCGTCATCCCGGCATTCTGCACCGTCGCGGGCGCTACGTTAAGATTTCCCCATGCTCGATTTTGCGCTGCGACTGCTGGGTGCCTACCTGCTCGGTTCCCTCAACGGGGCGCTGCTCATCGGCCGGTTCAAGGGCGTGGACATTCGCAGCCAGGGCAGCGGCAACGCGGGCGGCACCAATGCGCTGCGTACCCAAGGCTGGATGTTTGCGCTCGGGGTGATCGTGATCGACGTGCTCAAGGCGGTCATCGCCGTGCGCGTCCTGCCAACGGCTTTCGCCATGCCCGCCATGCCGATCGAATGGCTGGCGGCGGGTTGCGGTTTTGCGGCCGTCGTCGGGCATGTCTATCCGATTTTCCACGGCTTTCGCGGTGGCAAGGGGGTGGCGACGGTGCTCGGTACGCTGCTCGCCCTGTCGGGACCGTTGTTGCTCGGGGTGCTCGCGGTGTGGCTCACCATGGTGCTCCTGTTCGGTTTCGTGGGCTTGGGCTCGATGGTGGCGGCAGCGGCGCTGCCGCTGCTGGCGCAGTGGGCAGGCAAGCTGGGTTTTGTCGCCCCGGCCGCGGTCATGCCGCTCACGGTGTTTGGTGTGCTTTGTGCAGTCTTCGTTGTCTGGACCCACCGCAGCAACGTGGCGCGCATGCGTGCCGGCACCGAGCCACGGGCGCGCAAGCTCTGGCTGCTCGGCCGTTTGGCGCGTCGCCTGTGACGCTCGCACAAGAGGTGTTCCGCAGGCTCGCCGATGGCGAGCTTCACTCGGGCGAGGCGCTTGCTGCCGCAGCGGGCGTCACGCGCAGCGCCGTCTGGAAAGCCATCAGCCAGTTGCGCGAGCTCGGACTCGCCATCGAGGCACAGACCAATCGCGGCTATCGGCTCGTCAAGCCGAGCGAACCGTTCGATGCGGCTGTGATTCGCGATGGACTCACCAAAGAAATCGGATCGCTCGTCGAGGTGCGGGTCTATTGGGAGACGTCATCTACCAACGTCACCCTGCTCGCCGAACCACCGGTTACGCCCGGTGCGTTCGTCGTGTTACTCGCCGAAAATCAAACCGGCGGTCGCGGTCGGCGCGGCAGGGCGTGGCGCGCGGCGCTCGGCGATAGCCTCTGTGTGTCGATCGCTACGAGCTTCGAGCCGTTGCCGCGCGATCTGCCAGCCTTGACCTTGGCCATCGGCGCCTGCGTGAGGACGGCGCTCGAGGACTGCGGGGCGCGCGAGCTCGCGCTCAAGTGGCCGAATGATCTGGTCGTGCGTGACCTCGAGCACGGCAAAGACCTGCGCAAGCTCGGCGGAATTCTGGTCGAGTTGCGTGCCGAGGCGGGCGGACCGGGCTATGTGGTCGTCGGCATCGGTCTCAATCTGCGTCTCGGTGACGAGGCACGCGAGGCGATCTCCGCTATCGGTACCGTGGCGGGCGACCTCGAGTCGATCGGCGTCGATGCCGCGGCGCGCAATCGTCTGGCGACGGTGCTGATCGAGCACTGCGTGCGCGGGCTACAGCAGTTTGGTCGCGAGGGGTTTTCCCCTTTCATTACGGCCTGGCGCAAGGCCGATGTACTGCAAGGCAGTGCAGTAAGGGTGAGCGATGGTTCCGGCGAGCGCGAGGGCGTGGCTCGCGGCATCGATGCGCAGGGGGCGCTGCAACTCGAGTTGGCGGACGGGCGCTGCCTGTCGATCATCGGCGGCGAAGTGACCGTTCGCAGACGGGGGGCGTGATGGGCCGAACTTTGCTCGTCGATCTTGGCAATACCCGCCTGAAGTGGGCCTGGCTCGCAGCGACGGGCCGTGTCGGTCGCATGCAGGCAGCGGCGCATGCAGGCTGGCAGACCAAAGATTTCCGTCAGGTCGTGAAGGCGCTTCGGCCCGTTGATCGGGTGATGGCTGTCAGCGTGGCCGCGCCCAAAGTGCAGCGCGCCTTCGTCGCGGCGATCCGCGAGCGAATCGGTTGCGCGCCGCAATGGCTGCGCAGCGAGCGGTCAGCGGCAGGTGTGCGCAATGGTTATCGCGAGCCGTGGCGGCTCGGAGCGGATCGTTGGGCGGCCTTGCTCGGGGCGCGCTCGGCGCAGCGCGATGTGTTGGTGGTGGATGTCGGCACGGCAGTGACAATCGATCTGCTCGACGCGAGCGGTCGTCATCACGGCGGTGCGATACTGCCGGGCGAGGCGCTGATGGTGTCGAGTCTGCTCTCGGGTACCGGGGGTATTCGCCGTCGCGCGGCGCGTGACCGCCCGTACTCGCGTAGCCTGTTTGCGCACTCGACCCGCGAGGCTATCGAGGCCGGAGCGCAGCATGCGCTGCGCGCGAGCGTGGAGGCCGCAGTCGTTGCCGCGACGCATCGATTGGGTCGATCTCCACAGCTGTGGTTGACCGGTGGCGGTGTCACCGCGCTGCGTCGAGTGGTATCGATCGATCATGAATGGCGGCCGGCACTCGTGCTTGAGGGGCTGGCGGTTTTTTTGCATCACGAGTCCGTACGCGGAGAGCGCAAGACATGAGCAACGCACCGACCTACACGCCGCCCAAAGTCTGGGTCTGGAACCGCGACAACGGGGGTCGCTTCGCCAACATCAACCGGCCAACGGCGGGAGCAACCCACGACAAGACATTGCCGCGCGGTCGGCATCCGTTGCAGCTTTACTCGCTTGGCACGCCGAATGGCATCAAGGTCACGATCCTGCTCGAAGAGTTGCTGGCACTGGGTCACAGCGGAGCGGAGTATGACGCGTGGTACATCGACATCGGCGCGGGTGATCAGTTTGGTAGCGGATTCGTCGGCGTCAACCCAAATTCAAAGATTCCCGCGCTGCTCGATACGAGCGGGGATCCGCCGGTGCGCGTGTTCGAGTCGGCTTCAATCCTCACGTATCTCGCCGAAAAATTCGGCGTTTTCCTGTCGCAGGCGGGCGCGGACCGCGCCGAGTGCTTCTCATGGCTTTTCTGGCAGGTGGGTAGTACGCCGTATCTCGGTGGCGGCTTCGGGCATTTCTTTGCCTATGCGCCAGACAAGTGGCAGTACCCGATCGACCGCTTTGCCATGGAGGTGAAGCGACAGCTCGACGTGCTCGACCGAAACCTGGCCGCCCGGCGCTATATCTGCGGCGAGCACTACAGCATCGCAGACATGGCAATTTTCCCGTGGTACGGCGGACTTGTGCTGCAAAATCTGTATGGCGCTGCCGAATTCCTCGACGTGGCGGGCTATCGACATGTGGTCCGCTGGGCGACCGAGATCGCCGAGAGGCCCGCGGTCAAGCGCGGCATTCGCGTGAACAGGACCAAGGAAGCCGATGCGCTGCGCGAGCGGCATGCGGCGACAGATTTCGACTGAGTAGGCGCGTCTCTCCGAACGGCAACGCTTCAGTGTTGCAGTTCGGCGATAGCGAGGGTGACCCCGCGGACGCGTTGCGCGGCGGGCAGCGTCAGGATGTCGAGGTGCACGACGCCGAGTTCCCAGTCGATCTGCACCATGCCGAAGTTCTCTCCCGGATAAAGTCTGCCGCCAAGTCGTTGCGGATCGATTTCGGGTTGGCGCGAAGCTACACCAGCATTGAGTGAGCTCGAGGTCAATTCGTACAGCGGATACGGCGCGCCATCGAAGCGCCGATAGGCCGCGGCGCGGTGCCGATCGCCCGACAGAAATATCACGCCGTTCGCTTGCGTTTCGTTGATCAGTTTCGTCAGGCGGGTCAATTCACGCGGCAGATTCCCCCAACGCTCCCAGCCGTGGCCCTCGGCCAGCACTTGAATCGACGAGACAATGAGACGCAGTTCAGCCGGTTGACGCAGTTGCTCCGCGAGCCAGCGCCACTGCGCTTCACCGAGCAGGGTCTTCTCTGGATCATCGTCGGGTACGAACCGCTGTTTGCCCGGCGCGTTGAAATCGTCGGTTTTCCTGAGTTCGGAGCGGAACCAGCGCGTGTCGAGCAGGATGATTTGCAACCGGCGACCCTCAGGACCGTAGATCCCGGCGCGGTAGGTTCCTTCGCGTTGTCGCATGGGGTCATTATCGGCAACGTCAAAGAAATCAGCGAATATCGCTTTCGCCTCGTTCTTGAGCGGATTTTCCGCGCCGCCATCGTTCAGTCCGTAATCGTGATCGTCCCAGACGGCCAGCACCGGGACTTGCGACCGCAATTGCCGAAAGTCGGGCTGTGCACCGAGCGCCGCGTAAGCCCGCCGCATCTCGGTGAGGTCCGGGCCGACGTACTTGCTGCCGACGGAGTCGGCGTAGACGTTATCCCCCAGCATCATGAAGAGCTGCGGTTTGCGATCGATGATGGTCTGCCAGCGCGGCGGGGCTTTTTCCTCGTCGAGGCAGGAACCGAAGGCGATGCGCTCCACGGGCATCCGCGGATCGAGGTTGGGATGGGGCGAGGCTTGAGCGGCAAACGCTGCGAGCAGGCCCGCGGCGATCGCCGCGATAGGTCGCCGGAATAACGTGATGGGTTGGGGCTTCATGCCCCCGAGTGTATGCGCAGGAGGATGACAGGCGCATGCAGCAGGGTAGAATCGCGTTCTTCGAGATCTGCTCTCCGGCGCCGGGTTAGCACAGGGGTAGTGCAGCGGTTTTGTAAACCGTTGGTCGGGGGTTCAAATCCCTCACCCGGCACCAATTTTCAAGTGTCCGTACCGAATACTCAGGTGCGAAACCCAACCGACTCGTCGGTCAACGACGAGCGTTGACCGACGAGCCTCGCTTCAGCCTCCGGGACGTCTCTCGAACCGTCGCGGACGCTCAACCGACTGACCCGCGGCGCGGCGCTCGGCCAATTGTTGGGCTCGTTCTGCCCGACGTGTCTCGAGGGTGTTGAGCTGCTCGGACGTCAGCATTGCCCGAGCGTTGGTTTGCAACTGTTCCTGCTGCATGCGCAGCTGGCTTCTTGCTGTCTCGAGACTGCGCCGAGCCTCGGCGATGATGGCTGCGCGGTTGGGGTCGGACTGCGGAGTCTCGGTAATAGTTTTTTGTGCGGTGCGGATCTGCTCGCGCAGGCCTGAGGTCGCCTGACGATGGTTTTCGGTGAGGCTACGTAGCTGAGCCTTTTGCGCTGCACTCAGATCCAAATTGTTCAAGACACGTTCGAGTCGTTCGACTGCATTCTGTCGCGAACGATCGGCGTCGGTCGACTGCGCATGGGCCAGATTCGAGGCCAAAACTCCCGCCAGTACGAGACCGGCGAGAGGCTTGACGATCAGTCGATGGTTGGTGCTCTTCATGGAGTATCTCCGGCAGGGTGGGTGATATTCACTAGACCACGACGACCGCCGGAAATTTGTCGATGAACAGAAAACGAATGGCAAAGTTTTGCCAAGGATTGTGAGCGGCTGTCAGCGCTGAGCCACCAGACCCGCCAGATTCGCCGAATCAGGCGAATCCGCGATGCCGCAGCAGCGCCTGCACATCGGGCTCGCGACCGCGGAACGCGACGTACAAATCCATCGGGTCGCGCGTACCGCCTGCCGAGTAGACATGCTCGCGCAACCGCGCCGCCGTCGCCGGGTCGAAGATATCTCCGGCTTCTTTGAAAGCCTGGAAGCCATCGGCGTCGAGGACTTCTGACCACATGTAGGAGTAGTAGCCGGCCGAGTAGCCGCCCGAGAAAATGTGACCGAAGTGTGTCGGTCGGTGCCGACAGACGATCTCTGCAGGCATCTGCAAGCGCGCGAGGCTGTCGCGCTCGACTGCGTCGATGTCGAAGCTTGCCGCGTCGACATTGGTCATCATGTGCGCATCGAGATCGACAAACGCACTCGCGAGGAATTCGACCGTCGCGAATCCCTGGTTGAAATTCCGCGCTGCCATCAGACGATCGAGCAGGGCCTGCGGGATCGTCGCACCGGTTTCGTAGTGCACCGCGAAGCGTTGCAGCACCGCGGGCTCGCCGAGCCAGTGCTCGTAGACCTGCGCGGGAAACTCCACGAAGTCGGTCGGCACGGCGGTGCCCGCGACTCGCGGGTAGGTGACGTTGGAGAGCAACCCATGCAGCGCATGACCGAACTCGTGGAACAAAGTCTCGGCATCATCGTAAGAGAGCAGCGCGGGTTGTCCCGCGGCCGGTTTGTTGAAGTTGCAGACGTTGACCACGACCGGCGTACGCACGCTGCCGATCTTGCGCTGGTTGCGGTAACTGCTCATCCAGGCACCCGATTGTTTTGACGGGCGTGAATAGAAGTCGCCATAGAAAAGACCGATGAACTTTCCGTCGCGCTCGCGCACTTCCCAGATGCGCACGTCGGGGTGATATACCGGCAGATCCGTGCGTGCGGCAAAGGTCAGGCCCCACAAGCGGTTGGCAACGAAGAACTGCGCTTCGATCATCTTGTCGAGTTGGAAGTAGGGCTTGATCTGATCCTGATCGAGATCGAAGCGCGACTTGCGAACTTTTTCGGCGTAGTAACGCCAGTCCCAGCCCTGCAGCTTGAAGTTGCCACCCTCGGCGTCGATCAAGGCCTGCATGTCGGCGCGTTCCTGCAGCGCACGCTCGCGCGCTGGTTTCCAAACGCGTTCGATCAAATCGCGGGCGGCGCCCGGCGTCTTGGCCATGCGGTCGGCAAGTACAAAATCGGCGTGGGTTTCAAACCCGAGCAGCTTGGCGCGCTCAGCACGCAGCGCAACCATCTCGCCAATGATCTTGCGGTTGTCCCACTGATTGCCGTTGGCACCACGCGCCGCCCAGGCATTGAAGGCTTTCTCGCGCAGTTCGCGGTTCTCGCCAAGCTGCAGGAATGTCTCGACGGATGAGCGCGACAAAGTAATGAGGTGTTTGCCTTCCTGACCTGCTTCCTTGCCGGCTTGCAGCGCGGCTTCGAGCGCGAAGGCGGGCAGGCCCGCGCGATCAGCGTCGGTCTTGAGTTCGAGAGTGAAGGCGTTGGAGTCGGCGAGTTGATTTTGCTGGAACTGCACCGAGAGCAGCGACATGCGTTGATCGATCTCGCGCACCCGAATTTTTTGTGCCTCACTCAGCTTGGCGCCGGCGCGCACGAAATCGTCGTAGTACTTTTCGATGACGCGGCGCTGTTCGGCCTTCAGTGATTTGCGGCCTTGATAGACTTTTTCGATGCGCGCGAACAAGTTCGCATCCAGATAGACGTCGTTGCGAAAGGCCGCGAGCTTGGGACTGATTTCGCGCTGGATGCGCTGGATGTCCGCATTGGTGTTGGCGGATGACATGTTGAAGAACACCGCTTGCACGCGGTTCAGGACATCCCCGCCGCTCTCGAGCTTGTCTATGGTGTTGGCGAAAGTTGCCGCAGCGCGCTGCGCGGTGATGGCGGCAATCTCTGTACGTCGCTCGGCGATGCCTGCCTCGAACGCGGGGAGGAAGTGCTCTTCCTTGATCTGATCGAACGGTGGAGCACCGTTCGGCAAAGTCCAGGCCTTGAGGAAAGGATTGTCGTTCGTGTTGGCGAGCACGCTGTCCGAGGTGGTGGCGGCGATAACCGTGGCAGCGCTGGCAACGGCGAAAAAACTGCGGCGATCCATGCGAGGGCTCCTGAAGACTAAGGTCGAATGCGAGGATGATTATATAGGGGCGCTACCCGCCGTCGGTAGTTACGCTCGAGGAGATCGAGCTTGACCTGGAGTACTCCGCTGCGCGGCGCATCCGTCAAGCCGAAGACCATCCATTCGTCTGTGGTGCCCTGCAGCGAGGACCAAGGCGTTAGCCCCTCGAGCTCGGGGCGCCCGTGCCGCGCAAAGGCCAGCCAATGACGTCGCATGCGAGTGCCGAGTTCGCGAGTGGATGGGCTCGCGGTGCGATCCGTGTCGAACAGCAAGACGAAGTCGTAGCCGTGGGGTGTTCCCGGTTGTCCGGCCGGACGCTGTGCCGGAGAGAGAGCGGTGTAATACAGCCAACCCCCGGCGCTCACCGTAGCCATCGAGCGGGCAAGTAGCCGTGCGGAGAGCAGATAGCGGTAATCGCCAAAAATTCGCGCAATCCCCAATGTGTCGCTGACCGCGAAATCATCGGCATAGGCGGTACGCAGCGCCGGCAGTTCGTCCCCCAGAATCTCCTCGAGCATTTCTTTGGTGATGCCGGACTCCGGCATCACCGAGCCCTCGAAGCTGTTGCCACCGGTCATGAAGGGGACGGCAGCTTGCCGGCCACGCATGAACAGAACGCCGGGTTCCTCGGGCAACGAGTCGCCATCGACGATCGGCAGTTGGAACCCGCGGACCGCCTCGACCAAGGTCTGGCCGTCCAGCGAGCGGAGGAGCTTCGTGGTTTGGGATCCTTTGTGCACCGCCGCGATGAGGGCGGTGCTCAGCGACTCGGCACTTTCGGCGACGCCGAGCGTCGCGGACTTTGGCGCGGGTGAGGGCGCCCCGCGCGTGCGCGGCAAGGCCCAGGTGGCATACCCCGACTGAGCGATCGCACGGTGGAACTTTCGCTTGGCCTGCGGACTGACCATCAAAAGATTCACGGCCTGCCCGCCCGCCGAGAGACCGAAGATTGTCACATTGCTCGGATCACCGCCGAAACTGCGAATGTTGCGTTGAACCCAGTCGAGTGCGGCGATCATGTCGAGCAAGCCGAAGTTGGCGGTACGGTTGGGCAGCGCTTCGTGTGCCATGAAGCCGAGCGGACCCAGTCGATAGTTCATGGACACGACGACTACATCCTCGGCTGCGAGCACTTCACCCGGCAGTCGACCGGAGCCGGTGCGAAAGCCACCGCCGTGTATCCAGACCATCACGGGTCGCCGCTGATCACGATCGAGATCGGGCGTCCAGACGTTGAGAAACAGGCAGTCTTCGCTGGTCGCGGATGCGGCGCGCGCGGCTGCGGGCTGCAGGCAGGCCGGCCCATAAGCGGTCGCTTCGATGGCTTCGCGGGTTCGCTGCGCAGGTCGCGGCGCCTGCCAGCGCAGCGTTCCCGTCGGTGCGGCGGCGTAACGGATTCCCTTGAAAGCGAGGATTCCGTTGGACTCGGTGCTACCGATGAATCGCCCTGCTGGCGCAACGGCGACCGGAGTTGAGGAGTCGGCGGTCTGCACGGGAGGACTGCCCGTCAGCAGCGCGAGCGCTACCCCGACAGAGGCCAGGGCTCGACATCGAAATTTTGTGTCCATAAGTACGCTTCTCGGGGGTGGGCCGACACATACCGGGCGCCATCTCGTGCAAGAATAGCTCGCATGAGGCGTTCGGTGACCAAGACAAAGATTCGTGGCTTCAGCCTGTGGCGGCGTTGGCTTGCCTTTTGTTGCCTCGCGATCGGTGTATTGGCGGTGACCGCAGCGGAGCGCGCGAGTCCCGGCGGACAACATGTATACGTCGTGCCGGTCGAGGGTGTGATCGACCTCGGGCTCGCCCCGTTCATTGAGCGCGTCACGACCCAAGCGGCGGATGAGCGTGCGGCGGCGGTGATCCTCGAGATCAATACCTTTGGCGGCCGGGTCGATGCCGCCGTGCTGATTCGCGACACCTTGCTCGAGGCCAAGGTGCCCACGGTGGCCTTCATCAACAAGCGGGCGATTTCCGCCGGTGCCTTGATCGCACTCGCCAGCGAAAAAATCTACATGACTGAGGGCGCGACCATCGGTGCCGCTCTGCCGGTACAGGGGGGCGCGCCGGGTGCCGCAGCGCAGCCGGTCGAGGAGAAAACGGTCTCTTATCTGCGCAAGGAATTCAGCTCGACGGCCGAGGCGAGGGGCCGTCCTGCGCGGCTTGCCGAGGCCATGGTCGATCCCGACGTCGAGATTGCCGGGGTGATCAGCAAGGGCAAATTGCTGACGCTCACCACCGAGGAAGCTCTGCAGCAAAAATTGGTGGATGCCAAGGTGGCGAATCGTACCGCCTTGCTGAGCGCGCTCGGACTCGAGGGCGCCGAGGTGCGAACGGCTGAGGAATCCTGGGCCGAGACCGTCGTGCGCTTCCTCACCAATCCCGTGGTCAGCTCGCTGCTGATTACTTTGGGTTTGCTGGGGGTGATTACCGAAGTCCGCACGCCGGGCTTCGGCTGGCCCGGGGCGATCGGCCTCACTGCGCTCGGGCTCTTTTTCTGGGGGCACTGGCTGGTGGAGTTGGCCGGCTATGAGGAGTTGCTGCTGTTCGGTCTGGGTGTGTTACTGCTCGCCGCCGAGGTCTTCGTCTTCCCCGGATTTGGTGTGATCGGCGCACTCGGCGTGCTGAGCTTGCTAGCGGGGCTCGCCTTCAGTCTGCTCGGTCCGGGTTCGACCACCGGCGTGGTGGTCGGTGTGCTGACCCGATTGATGACTTCGCTCCTGGTCGCAGTGCTCGCGGCGATCGCCTTGCTGCGCTTGTTGCCACGCACGCCTTTCGGTCGAAAGCTCGTGCTCGAGACCGGCATGACGGCCGAGCAGGGCTATGTGTCACCCGCTGAGACCGAGCGTGAACTGCTCGGTTGCCACGGTATTGCCACATCGCCGCTGCATCCTGCCGGATTGGCAGTGCTCGCTGGCCAGCGGGTCGACGTGATATCCGAGGGTGAATACATCGACGCCGGGGAACCGATCGTCGTCGTGCGGGTCGATGGGAACAGGGTCGTCGTTCGTCGACACCCTGCGCAGACGAATCAATCATCAGGGAGTTGAACCATGGGCGGACCCGAGCTTATCGGCCTGTTCGGTACGGGCAGTGTGCTGCTGCTGTTGCTGGTCACGCTGTTCATCGTGCTCTATCTGGTGCCGATCCCTTTGTGGATCGCCGCCTGGGCATCCGGTGCCTACGTCGGGCTGACCACGCTGGTGGCGATGCGGCTGCGACGCGTACCCCCCAATATCGTCATCAACGCGCGCATCAGCGCGGTCAAGGCGGGCATCGATATCTCGCTCAATGATCTTGAGGCGCACTTCCTGGCGGGCGGCAACGTCGGTCGGGTGGTCAACGCCATGATCTCCGCCGACAAGGCCAGCATCCCCTTGACCTTCAAGCGTGCGGCGGCCATCGATCTTGCGGGTCGTGATGTTCTCGAAGCTGTCAACATGTCGGTGATTCCCAAGGTCATCGAGACCCCAAAGATTGCCGCAGTTGCCAAGGACGGCATTCAGCTGATCGCCGTCTCGCGCGTTACGGTGCGTACCAACATCGATCGACTGGTCGGTGGCGCCGGCGAAGAAACCATCATCGCTCGCGTTGGCGAGGGCATGGTGAGCACCATCGGCTCTGCGGAATCACACAAGAGCGTGCTCGAGAATCCCGACCACATCTCGAAGCATGTGCTCTCCAAGGGGCTCGATGCCGGCACGGCCTATGAAATCCTCTCCATCGACATCGCGGACGTCGATGTTGGCAACAACATCGGTGCCAAGCTGCAGATCGATCAGGCGAATGCCGACAAGCAAATCGCTCAAGCCAAGGCTGAAGAGCGACGCGCCATGGCGGTCGCGCTCGAGCAGGAGATGCGGGCCCGTGTGGTCGAGGCGGAGGCCGAAGTGCCTCGAGCCATGGCTGAGGCCTTCCGCAGCGGCAACCTCGGGGTGATGGACTACTACCGCATGCGCAACGTGCAGGCGGACACCGCGATGCGCGACTCGATCGCGGGCACGTCGGATGACAGCACGCCCACGACCCCGCCGCTTCGCTGACCCGTGACCTGAATCGACCGGCTCGCCATGGATCTCGTTGACCTCGTACTCAGTCTGCTGATTGGCCTCGCCCTGTTATCGCAGGTCGTCACCTGGCTGATCGAGCAATTCGGCGGTCAAAAGCCGAAGGTGCCGCCGCTGCCGCGTCGGAGGCCCCGAGATATCCTTGAAACAGATGATGAGTTGAGCGCACTCGAGTCTGGTGAGGCGCCAATAGCCCTGTCCCCCCAGATCGCGCGGGCGGGGCAGGCTGCTGCACCCGCACCGGCTGCTGCGCCCTTGCCGACGGCGGCGGAGCGCGGGCGGCGCCTGCGGCGACAATTGGGGCTGGACCGACGCAGTGAACTGCAACGCTCCATAGTGCTGATGACCGTGCTCGGACCCTGCCGCGCCAACGAGCGCGTCCAGCGGAACGCACCGCGCGAATGATTTCGACTGATTGAACGACACGAGGACGATTCATGAAGATGCGAATGCTCAAGAATGTTTTGATGGCCACGGTGACGCTTGCTTTGCTGCCGACAGGCGCCGCACTTGCCGCGAAAGACGATGCCACGCTCAAGGCGGCGGTCGCCGGGGAGTGGCGTTCGGCCGAGGACAAGGCACGTGATGCGGCGCGCAAGCCGGTCGAGAGTTTGCAGTTCTGGGGTCTGAAGCCTGGTGCGAGCATTCTCGAAGTGCAGCCTGGCGCGGGCTGGTGGACACGTATTCTTGCGCCGTACGCTGCGCGTACCGGTGGCCGCTATTCGGCGACCGCAGCTGATCTCAACAATCCCTCGATCACCGATGCGGCGCGCAAGTCGCGCGCTGACTTCGCAGCCCGCTACGCTGATGAGAAAATCTTTGGCAAGGTGGAACTCGTCAATTGGGGTCCGACGGCGGCCCCGTTGTCGCAGGGTAGTTATGACTTCATTCTGGTCTCGCGTGCGCTGCACGGTTGGATGCGCGCCGACGGTTTGTTCGAACGCAACCTCGCGAGCCTAGCGGGCTCTCTCAAGCCGGGCGGCGTGCTGGCGATCGAGCAGCACCGCGCCAACCCGGGACCGCAGGATCCGAAGGCGCCGAGTGGCTATGTCACTGAGGCTTTCGTGATCGAAGCGGCGCAAAAGGTGGGGTTGCGGCTCGCGGATCGATCGGAGATCAATGCGAACGCCAAGGACACCAAAGATCATCCGTTCGGCGTTTGGACTTTGCCGCCGACGCGGGCCACGGTGCCCTACGGTTCAGGCAAGGCGCCGGATCCGACCTTCGATCGCAGCAAGTACGATGCCATCGGTGAATCCGATCGCATGACTTTGCGCTTCGTCAAATAGACGGGGGATCACGGGTTCCGACATCGACGTTTTGATTATGTCGTGCCTTCGGGTGTGTATCGCGCTCGCTGCCGTGATGATTCTGTCGCCGGTAGCGGTCGCCACAGAACCCGTCACACACGACAACCCTCAAAAAGCGGAGTTGCAGTCGCTGCTCTCGTCGATCGTCGGCCGCTTTGACAATCGGCAGCAGGTCGAGCGCGGGGAAAACTTCCTGCGCGACGGCCCGGTTGATCCGCAGCGGGCTCCCGATTTGCTTTTTCCGGTTTTTGCGCTGGTCGAGGCGCCGTCGATCGGCAAGCACGTGGTGTACCTGCAGTGGCATATGGGGAGCCCAGATGGGCCGTTGCAGCGCCAAAGAATCTGGTCCTTCGAGATCGATTCCACGCGCAATGCGGTGATGATGGATTTTTTCACCTTGCGCGAACCGGAGCGTTGGCGCGATGCACATCTTCGGCCCGAGGTGGCGTTGCGTTCGTTGACGACGGCGGACCTGTTGCCGTACCCACCGGCCTGTCGTCTGCCGTTTCGCCGTCACATCGATGTTTTCATCGGCGAGATTCCAAGCGGTGAATGCCGAATCGTCTCGCAGCAAACGCGGACGGCCATGACCATCAACGCGCGGATCGTCGTTGGACAGGATGCCCTGTGGTACGACGAGTCGGGCATTCGCGCCGACGGCAGCGTGGTCTTTCAGGTGCCCGCGTCGGGCAGTTATCAGTTTCGGCGACAGCGCCGTGTTTCACGCCGACGCGGAAACGGTCAGCAGCAGAGGCGGTGTCCGCAAGCGTGACCTCAACCATGAGGCCAGATGAGTCGTGATATCGGCCGCAGCGTCCTTCGCCATGACGGCGACCACACAACCACCAAAACCGCCTCCCGTCATGCGCGCACCGCCCTGTCCGTCGGCGTGTTGCTGAATCAACTCTTCGAGGTGTTCCACGAGGCGATCGACTTCGGGTACCGAGACCTCGAAGTCATCGCGAAGAGAGGCGTGCGATTCTCTGAAGCAGCGACCGAGTGTCACGATATCACCCCGTTCGAGCGCTCCAACAGCCGTCAGAACCCGCTCGTTCTCGGAAATCACGTGTCGCGCGCGTCGCAGCAATGTCTCGCTCGCGATCGCACGAAGAGTCTGCAAATCTGCTTGGCTTGCATCACGTAGTGAGGTCTTTCCGCAAAGCACTGCAGCCTGCCCGCACTGCATACGGCGAAGATTGTATTCACCCGCGACGAGTCTTCGCGGCACGCCGGAGTGCGCGATGAGTATCGTCATCGAGGATGGGAGTGCCACGGCGCGATACTCGAGGCTGCGGCAATCGAGAAACATGGCTTCACCGGACACGCAGGCGGCCGCCGCCATCTGATCCATGATCCCGCAGTGACATCCGGCGAAATGATGCTCGCTCCACTGCGCCCAGCGGGCTATGGTCGCCACGTCGATGCGTCCGCTGCTATCTCGCACCGGGTCGGGTTCGGCGATGGTGAGCAGCGCACGCGCGATAGCCACGCAGAGCGATGCCGACGAGGAAAGCCCCGCGCCCTGCGGAACGCTGCCGACGATCGCGATGTCTGCGCCCGGCATGTCGACACCGGCGTCATGCATGACCTTGGTCACGCCACGCAGATAGTTCCCCCAGTGATCGCCGTCGCGCGGCAGCAGCGAGCCCTCGAGAGGAAAGCTCTCTGCCAGTATTGATGCGCCATCGTTGCTGACCGCGCGAAAGATTCGGTCGTCCCGTGGCGCGATCGCCACCGCTGTGCCGCTGCCGAGTACACAGGGCAGAACCAGACCATCGTTGTAGTCGGTGTGTTCGCCGATGAGATTCACGCGGCCCGGCGCGAATGTCACATACGCTGGCGCACGACCGAACTGCGCCTGCAGCAAAGCGCCAGCTGCGCCGAGCTCAGGGTGCGGGGTGGACATGCGTTTCGCGGAGTCGTCGTGCGGCCTGCTCGGCGGTCAGGTCGCGCTGCGCTTCGGCAAGCATTTCGTATCCCACCATGAATTTGCGCACCGTCGATGAGCGCAGCAACGGGGGGAAGAAGTGTGCATGCAGTTGAAAGTGAGAACCCTCATCGCTGTCGTGGGGAGCACCATGCCAACCCATGCTGTAGGGAAAGTCACAGGCGAACAGCGCATCGTAGCGGCGCGTGAGTTCGGCGAGCGCTGCGGCGAGGGAGTCGCGCTGCGCGCCCGTGAGCATTGGCAATCGCTGCACGGGGAAACGTGGCAGCAGCAGGGTCTCGAAGGGCCACATCGCCCACCACGGCACGATCACGAGCCAATGCTCGTTGCAAAGTACTTCGCGAGAGCCGCCCGCCTCGATGGCGGCGAGCTGCAGCAGCATCGGTGTTCCGTGACGCTGTAGCCATGCACGCTGATGCTGATCTTCGAGTTGGATCTCCTCGGGCAGATGATCCGTAGCCCAAATTTGTCCGTGCGGGTGGGGATTCGAGCAGCCCATCATCTCGCCCTTGTTCTCGAATACCTGTACCGAGCGGTGCTTGCCCGCGAGTTCGACAATCTCATCGGCCCAGCAATCGATGACTTGTCTGACCTCTGCGCGGCAGAGGCGACTCAGCCCGCGATGATGATCGGGGGAATAGCAGATGACGCGGCAGTGACCCGCGGCAGGTTCTGCGGTGAAGAGCTCTTCGGTGCGCATCGCCCGCACCTCATCGAGTGTCGCCTGATTCGCGCGCAGCGCAGGAAAATCATTGTCGAATACGTGCACGGAGGTGTACGTCGGATTGACGGCACCGCTCGCTCTGGAGTTTCCAGGGCACAAGTGACAATCGGGATCGTAGGATGGCAGAGCATTGGTTTGATTGATCGCGATGGCGCCGTGCCAAGGGCGTTCATTGCGATGCGGAGACACCAGCACCCAGCGTCCGTTGAGGGGGTTACGACGGCGGTGCAGCGACGCCGGCGCGATCGGCGCTACGATTGAGGTCACGGAGCGGCCTCACGCAAGGCCTTGAAGCCGAGATACTCGGCGCGCCGCGACAGCACCACCCTGTTGAACCCCAGCGCTGCAACCACCGAGCTCGCGAGCACTATCACCATGAAGTGGATGTAGTGCAGCGTGATGAGTCCGGACGGTTCCCAAACGAAGGTATACAGGGCGTATGTGCAGAAACCCCACAGCACGCCAAAGATTGCCGCCGTCGCTCCGACGTTGCGGAACAGCAGCCCAGCGATGAAGGCGGAGAGGATGGGCATAGAGAACAAGCCGTTGAGTTGCTGCAGAAGATTGATGATGCTCTCGGCGCTCTGGAACAGAGGAACGAGACAGATGGCAATGATCGTGATCATCGTCGAGACGATGGCGCCGAGTCGCCAATGATTGTCCACCTTGCCGATGAAACGATCGTGGAAATCGACCGAGTAGAGCGCGACAGAGCTGTTCAATACGGCGCTGAAGGTGGTGATGACCGCCGCGGCGACCATGGCGGCGAACGCGCCGCTCAACCAACTCGGCAGCACTTCGGCGACCAGTCGACCATAGGCGGCATCGCCGATATCACCGAACATCTTGTAGGCGACGACGCCGGGGATGACCACGATCGGTGGCACGATGAGGATGCGGATCGCTGCCGCGACGAGCACGCCTTTGCGCGCTTCGCGAATGGTTGGTGCCGCCATGGCCTTCTGGGTGATGTTCTGATTGGTAGACCAGTAAAAGATCTGGATGAACAGCATGCCGGTGAGCAGCGTGTGCCAGGGAATCGGTGATTCGTCATTGCCGATCATGGTCAAGCGTTCGACGGGCACACCAGTCACGATATCGAAATCCACTGCGGCAAGCGCGAGTACCACGATGAGCAGCGCAAGGCCGAGCACGCCGATGCCCGAGAAGGTGTCCATGATGGCGACGGCGCGCAGTCCGCCCAATATCGTGTAGGCCGCACTGATCACTGCGAGCCCCGTGGCAAAGACGATGATCGGGTAATCGCCGCCGAACATGGACTGCATGAAGAGACCGCCACTGTAGATCGCAGCAGGCAGATAGATAACGATGTTGCCGAACAGGAACAGACCCGAGATCAGCGTGCGGATGCTGGTGCCGCCGTAGCGTCGTTCAAGCAACTCGGTGACGGTGGTGCAGCGATAACGGTAGTACAGCGGCACGAACACGAAAGCGAGGATCAGCAGTCCGAAAAATCCCGCGATCTCCCACCACGCGAGCAGCAGCATCTGATTGCCGTTCATTCCCACGAGCTGATCGGTCGAGAGATTGGTGAGGGTGATGGAGCCCGCGACAAACAACCAGCTGAGCCCGCCGCCGGCCAGGAAAACGTCCTTGCCGGAGCCGTCACGGGTCCCGGCGGACTGGCGCATCTTCCGCCACGTGGCGATCGCGACGAGGAGCAGCAGCAGGGCGAAAATCGCGACCTGAACGAAGCCGTCGGTCAACGCGAGAGCTGGCATTGGCTGTTCCCCGGGATCAAAGGTCGGTGATAATCAATGATACGGACATCAGGAGCATGAGTGGCAAGGAACCCGTCGATTCCGCGGCTCGATACCGATAACAGCACGCTGGTGTTCGATCTGCGACGGGGAGTCGCCGAACTCGCCTACCTCGGTCCGAGGCTTCCAGACGCCGAGGACTTGCCGACGCTTTGTGACGCCCTAGGTCGCGGTCCGCATGAGTCCGAGCCCGATCGGGTTGTGCCACGCTCGGTTTTGCCCTGGGCCGGCACCGGTTATCTCGGTGCGCCGGTGATCGAGATCCTGCGCGCCGGTGTGCCGTTTTGCTTCGCGCCAGCGGAAGTGCAGTGCACGGATGCGCCCGATGAGGTGTCGTTCATGCTGCGCTGTTCGGCCTCAGGTCTGCGCCTGCAAAGTCGCTGGCGAGCGCTGCACTCCGGCGTCATCGTCATCGAGCCACAGCTCGTCAACGAAGGCGTCTCATCGTTGCCCCTGCTGCGCGCGGCCTCGCTTGTTTTGCCTTTGCCGCGATGGGTCACTCATGTCACGCGCCATGCGGGTCGCTGGTCGGCGGAGATGCAGGTGGGTCGCTCGGCGCTCTCGGACTGCGTCGCGACCAGCAGCGTTTCGCGTGGCGGCCGAACGGGTTTCGCGGCGGGGCAGTGGTTGATTTTCGAGGGCGCCGGAACGGGCGAGGAGAAGGGGCGGGCGCTCGGTCTGCACATCGCTTGGAGTGGCGATGTCGAGTGGCATATCGAAACCGATGTCGATGGCGACTCGACGCTGTGGATCGGCGCGCGAGTCGAACCCGATGAACTCGAGATCGCAGCGGGTGAGTACTTGGCTCTGCCTCACGTCGTGCTCGCGCCAACGATGACGGGGCGCGCCTCGCTGCGCCACGCGCTCCATCGGCACGTCAGGCGCGAAGTGTTGCAGAGCGATAGTCGAAATCTGCCGCGCAAGGTTCATCTCAACACCTGGGAGGCTTGCGGCTTTGCAATGTCGCCGCGGCGTCTCGAGCAGCTGATCGAACAGGCGGCGGCGCTCGGCGTCGAGCGCTTTGTACTCGATGACGGGTGGTTCGGCAGACGTCGCGATGACAGTTCGAGTCTCGGTGATTGGTGGCCTTCTCCGGAGATCTTTCCGCATGGACTCGAACGGTTCATCGAGCAGGTGCATGCGCACGGTCTCGACTTCGGTCTGTGGATCGAGCCCGAGATGGTGAGTCCGGATTCGCAGCTGTTTCGCGCTCATCCCGATTGGTGCCTGCATGTGGACGGATTGCCGCAGCAAACACAGCGCCGGCAACTCGTGCTTGATTTGTCGCGCCCGGAGGTATTCGAGCATCTCTTTGCCACCCTCGATGCACTGCTTCGTCGGTATTCGATCGCCTATCTCAAGTGGGATCACAATCGCGAACTCTTTCCGCTCGCTGGGCGCGGCTTTGCGCAGACACGCGCGCTTTACGCGTTGCTCGATCGATTGCGTGCGGCGCATCCGCTACTCGAGATAGAGACCTGCGCGAGCGGCGGGGGCCGGGTCGATTACGCCCTGATGACGCGTTGCGCACGGTTCTGGGCGAGCGATAACAACGATGCGCTCGAGCGGTTGCGCATCAATCGCGCCTGGTTACAGTTCCTGCCCACACGCAGTTGCGGCAGTCATGTGGGCCCGAGCCCGAACCCGATCACCGGGCGTATCCTGCCGATGGATTTTCGGGCCAGGGTGGCGATGTTTGGTCACCTTGGTATTGAGGCGGACCCTGCCGCAATGAATGCCGAGGAGCGCGATGTGTTGGCGCGGCATATTGCTCTCTACAAACAATGGCGGGAGGTGATCCACGAGGGTGATCTCTTCGAGATCGAGAGCGATGATGAGGGCGTCTCTGGCTGGTTCGTCGTGCATGGGACGCGTGCGCTTGCCCTCGTCACCCAAGCACGGTTCGCGCGTCACTTCGAGTGTGCGCCGATTCGTCTGAGCGGCCTCGACCCGCAACGGAGTTATCGCGTGTCACTGCCGGAACCTTGGCCGCAGCCTGCCGCGCGCTATGTTGCAGATTCCTCAAGTTGGCGTAACGGGCGGAAGTTTTCCGGTACCGCCCTCGCCGCCGGTGCGTTCGTCTTGCCACTCCGTCATCCGGCGACAGCGTGGCTGGTGACGGTGGAGGCCGCGTGATACGCAACACAACCGTGCCGCGACTCGGGGTGTGCTACTACCCGGAGCATTGGCCCAAAGATTGGTGGCGCGACGATGCGGCACGAATGAGAGCCATAGGGCTCTCTCAGGTACGGATCGGCGAGTTTGCGTGGAGTCGGATCGAGCCCGAGCCCGGCCGTTTCGAGTGGGGTTGGCTCGATGAGGCGATCGAGGTGTTGCACTCGGCCGGGCTGCAGGTCGTGATGTGCACGCCGACCGCGACGCCACCCAAATGGCTGGTTGATGCCATGCCCGACATGATTGCGATCGATGCGCATGGACGACCGCGTCGCTTCGGTTCACGCCGACATTACTGTTTTTCCCATCCAGGATACCGACGCGAGTCACAGCGCATCACCCGCGCACTCGCTGAGCGCTACGGCCGGCACCCGGCCGTGATCGCTTGGCAGACCGACAATGAATACGGTTGTCATGACACGACGCTCAGTTGGTCGGCCGCGGCACTCGCGGGCTTCCGTGCATGGCTGAGCGCGCGCTATGGCAGCGTCGATCGTCTGAATAGTGCCTGGGGCAACGTGTTCTGGAGCATGGAATATCGCTCCTTCGAGCAGATCGACTTGCCGAATCTTGCGGTGACCGAACCGAATCCAGCGCATGTTCTGGATTTTCGACGCTACAGCTCGGATCAGGTCAAGGCGTTCAATATCGAGCAGTGCCTGATTCTTCGCGAACAATCGCCGGCGCGTGATCTCACCCACAATTTCATGGGCTTTGTCACCGACTTCGATCATCACGCTGTCGGCGAGGACATCGACATCGCGTCCTGGGACAGCTACCCGCTCGGTTTTCTCGAGCAGTTCTGGTTCAGCGACGAGGAAAAGCGGCGGTACGCGCGGCAAGGACATCCCGATATTGCGTCTTTCCACCACGATCTCTATCGCGGCGTCGGTCGTGGTCGCTGGTGGGTCATGGAGCAGCAACCTGGACCGGTGAATTGGGCGCGATTCAACCCTTCGCCATTACCCGGCATGGTGCGTTTCTGGACGCTCGAGGCGATTGCGCACGGTGCCGAGGTGGTGTCGTACTTTCGTTGGCGACAGGCACCTTTTGCGCAGGAGCAGATGCATGCCGGTCTATTGCGGCCCGACCGTACCGACGATGTCGCTGCGGCTGAGGTTAGGACGGTCGCTGCCGAGCTGCCTGGACTCGCGCAGTTCCTGCCTGCCGCAAGTTCGCGTTCATCGGCACCGGTCGCGTTGATATTTGATTACAGCGCGGAGTGGATTACGGCAACGCAGCCACAAGGCGAAGGTTTCTCGGCGCTTCGCGCCACGTTTGAGTGGTACGTGGCGCTACGCAGGCTCGGCCTCGACGTCGACATCGTTTCGTCGGCGACTGGACTTGACGACTATGCTTTGGTGGTTGTGCCTTGCTTGCCCGTCGTATCGACGAGTTTCGTCAATTCTTTGCAGCGCAGTCGGGCGCAGGTGGTGTTCGGGCCGCGTTGTGGCAGCAAGACCGAAAACTTCAGCATTCCCGCCGAACTTCCTCCGGGACTCCTGCAGGCACTGATTCCATTGCGTGTGGTCAGGGTGGAGTCGCTACGCGGCGATCTAGTCGAGTTCGGCGCAGATTTCGAGGTTCGACACTGGCTGGAGCACATCGACACGGCGCTCGCCGCGGAGCTTCGGCTGTTGGACGGACGAGGAATCCTGCATCGGCATGCGCGATATCGTTATCTTGCGGCTGCGATAGATGGCAGCATGCTTCGACGGGTACTGGCGAGTGCAGCGCTCGAAGCGGGGATCGCCGTGCAGGAACTTCCCGAAGGTCTGCGCTTGCGACGGTGCGGACCTGTGCACTTCGCGTTCAATCATGGTTCGACCATGTGCTCGCTCGGTGGGCTCGTGCCGGCAAACGCTCGCTTCCTGCTGGGCAGCGATGAACTTGGGGCGGCGGGCGTTGCGGCGTGGACTATTGATAGCTGATTCGTGATGGCTGACTCGGCGTCACTTGGAGACAGACGGGCATGGCGAATATCAAGAAACTATTGATGGCACTCGCCTTCTACGGACGTTTTGCGCCGAGCTTCACCCAAATCGGCTATCGCGTCCGTCGACCCTTCTGGAAGCCCTACGCTGCGGACTTCCGCGGCCAGCATTGGCTCATCACCGGCGCCTCGGGCGGACTCGGTCGCGAGATGGTGCTTGCCGCGCTGCGCGGCGGTGCCTCGGTCACCGCGGTGGCGCGTGATGCAGGCAAGCTCGCGGAACTCGCGCGCCTCGCCAAAAGTCTTGGGCCAGTCGATCTGCATACCGAGTGTTGCGACTTCACCCTCACTGCCGACGCGCAGCGACTCATCGATCGACTGGTCGCCTCGGGTCAAGCGATACGGGTCTTGATGAACAACGTCGGCGTGCTCAATGACGAGTGCATGTTGACTGCAGAGGGCCGCGAGGCCTCGTTCGTCTCCAATCTCCTGACTCACTTCCAGCTGACCGAAGCGCTCGTGGCGGCGGGATTACTCGGCGAGGGCAGTGCCGTCGTCAATATTTCTTCGGGCGGCGGCTACACCGTGCCGCTCGTGACGGCAGCGCTCAATGTGACGGATCCGGCGCGCTTCAACGGCGTGCTTGCTTACGGCATGCACAAGCGGGCGCAGATGGTGCTCAATCAGTATTGGCGTGAGCAGTATCGCGATCGACGCATCGATTTTTACGTGATGCATCCCGGCTGGGCCGACACGGCGGGAGTACAGCGCTCGCTGCCGCGCTTTCGCAAGTTGATGAAAAGTGTGCTGCGCGATGCGCAATCCGGCGCCGACACCGCGATCTGGCTCGCCGCGACGCGACCCGCGCAGCCGGAGAGCGAGCTCGTCTGGTTCGATCGCCAGATCCGACCGGCGCACGTTTATGGATACACGCGCCAAACGACCGTAACGCCGATGACACTCGCGGCATTCCTGCAGAGCGAACTCGCGCGTACCTGAGCTCGCGGGCGCCCTTTTTTCAGAGGGGTACAGGCGTCTGTTGCCGTGAATAAAGTTCGAGACTCGAGTGGCTGGGTCCGTAATCTTCGGTCGGTGCAGAGAGCATGTGCGGGCAGTTCTTCTCTGCATATTCGCGCACATGTGTTGGCAAAAACTCGACGCTCGGAAAAGTGGTCATCGTCGAGATGTACATGCAGTGGCCGGGTGCTTGGCCCATCAGCAACCATGGCAGCCACGGTGTGATGCGCTGCCAAGTACCGACATACGGTACTGCGGTGAGGGTGGCGTCTTCGATGTCCCGCCGCTTGACGAAGTAGCGCATCATCTCCGACACCTGCGCTCGCGGACCGGCGGATTCGCGCGGCCACTTCTCCGGTTGCAACGGGTTTTTATAGTTGAGATGCATGTCGGTGGCGAGCACCAGCGTGTCGGCGTCGAGTTCCTGCCACGGAAAGATCAGCGGCATTCGGCGCAGCGTCGACGGATCGCCGCCGAAGTCTTCAGGTGCGAGGATGAGAGTCTCGCTGATGGTGTAGTTGAACGGGTCGTTGATCGCGTGGACGACACGCACGGTTTCCTGAGTGAAGGGATTCACGAAACTGTCGATGATTTCGCCGGGCTGACCGCCACGGGTGAGGCTCGTGTAGAAAATAACCTCTTTATTGACTCGACGAATATTGCCATCAGGCAATGGCAACAGACGGGTACACAAGAAAGTCTGGAAACCGAGGAACGGCTTGACCGCTTCGCCGGGTCGAACTGCGAGGATGGTGCCGCTGCAATGACAGATCCGCTCCTTGCTGCTGTCCATGTCGGCCTGAATGCGCGCCCACGTGTCTCGATTCCAGCGCGGGTTGAGAAAGTCGATACGGGTTTCGTAGGGAATGACGGACATGTCGGCGTCTCCTCTTTTTGGTTTGGCAGTCGATCGGCGTATGATCGGTGACGTGGGTTGTGTCAGGAGAGCTTGCCATGTTGCAGCGAATTCGTCTCGTTCACGCCGCCGCGGTGATCTGCGCACTGGTGCTCGCGGGATGCGGCACCATCAATACCGTGGCCACGGATGGCGACGCCGCCGCCGGTAACGGTGATGGCGCAAGTGCTGTTGCAGCCATCAAGCTGACGCAGATTACCGATATCCCAATACCGCGCGAGGCTCGGGTCGATGAGACCGCGTCGCTTATTCTCGGTAGTGGCGATCGATGGCTCGGACGCGTGGTGATTCGCGTCAAGACCAATTCCACCGAGACCTACAACTACTATTTCAGCGGTATGCCTCGGCTCGGCTGGACCACGCTTGCGGCGGTCCAGAGCAAGGTCAGCACACTCACCTTCACGAGCGGTGATCGGGTTGCCAACCTGCAGATCGAAGGCGGCGTCGGTGGCGCGACGGTGACCGTGGTGGTCTCGACGCGACAACTTGAGCAGCGCTGAGTCGTATCAACATGGTGTTTGCTTCCGGCGTTTCAGTCTGGGTGCCCAGGATTTCATCCGCAGCGTGTCTTTTGATCCTGTGTTTTCTTTGGCCGGTAGCCTCTGCCTCGTCAAAATCAGTAGCGACGACGCCAGGGACTGTTTTCCGCGATTGCGTCGACTGCCCGGAACTCATCGTACTGCCCGCCGGCAGCTTCGTGCTGGGAACAGCGCCAGAGCATCAAATTCCGACAGAGGTCCCCGCCGAGCTGTCACCACTCGAGATTCGCATTCCGCGCCCCTTCGCCATGGGACGGTTCGAGATTACGCGCGGCGAATACGCTGTATTTGCCCGTGAAACGGGGCGCGACAAGATCTTGGTGCACTGTCGAACCTGGGTCGAGGAGCGCAAAGGCTTTCGCGATCTCGATATTCTTTGGGATGCGCCGAACATTCCGGCGCAGAAGACCGCTCGCCACCCTGCCACGTGCATCGATTGGCATGATGCATCGGCCTATGCCGAATGGCTGAGTGCAAAAACCGGGCATCGCTACAGGTTGCCGAGCGAGGCGGAATGGGAGTACGCCGCCAAGGCAGGCAGTCGTACGCTTCGCCCATGGGGCAACGATGCCAATGAGGGATGCGCTCAGGTCAATGCCAACGATCGACGCACGGCGGCGAGTTATCCGCTCGGCTGGTCAGGTGTCGATTGCGATGATGGCTTTGCCGATGTCGCTCCCGTCGGCAGTCTGCAGGCCAATGCTTTTGGTTTGTACGACATGCTGGGCAATGTGTGGGAGTGGGCCGAGGACTGCTCGACCCTCGACTACATCGGCAGGGCGCGCGATGCACAACCCTGGGTTTGGGATGGTGGCTGTCGACGCCGCATTCAGCGCGGGGGTGGTTGGTCGACTGGACCCGAGCGCAGTCGTCCCGGATTCCATGGTGATGGGCAGATGGATGATCGGGCGGATTTCGCGGGTTTTCGCGTTGTCCGCGATCTCGACACCGCGTTGCCTTTGCCGTCTCGTGCCCGACCCGATGCGGGCCCGCCCAAACCCCGATCGAGCGTCGGCAACATCGGCGGGCCACTCGAGCGCGCGGGCAAGACACTGCGTGACTGCGCCGAGTGCCCGGAGATGATCGCGCTGTCGGCGGGTGAGTATTCGATGGGCAGTTCGGCGGACGATTACGAGCACGATTTTCGCTCGGGTGAAACGCCGGCGCTGCGTGTGCACTTGAGTCGAGGCTTTTCATTGGGTGTGCGCGAGGTGACGACGGGCGAGTTCCGACGTTTTCTCCTCGCCACCGCATACCGCCCGCGTTTCGCCTGTGCGGGCGAGGGCGCCAACGATGAGCCCGCGCGCTGCATCACGCCCACAGATGCCGAGGCCTATCTCGCTTGGCTCTCGATGCGAAGCGGACAGCGATACCGATTGCCGAGCGAGAGTGAGTGGGAGTACGCGATGCGTGCGGGGACTACCACGGCGCGTTTTTGGAGTGGTCGCGATTCGCATGAAGGCGTGTCGATTTCGCGCAATTGCGACTTCGGCAATACCAAGGACGTTAGTGCGCGCGCTATCAACTCGCCGGGTCCGTGGGCGCGGTGCAGCGATGGTTACCCTGCCATCGCACCGGTCGGTCGATTCTCCGCGAACCCTTGGGGGTTTCACGATATGCACGGCAACGTGCGCGAACTGCTCGCCGACTGTTTTACCGCAA
>JBILGD010000085.1:0-11655 GCA_044351225.1 Steroidobacteraceae bacterium
GGCCGCTCGTGCATCGGCGCGAGCAGGGCGTGCTGGTGTGCCGCGCCGATCGGCTCGCCTTTCCGATCCGCGACGATATCCCCGTCATGCTCGAGGAAGAGGCCACCACACTCGCGAGCGACGATCCTCTGCTCGCACGCTGAGACGACCCCGTGTATCGCATCGTCATTCCGGCGCGTTACGCCTCGAGCAGACTACCCGGCAAGCCGCTCTTGCCGCTGGCGGGCAAACCGCTGCTCGCCTGGGTGCATGCCCGCGCCCTCGATTGCGCAGCGGCCGAGGTCATCATCGCAACCGATGATCAACGCATCCGTGCGGTGGCCGAGGCGTTCGGAGCAATCGTTGAAATGACCGCCATCGAGCATGCCAGTGGTACTGATCGCATCGCCGAGGTGGCGCAGCGACGCGGCTGGAGCGAGCGCGATATCGTCGTCAATCTGCAGGGTGATGAACCTTCGATGCCGGCGGTGCTCATCGAGCAGGTCGCCGACTTGCTCGGCCAACACCCACGAGCGGATCTCGCCACACTCGCCACGCCCATTCAGCAGCGCGACGAATACTTTGATCCCAACGCGGTCAAAGTGGTCACCGATCTCGAGGGGCGAGCGCTTTATTTCAGTCGCGCACCGATCCCGTGGTTTCGCGATCAGGTGGAGCCTGATGGGGCGGAGCTCGCCGCGGTGGCGCGACGGCACATCGGCATCTATGCCTATCGGGTGGGTGCACTGCGCCGGCTTGCGGCCCTAGCGCCTGCGCCGCTCGAGCACATTGAAAAGCTCGAACAATTGCGCGCCCTCGCGCACGGTATGCATATTCAAGTGGGCGAGGCGGCTTGTCGTCCCGGACCCGACGTCAACACCTCGGAAGACCTTGCGCGAGCCACGGCCGCGCTCGCGCAAGGTACCGGGAATCGCTGATCCGGCGTACGTCAGTAATCGTCGCGGCGCGGGCCGCTGCCAAAACTCGTGTAACGCTCGCTCGGGCTGGACGACCAGACCACTTTCTTTTCCGCCGGGTCCGCTGCTGCTGCCGCTGTCGCTGCCGGTTCGGTTGCGTCGGTCGCAACGACGGTGGCGTCAGGCGCCGTAGGCTCAACTTGTGCGGGACGTTCGGTCGCGGCCTCGATCGGTGTCTCGGCTGGTGTCTCGGCTGGCGCCTCGATTGGCGCCGCGCTCGACGTTTCGATAGGCGCCGCTGCGGGTGCGAGCCCGGTCCAGCTGATCGTACCGTTACCCATCGGAGCGGGCGGCAAGTCAAAGGTCAGGTCGGCGGCGGCGGTACCGGGTGAGCCCGGGAGCTCGATCGTCTCCGCGCTTTGCTCGAGCGCCGAGCCAGCCGCCACGTCCTCTCGAGCGCTCGCCTCGTCATCCGACAAGGCCTCATCGAAAGATCCGCTGTCGTCGGCTTCGTCGCCGGTTGCGACGCCTGCAGTCGCGCCCATGCCGGCTGCGGCAAGGTCACGTCCGCCGCCACGTCGACCGCGCCGACCGCGCCGGCGACCGCGCCGACTGCCCTCGCGAGCGCCTTCCGCGGCCGACCCATTTGCGCCGTCAGCTCCCGCACTCACAGCTTCGGTGGCTGCAGAGCCCGCCGCGGCAGGCGGTGTCTCGATTGCAGCGCCCGCCAGCGGGGCACTCGGCGCGGCGCTTGCTGCGTCGCTCGTTGCGCCCCCAGCGGGTGCGCCACGATCGCGGGCCTCGTTGCGCTCGCGCGGCTCTTGCCGCTCGCGACGACGCGAATCCTCGCGACCGCCGTCACGGCCTCCGTCACGCCCATCACGACCGCGTCGCTCGCCCTCGCCACGCTCCGGTCGACGCTCTGCGGGTGCCACTGCGGGTGCTGCGGCGGGTGCTGCTGTCTTGGTGTCCGCTTGCTTCTGTTCCGCGCTCGGTGCGCGATCGCGACTTCGATCCCGATTGCGATCGCCGCGCTCGCCGCGGTCACGGCCGCGCTCGCCGCGTTCACTACGATCACGATCGCGGCCACGGCCATTGCGATCCCGACCACGACCACCGCGCTCGCGATCACCGCGGCCATTGGTGCGATCTTCGGCGGGCGGCGGCATCTCCACGGCGGGGGCGCCGAACAGCCAGCGCCATATCCGAACAAAGATTCCAAGCTGCGGCCCGGCGGGCACCGTGACTGTCACCGTCTGCGGTGCAGCGGCCGCCGGGGCGGGTGCCTGCACCACGATCGGTGCGGGCGTCGTCGGCAGGAAGGTGGGGACTGCGGCGGGCTCCTGCGCGGCCTGTTTTTCACGCGTACCGGCGGGGTCAGGTACCTTGGCCGGCGTCGGCATCTGGTACGACACGCGCTTCCACTCGGGCAATTCGGTCTCGTCGTCGCGCACGCGACGAATCGAGTATTCGGGCGTATCGATGTTGAGATTCGGTACGACGATCAGCTCGACATCACTCTTGTCTTCGAGCGTGCGCAGCCACTCGCGCTTTTCATTGATGAGGTAGGTGGCGACCTCGACCGGCACTTCGGCGATCACCTTGGAGGTGCGATCCTTGCGGGCCTCTTCGCCAATCAGGCGCAGGATGGCGAGTGCCATCGACTCGACCGTGCGGATGCTGCCAATGCCCTGACAACGCGGGCAGACCTCGTGACTCGAGTCACTCAACGAGGGACGCAGGCGCTGGCGCGACATCTCGAGCAGACCGAAGCGCGAGAGCCGACCGATCTGGATGCGCGCCCGATCCATTTTCATGGCCTCGCGCAGTCGATCCTCGACGGCACGCTGGTTGCGCGTTTCTTCCATGTCGATGAAGTCGATGACGATCAAGCCACCGATGTCGCGGATACGCAGCTGTCGGGCGATTTCGTCGGCGGCCTCGAGGTTGGTGTTCGTGGCCGTGGTTTCGATGTCCCCGCCGCGCGTGGCGCGCGCCGAGTTGATGTCGATCGAGACGAGCGCTTCGGTGTAATCGATGACGATCGAGCCGCCCGAGGGCAGCTGCACCTTGTGGGCGTAGGCCGATTCGATCTGACTTTCGATCTGATAGCGCGTGAAGAGCGGGATATCGTCGGCGTACATCTTCAGGCGACGACCGCCCTCGGCGGGCATGAAGCGCTGCATGTACTCGGCGGCAATGGTGTGTGCGTTCGGCTCATCGACCAGCACTTCGCCGATGTCATCGGAGAAGTAATCGCGCAGCGCGCGCGTGACCGGATCGCTCTCGCGATAGACGAGGAAGGGCGAGGGGCGCGACAGCACCGCCTGCACAATCTCGTCCCATTGGATCTTGAGATTGTCGAGATCCCATTGCAGCTCTTCGGTGGCGCGGCCGAGTCCTGCGGTGCGCACGATCGCGCCCATGCCGGGCGGGATGACGAGCGCATCCATGATGCTCTTCATTTGATCGCGCTCTTCGCCCTCGATGCGGCGGCTGACGCCACCGGCGCGCGGGTTGTTCGGCATCAGCACGAGGAAGCGGCCGGCCAGCGAGATGTAGGTGGTAAGCGCCGCGCCCTTGTTGCCGCGCTCTTCCTTTTCGACCTGCACGACGATGTCCTGACCTTCCTGCAGGACCTCGCGCATGTTGATGCGCCCGCTCGCCGGGTTCTTGAGGAAATACTCGCGGGAGATTTCCTTCAGCGGCAGAAAGCCGTGGCGCTCGGCGCCGTAATCGACGAAGCAAGCTTCGAGCGAGGGCTCGATGCGGGCGATACGCCCTTTATAGATATTCGCTTTTTTCTGTTCGCGGGACGGCAGCTCGACCGACAGGTCGTAGAGTTTCTGACCGTCAACTAGAGCAACGCGCAGTTCTTCCTGCTGCGTCGCATTGACCAACATTCTTTTCATGGGCCCCTGATCTCCTGGATGGGGCCGACAGTGTTCCGGGGGTCGTCCAAGGGGACACCGCACCGCGCCGGGCAGAAAGCCGCGGGCGGACGGGCAGTACCAATGCCTCGAGGAGGTATGCGAACAGCGTGACGAAAATGAAAAGCACGTGCCTGCTGTCTTGGTATCTGGCAACCGAAGGCGCGTTCGAAACGCTGCGACTGTCGGCCGGATTCGATGGCCTCGTTGCCGAGGACCAACTAACATGCGGCGCCCGCTTCCGGAGTGGCAGACTTGCCACAGACAGGGCAGCCGGCACCGCGCTAATGCCTGCAAAAGCGGGCCAAGCAAGGGCAAACGCTTTTACGACTGCCTGAGGATATGGCAAAGCCCATGGAAAAACAAGGTCTTACGAAAAACTCCGGGCAAAGCGCGGTACGTCACATCACCGTGGGCGAGGACGATGCCGGTAGTCGGCTAGACAAGTTCCTTGCGCGGCATTACCCCGAGGTCGCGCGTACACGGCTGTTTCGCATCGTGCGCAAGGGCGAGGTACGGGTGAACGGCAAGCGCGCCGGGATCGACACTCGTTTGGCGTTGGGCGATGAGGTGCGTCTGCCGCCGGTCCGGCTTGAGGCCCCCGAAGCCTCGCCCGGTAATACGAGCACCGGAATTGACGCGGGTCGAGGTGCTGGCCCAGGCGCCACGGCGGCCCGCCGTCCACGGGTACCCACGAGCCTGATTGCCACGGTGACGGGCGCCATCCTGCACGAGGACGAGCGGCTCGTGGTGATCAACAAGCCGGCGGGTCTTGCGGTGCATGGCGGCAGCGGCTTGAGCTTTGGAGTGATCGAAGCCTTGCGCGCAGCGCGCCCCGAGGAGGCGGAGAAACTCGAGCTCGTGCACCGTCTCGATCGCGACACAAGCGGCGTGTTGCTGATCGCGCGCAAGCCTGCGGTGCTGCGTATGCTGCATGCGGGCTTACGTGAGGGCGAGGGCTTCGAGAAGCGCTACCTCGCGCTCGTCAAAGGCAGCTGGCAGCTCGGCAAAAAGCGCATCGATGCGCCGCTGCGCACCGATCTGCGTGTGGGCGGCGAGCGCACGGTCAAGGTAGACGCCTCGGGCAAGAGCGCGATCAGTGATTTTCGGCCCGTGCAGGGCTTCGGTCGTACGGCCTCACTGCTCGAGGTGTCGATTCTGACCGGGCGTACGCACCAGATCCGCGTGCATGCGGCCTATGCCGGGCATCCCGTGGCGGGCGATCCGAAGTACGGTGATGCCGAGTTCAATGAATTGATGCGCGATTACGGTCTCGAGCGGATGTTCCTGCACGCCTCGAGCTTGTCGTTCACCTGGCCGGATCGCGGCACGGAATTCAGTGCCAATGCGCCGCTGCCGCCCGAGCTCTCACGGGTGATCGACGCGCTCTCTAGCGCGCCGCGTTCGCGAAGGGGCGCAGGGTCTGCGCGACCCAGATCAAGGGCAGGCCGATGAGGGCAGTGGGGTCGCTGCTCTCCAAACGTTCAAACAAAGAAATCCCGAGTCCTTCGCTCTTGAAGCCGCCGGCGCAGTCGTGCGCAGGTTCGCGCGAGACGTAATCCTCGATCTCGGCGCGACTGAGCTTGCGGAATACGCAGCGCGTTTCGTCGCGGTGACGTTGCCAGAGTCCCGCCTCGATGCCGACGATGGCGACGGCCGTATGGAAGGTGACCACCTGCCCAGCGAGGCGCTCGAGCATGGCGATCTGCGCCGCCGCGCTGCCCGGCTTGCCGAGGCACTCCTCCTGCACGGCGCACACCTGATCCGAGCCGATGACGAGGGCGCCCGGCTCCTCTCCGGCGATCGCCCGCGCCTTGGCAAGGGCGAGCCGCTCGGCGAGCGCCGCGGGCGACTCGTCGGGGTGTCGGGACTCGTCGACCTCGGGGCTACGGCACTCGAAGGGGAGTTGCAGGCGGCTGAGCAATTCCCGTCGATAGCGCGAGCTCGAGGCCAACCAGAGTGGCCTTGCGAGGCCTGCGAGATGCTTTTCAGCTACGGAAAACAACGGCTTATCCGGAAGTTGCTTTGACTCGAGGGGGGGTGGCCCCTATTATACGCGCCCCATGCCTGCCGACTGGTCACGTCAGCTTGATGTCGATCGTCTGGCCGATACGGGCGAGAGGCGAGAATTCGATCTGCCGTTGCGCGAGTTGCCGCGGCTGGCACCGGAGCTCGCGAGCCTCGACGGTGCGGCGCAGTGTCGCCTGAGTTTCACGCGCGAGCGTGGCCAGCCGATCGCTGACGTGGCCGTCAAGGCGCGGCTCGGTTTGCGCTGCCAGCGCTGCCTGAGACCGGTTTGGCTCGAGGTCGACAACGCCTCGCGCGTCTGGTTGGTCGCCGACTTGGCAGCAGCCGCGGCGCAGGACCCCGGAATCGAGCCGACACTCGCACCGGAAGGGCGGATCGTGTTGCGCGATCTGGTTGAAGAAGAGTTGCTGCTCGCGGTGCCCTTGGTGCCGCGGCACGAAGATGCAAGTCAGTGCGCCGCTCCCGAGCAGCTCGCCGACGAGCAGCAGGATACGCAGCAGGTGGTGCAGAGGCCGTTTGCGGGGCTGGGCGAGCTCCTGAAACGCAATCATTGATCACGATCGCCCGGTTTACGAATTCGATTCGCAGGAGTCCGACATGCCAGTTCAAAAGAGCCGCAAGACCCCCTCCAAGCGCGGCATGCACCGTTCGCACGATGGCCTCGCCAAGCCCGCTCTGTCGGTTGATCCGCAGTCGGGCGAGACGCATTTCCGTCACCGCATCACGCCCGATGGTTTCTATCGCGGCAAGCGCGTGATCGAGAAGCCGGCCGACGAAGAAGCGGCGGGCTGAAGTTTCCCGTCGGCGGGTCGTTCTGGCCCGCCTGCTCCTGCCACGGGAGCAACTGACCGATGACTATCATCGCGCTCGATGTGATGAGCGGCGACCTCGGTGCGCAGGAATGCGTGCCGGCGGCACGGCTTGCGCTCGAGGCCGATCCGTTGCTGCGGCTCAAGCTCGTGGGTCAACCGACCGTACTCGAGCCCCTTGTTGCCGCGCTGTCCTTGCCTGCGCCGCTTGCGGCGCGGATCGACTGTGTCGCCGCGAGCGAGGTCATCACCATGACCGATGCGCCCCGCGAGGCAATTCGCCGCAAGAAGCAATCTTCCATGCGCATCGCCATCGACCTTGTACACGCGGGGCAGGCGGATGCGGTGGTGAGTGCCGGCAATACGGGTGCGCTTACCGCGATCGCGCACTTCGTGCTCAAGTGCTTGGCCGAAGTGGAGCGGGCGCCGATCATGTCCGCAGTGCCGAATGCGCGGGGCTTTACCCATATCCTTGATCTTGGCGCGAACGTGCGCGCCACGGCGCAGCAGCTTGAGCAGTTCGCCGTGATGGGGGCGATCGTGGCGCGTGATGTGCACGATACGCCGCATCCCCGGGTGGGCTTGCTCAACATCGGCGAAGAGGAAACCAAGGGGCACGATCTTGTCCAGGAAGCGCACGCCCTGTTGCGCAGCCGGATGTCCGGCGATGCGCGGCGTGATTTCGATTATGTTGGCTTCGTCGAGGGTGGCGACATCTTCTCCGGTAAAGTCGATGTGGTCGTCACGGATGGTTTCACGGGCAACGTCGCCCTCAAGACGATGGAAGGTGTCGCGGGTCTCATCAGCGGCCGTTTGCGTCAGGAGTTCACGGCCGATACGACGAGCAAACTTGCCGGTCTGATCGCCCGGCCTGTGCTCAAGCGTGTGTCGGCCTCGCTCGATCCGCGTCGCTACAACGGGGCGGTCATGGTGGGTCTGAAGCGCATCGTGGTAAAAAGCCATGGTAGTGCGGATCGCGTGGCGCTGGCCCGTGCCATCGCCATCGCGGCGACCGCAGTACGCCGGCAGCTCGTTGAGCACGTGCAGCAGGCGCTCGAGGCGTCACCAATGATTACTCAAAGAAATACCGAGGGATGACGAGGGCATGCTGAAACACTCGCGAATCGCCGGGACCGGTCGTTTCCTGCCTGAAAAGGTCGTCACCAACGCCGATCTCGTCAAACTCTTCGAGACCTCGGATGAGTGGATCCGCGAGCGCACCGGCATCGCCCAACGGCATATCGCCGTCGAGGGGCAGACCACCGTGGATCTCGGATACGGGGCGGCGCTGCAGGCCATGGAGGCTGCAGGCGTCACGGCCGAAGACATCGATCTGATTGTCTTCGGTTCGACCACGCCCGATCTGGTATTCCCCAATTGCGCGGCGCTCTTGCAGGATCGATTGGGCATCCGCAGCGCTTGCCCCGCGATCGGTCTCGAGGCCGCCTGCAGCAGTTTCATCTACAGCCTCTCGGTCGCCGACAAATTCGTGCGTCTCGGCGAGGCCAAGTGTGCACTTGTCGTTGGCGCTGAAACGCTTAGTCGCATCGTCGACTGGACCGATCGCGGCACCGCCATTCTCTTCGGCGATGGCGCGGGTGCAGTGGTGCTGAAGCCCGCCGATGAGCCCGGCATTCTCTCGACCCATCTGCACAGCGACGGTTCGTTCAAGGATCTGCTCTATTGTTCGGGTGGGACCTCGCGCGGTTATGCGCGCACCGCCGACGGTCGGCTCGATGCCTTCATCCGCATGAGCGGCAACGAGGTCTTCAAGATCGCGGTGAAGTCTCTGGGTTCGATCGTCGATGAGACGCTTGCGGCCAATGGCCTAGACAAGTCGGCGATCGATTGGTTGGTTCCTCACCAAGCCAACATCCGCATCATTCAGGCGACCGCCAAGAAACTCGACATGCCGATGGAGCGCGTGATCGTCACCGTGCAGGAACATGGCAATACTTCTGCCGCGTCGGTGCCGATGGCGCTCGATGTCGGCGTACGCGACGGGCGTATCAAGCGCGGCGATCTGATCCTGCTTGAGGCTTTTGGCGGTGGTTTGACTTGGGGATCGGCGCTGATTCGTTTTTGAACCGGTTGCGCCAAGATGAAAAAAAACGCCGCGCAATGCGCGGCGTTTTTTTGCCTGTGAGGCATCTCGCCCGAGGGCGAGTTTGGACCCGATTACTTCGAGATCGAGCGCTTGAACATGCGATCGATCTTCTCGTTGGTCGCGTCGCAGCAGGACTGGCTGGCCTGAGCAGCGGCGAGCGCCTGGTTGGCGGTCGACTGCGCGCCATTGGCAGCCGAGGCAGCCGAAGAGGCCGAGGCCGCAGCGGCGTCTGCCGAGCTCTTGGCGGCAGCAACCTGCGACTGGAGGCTCGACACCTGAGTCTTCAGGTTGTCGATCTGAGCCTGCAGCGGCTTGAGGTCGGTGCAGCCGGCGAGTCCGGCAACGGCGATGACGGCGGCCATCTTCACGACGATCGGGGTCTTCATGGTGGATATCCTCTTTGAACAGTGACTGAAACGAAACCGTGGCAGCAATCAGGGCCGCCATTTGGTCGACCCCTACCGCAAAACATTATAACTGCACCAGATTGCGAAAGGGATTGCAACCGCACCATCTCGCAACAAAAAGCTCGCGCGATCAACGTTTTTTCAGCAGGAACTGATGGTTTTTGAGACGAACCGTATCGACCGTACCAAGGCCTCGAAGTTCATCCACTGCGCGGGTAACGCCGTGATCCCAGATGCCGCGTCGATCGTAATCGTCGCCCGCGATATAGCCGCCACGCTTCAACTTGGGAAGAAATGCCTCGAGATCACGTTTCACATCATCGTAAAAATGGCTGGCGTCGATATAGGCCCAGTCAAATTTCTCGTCCGCGAAAAGTGGGGCTGCATCGTGCGAGAGACAGCGATGCATGATGACCCGGCCTTGGGCAATCTCGTCGGCGAAACGCCGTGCGACCTGTTGGTACTGCGCTTCAAGCGCGGCACTGGCCTCGTGCTTGGAGCCCAGATCCTGGGTCGGACCATCGAACAGCGAACCGTCATCCTTGGTGAACCACGGATCGACCAGATGCAGCACCTTCGGCTCGTTGAAGGCGAGGATGCGCTCAGAAAAATCGCCGTCGAATACCCCGACCTCGATCACCGTGCCACCCTTGGGCAGGGTATCGAACAGAAAATCCCGACTCGCGGCGCGCCTTGCGGTCTTGGACAGCAGTCGATCGATCCAGCGGCGGCCGGGCAGGCCCGGAGCGGGTCGGTACATGAAGGCCTCGGCGACGGTGGCAGTCGCCCGCATAATAGCCGAGCCCATGCACACTTCGCCCCGCATTCTTTTTGTCCCGGTCAGTGGCCCGAGCGGCATGGGCGAATTCGCCCGCGCGCGCAGTCTGGCCGATGCGCTGCGCGCACGCTGGCCGCAAGTCGAGGCGCATTTCGTGCTGCACCGCGAGGCCCCCTACGCCCATGGCTTCCATTATCCGGTGACCTTGTTGCCCGCCTCGCCGACGCTATGCACGGCCGAGGTCCAGGCGGTGATCGAGTCATTGCGCCCAAATGTGGTGGTGTTCGACAACGCTGGGCGCACCGGTCAGTTGCGCACGGCGCGTCGCTGCGGCGCTCGGGTCGTCTACATCAGTTCGCGGGGTCGACAGCGCTACAAGGCTTTTCGGCTGCATTGGATGCGGCTACTGGATGATCATTGGATTTCCTATCCGGCAATGATTACCGGTGCGCTCGGTGTGACCGAGCGCTTGAAATTGCGATTTCTCGATCAGCCGCAGTTGCGCTTTCTCGATGCCGTGCTGGCGCCGGCCGATGCCGTCACTGCCGCGGAATTATTGGGCGATTTTGGCGATCCGCAGCTCTTGATCGTGCCGGGTGGTGGCAGCGGCTTTCACGATTCGGCGATGACGCCGCAGCATTTCGCGCGCTGGGGCGAGACGCTTGCGCGCGCGGGGCATCGCGTGGTGTTCGTCGCCGGACCGGCATTCAACGATTGGACACCTGCTGATGCGCGGATGCGTGTTGTGCGTGGCGTGAGCGGCGGCGCACTGCGGGCGCTGCTCGAGCGTACGCAGGTCGTGCTGGTCAACGGTGGTGATACGTTGCTGCAGGCGATGGTGCTCGGCAAGGCTTGCGTGACAGTTCCGATCGCCGGCGATCAGGCCGCACGTATCGCGCGCTGTGCTGCGCTCGGCGCGGTGTGTGCACCGGATCCGCGGCGTGGCGGATCCAATAGCACCGACATCGCAGGGTGCGAGGTGGTCACGGCCTGTCGTGACCTCTTGCTCGATTCAAATGCTCGCGGTGCCCTTGAGTCACGCGTGCGCGCGACCGGTCTGCAGGATGCACTGCCCGCCGTACGCGATCGCCTCGGCGATCATCTCGGCTTGCGCTCGATCAACGCCTGATAGGCCGCGAGCGTCTCGCGCACCACATTGTCGAGGTGATAGGCCGTCAGGTCATGCTGCGCGCGTGCCGGCGGGTTCGCGGCAAGCTTGCGCAAGGCCGCCGCCATCGCTGCCACATCATCGATCGGCACCAGCGTGCCCGGATAACGGGAGAGGATTTCCGTGGGACCTTGCGTGCGCGTGGCCATCACCGGCGTGCCCGCATCGAGCGCCTCGAAAAGCACGCGTCCGAGCGGTTCGCTGCGCGAGGGACTCACGAACAGATCGAAGGCTTGGTAGAAGGTCTTGGCGTCATCGCGAAAGCCGAGGAAGCGGACTGCCGCGCCTGCCGCAAGTTTCTCCAGCGCTTCGCGTTCGCGCCCAGCGCCGATGATGACGAGTTTGGCTTGCGGGATCGACGCTTCGATGAAGGCGCGGATCAGCGTATCGAAACCCTTGGACTGAACGAGTCGCCCTACGGCACCGATCAAAAATTCACCCGGCCGAGCACCGGCGAGTGTCCGCAGTTCGGCCTGCTGTGCCGCTTCAATCTTTGGTTGCGGGATCAATGATTCGTTGATGTCGAAAATTC
>JBILGD010000186.1:0-11587 GCA_044351225.1 Steroidobacteraceae bacterium
TGATGAGTATTAAGCAGTAGTGGATTTTCTGGCGTGATTTCGTGGGTGGTCATGTCATGGGTTTCTGGCCCTACCCCCAGCCAGACGAATAGTCCCTTCAATGCCAAGCCGCCAATCCCCAGCGCTGCACCGACAGCGATCAAGCGATAGGGGCGGCTTTTTTCGTTGAGTCGCTTATCAACAAAAATGTGGTCAAATGTGTTTGCAAGCCAATCGGCATGGTGAAAACGTTCGGTCGGCTGCTGTTGCTGCAAAATCCCCCGTCTCCGAGTCGATCGATGACGCTGCGCAGGTCTCCCCGCGCAGCGTCACCCTGGCCCTTGCCATTACTTCCCGAAGTTCAGACGGAGGTCGAGATAGTAGTGACGACCGTAATCAGAATGAACATCAGACATATACCCAAAGAAATCGTCGGCGAGCGGGGCGCGCTCATTGGTGAAGTTGTTCACGCCGAATCTCACACGGCTATTCACTCCTGATAACTCGAATCGATAATCCACCGTGGCGTTGCCCGTTGTCATGGCCGGGAGTACCCAGCGGGTACCGTTCGGCAAGGTGAGTCCGCTGTCATACACGCTACCGATTCTGAATCCCGACAAGGATGCGCTCCAGTCGCCTTTGCGCCAGCTGAGCGTGAGGTTTTGACGATTCCGAGGGTTGCCATCCATGCCAAGAAGATTGGCGAATCCGTCGACGGGGTAATTGCCTGGGAGCGTTCCGGCCTGTTGTGCGGCGACGAGATCACCTGCCAAGCCGCCAGCCAACTGCTCGAGATCGGTCATGAATGAGGCTGCATAGCGAACTGAGAACCGACCTAGATCTGTGCGCAGCGTGTAGTCGAGCGCCACGTCGATCCCCGCAGCGGTGCGGGTATCGAGATTCGTGTATCGATCATCGATAAAGTTCACGTCGCCCGCGGGACAGAGGCCAGCTCTTGCATAGACGGTTGGATCGAGATTGAAGCTCGTGGTCGAGCGCACTACCGCTGCGTTGCCGATAAACCCGCTGCAGTTATTCGGGCCTTTCGCAATACGCGCGAGCAGATCAACCAACGTATGGTTCTCTTCACCCAAGAGTCCAATGGTGTTGGTTTTTTCAATCTCCCAGTAGTCAAGGCTCACAGCGAGATCATCGAGCGGCTCAAACACAATGCCGATAGAAAAATTCTCAGACTCTTCGGGCTCAAGAGCATCGCTACCCTGCGCAAGCCGGAGAGTACCTTCACGGCAGGGTGTCGCGCTGACACCTGCTTTTTCTGCGGCGTACTGACAAACGTAGTCTGTTGTCGTGTTTGTTCGGGAGACAATGGACTCGTTTACTGTTACGAGGTTCGGGACACGGAATCCTTGTGACCACGATGCGCGCAACAACAGGTTGTTCAACGGCCGCCAGCCGAGGGCAATCTTTCCGACGGTTGCGTCACCCAGATCCGAGAAGTCCTCGTAACGCCCAGCAAGTTGAACACCAAGAGTTTTCAGCACGGGCAACGAGAATTCGGTAAACACCGAATTGGTGCGACGATCGCCTGAGCTATCAGGTGTAGGCGAGGAATTCATCACATCCGAGATAAACGGATAAGTTTCGCCACCTGAGGCGGTAAATCGGATTGTGCCGTCAAGGCGGGGATCGCGATCATCCACGAACGACTCTTCTCGGGTTTCAACTCCGACTACCATGCCGGCATTGCCACCCGGCAGAGCAAAGAGATCATTTCGAGAGAACTTCGCATCAATCATGGTGAGCTCGGTCTCAGTGAGTCGATAAACATCAATGAGAGCTCGCTGAATGTTGGAGTTCACTCCACCGCTGAACGGATTGTACGCAGCTGCCGTGGAGTCGTTGAGTGCTGCCTGCATCAGCGTATTGCTGATTCGATTACTGGTGATGTCGTCGTTGGTGGCTTTGTTCCATGTAGCAGCCGCTTCCCAGTCCCACGTCCCGAGTTTTCCACGGAATCCCTGAACAACTCGGAACATTTCGCCGTCGTTATCGACAATACGACCCTTCTCAGACCAGCGATAGTTGTCCATCAACAAGGCTATGCCTGTACAGGGAACGCGCGGGATTACTGATGCCGGCAAGCGATTCGGCGAACCGCATGGACCAAACGGGTTGTAGTAGTTTTGCGCGCCGACGACAAGATTTGATGCGGCATTAACGAAGCTGCTGGGTCCACGACGAGTAGTCGTCTCAGACGAGTAATACATCAGTTCCGTAAAGCTCTCGAGCGTCTCACTGATTTCGTGATCCACCGTGGCATACACATTCAAGCGCTGCAGAGCAGAACGCAGATCACGGTCGTCATTAAGATTGAACCGATAAGTTCCTTGGCCGTCGACTGCGCCACATACGGTGGCAGTGAGCGCATATCGACAGCGAGGATCGCCGACCGGATAGGTCTCAAATTCGCCCGCAGAGTCCCAGATTGTGTTGGTCAGTCCGTAAGACGTCACAGCCGGCACGACGTCAAACTGACCCCAAAGCGAGTTTGCCGAATCATTCAAAAAGCGCGAGTCGCCTGCCCACGGAGAATCGGCCGCAACGAAGCGACGATAGTCGGAATCGGCCCAGCGAGGATCGTCTTGTGAACTCACCCGATCGCGGTCGAACCAGCTCGCAAAAACATTCAACTTGGTGAGTCCGTCATTGAAGGCACGGCCAAATTCTGCATAGACGGACTGATTGCTTCGCGAGAAATTTTCGTAATCCGTATACCGAGCTCCGATATTGAAGCCCTCAAAGTCCCGCTTGATGACGGTATTGAAGACACCAGCGACCGCGTCGGCCCCGTAAATTGCCGACGCACCATCGCGAAGCACCTCAACGCGATCCACGCCATACGTCGGAATCATGTTGGAGTTGACGCTGTTGACCGGGACGAAGCTGCCGCCGACCTGCTCGGTTTGATACTGCGGTGAGTTCACCATACGTCGACCATTGAGCAGGACAAGGGTATTTCCCGTACCGAGGCTGCGAAGGTTGAAAGCACCTACGTCGCCACCCGCCGAGTTCACGCCGCCGCTGATGTTTGCGGCTTCGTTCACAAAGTTATTCCCGTTTTCGGGGATGAGGTCGAGGAGCTGATCACCGGAGTCAATACCGAAAACCTCGATGGTTTCGCTACCGATGACGGAAATAGGCAGAGCCGCCGAGATGACAGCGCCGCGAATCTGCGAACCCGTGACGACGACCTCTTCAAGTTCGTCTTCGGCAGGAACGGCTTGTTGGGCGATCAACGGCGCGCTAGCCCCGAGACTCAGTGCGACAACTAAATCGATTAGCGCTCGTTTGCGAGATTGCATCTCCCTCTCCTTTTCGTATTGAAAGCTGCCGGACGGTAATGCATCGGAGTTTACTGCAAACGAATACTTGCAAGGCGAATCTTGGGGATTTCCTCGCCTCCCAAAAGAGCCATCCCGGCTTCTGCACTATTATTTTGTTTGATCTCTGGAGCCCCTTCGGGTCAACGCCAGATCTGCCTTGAGTACCCCAGGATCCGCGAGCGGTGGTAGTCGAGATGGTGATAGACCCGGTGCGGGGATGGGTGTCGACCCCGCCGCCGTGAACGTCGAAGCGGTCAGCGGCTATATGGGTAAGGCGGAGGAGCAAACAATCACGGGACTTTTACTATCCATCATTTCCGACACCTCTGCTGGCGCGTTGACTGGAGGACAAATACTCCTGATTCTATTCACTGCCATCGTTGATGCGTTTGTTGCTTCCGACCGGCTACTTATTCAACAGCAACGGGAATCGAGCTGACTCTAAAAGAGGGGCTGCTGTTGCTTTTTGTGGTAACTATCAGCTCAATAGAAGCCGCGTGGGTGACGGGAGCTGGCGTCATTACTTTAGCAGCGACCATTGTTGTTGTGCGTTGGGAGGGCGCCCTTGATCAAAGCGCTGTCAACGGAAAATCAAAAGGAGCGGTGATCATGGCAAACACGCGTAGATTGCACTTATTCCTCGTTATTTTGATGAGTTGCACGTTGCTCTCGCCGATACCGAAGGTTACGGCGGCTCCGCTTGATTTCAAAACCGAGACTGAAGGAAAGTCCGTCAAACGGTTGTTGTATGTCGGCAATAGTTTCTACTACTACAACAACTCGCTGCATGGGCATGTCAATCGACTTCTTTCTTCAGCATTATCAAAGAGCGAGAGAGGGCGGCTGCAGAGCTTCTCCGTCACGATCAGTGGCGGGCATCTGAGGTGGCACAACATCGGTGCATATTTGGATGCAGGGATTGGTGATAGCGCCTTTGATGAAAACAACGAAGTCGTCGCAAGTGCCGAGCCTTCTCGATTTGACACCGTCTTGATGATGGATTGCAGTCGGTGTCCCTACGACGAGGCGACACGGTCGATTTTCCATGAGCAGGTCCACAAGCAAGGAAAAGTCATTCGAGAGAGAGGTGCTAACCCGCTCCTATTCATGACTTGGGCTTACTCCGACAAGCCGGAAATGATTGAAACACTCTCTCGTGAGTATGTTCGCGCCGGTCGGGAGAATAATATGGGTGTTGTGCCCGCGGGCTTGGCATTCACTCGCTCATTGCAGAGCCGGCCTGATTTGCTCCTGCATACTTCCGATCGCCGACATCCGAGTCTGGCCGGGACTTACCTCGCGGCATGCACTGTGTTGGCGTCGGTTTACCGGATAGATCCTCGCGGCAACGGCTACACCGCCGGCTTATCAAAAGAGGATGCGCTTTTTCTACAAAAAGTTGCTTGGGACACCGTAAAAGATGATGGCGCATCAAGCAACAAGAGTCCTGTCAAGCCCGCGACTTGATCGTGAACGGATTGATGGACGAGGCGGATCGATCCGACTAATTCGCTACTTACTATATGGCGCGGCGTTCACAACGGTGTTAACCACGACCAATCGCTGCTCTTGCAAGCTGATCCGCGCTTGCGTTGGGTAAGTAGAGATATCGACCGCCGAGCCAGGTCGCCAGGTTTTCGCCTGGGCCATGACTAAGAAAGCTGCGTTGCGTATCGATGACAAGACATTGGATGTTTTGTTCAAGTAGGCTTCGACAGAGTAATTTCAGCTCTTGCTCCACCCCGTGCCGTTCTGCGCGTATCCCGATGTTTGCTCTTCCGTCGGTGAGCATTACGAGACAGATGTTCTTGAATCCTTTACGACGGGCAAGCTCTGCCAATTCCAGGGTGCGAAGTACTGTCGCGGCGATTGGCGTTCCACCACCCGTAGGGATTTGATCTACCGCCCGCCGTAGCAGTTCGACGCTATTTGTTGGGGGAAGAATTACCTCAGCGCTCTCGCCTTTGAACGATACCAAGGCGACCTTGTCACGATGGATATAGGCCTGACTGAGCAGGGCATGCACGGCGCCTTTTGCTTGCCGCATGCGATTTAGCGCCATGCTGCCGCTGGCATCTACGGCAAATATGAAAAGTGATCCCGCTTTAGAGCGAAAACGTTTGATACGAAAGTCTTCTGCTTTGATTCTGACGCGAGAGTTGCCGCGTGGACGTACACGCTGCCAGCGGGATGCCGCCCGCAAAGTCGCGATCACATCGAGTCGGCGTCGTCGGATTGATCCGGGAACGCTACCGATATGGCGACCCCGCGTGCCTTCAACGGCGCCTCGGGAGCCACTCCGTCCGGATCGCTGTCGAGCAAACGGAAGACTCTCTAGGGCGACGGGCAAATCGGTCTCGATCGCTTCAAGAACCTCATCGATGGGTTCAGGGGGTTGATCAGCGTTGGAAGAGGCGGCATCAATTTCTTCAGACGGCTCAGGTGGGAGCGAGGAAGTGGGGCTTTCGGCGGGGGCGGGTGGCGAGCTTCTTTCGGGGAGTCGCGTAGCTCTCGGGAGTAACGCGAGACGGACTGCGATCTCCAGATCCTCATGCGTAACTTCCGCCCGCAGTGCCAAAGCTGCGCTCGCGCATGCGGCGAGTCGTGCGAATTGGTCGGCTCGATGCCCCTGTACCCCCAAAGCGATTGAGATGTCGATGAGTTGTGTCGCTATCTTTTTGCTGATTGATACGTCCGGGAGAATCTCGCGTGCACTTTCGATGAGTGACTTCATGAGCTCGTGCTCTTCGGCCCATTCGTCTGTGTTAGGTCGGAAATGCCGACGTAAAATTTCCGTTCTCTCAAGTTCAGTCGATAACTTTGGCAGTGAGACAATCAGACCGATACGGTCAAGTAAGTGTGCTCTCGGCGTGCCCTCTGCCGGATCGAACGAAGTGAGTAGACGAAAGCGGGTATCAATCTGTCGGCTTTCGCCGTCGCGTTCGATGCGTACACGACTTTCGTCAAGAGCACTCATCAAGATATTGACGGTGTGTTCCGGTAGAAGATTGCAGGACTCTGCGATCAAAATTCCGCCGTTGGCACGTGCGAGCAACCCTTCCCGAAATATGCGCTTCCCGGTCCCAATCGTCGCTTCTACATCAAGACCTCCGAGAAGTGCCTCTTGATCACCGCTCAGAGGCAGGTCGAAAACGGGCACTCCGGGAACAAGTGTTGTAAAGCCCGTTAGTAATGAGCTTTTGCCGTTGCCCACTGACCCGGAGAAGGCGACCCCGCGAAGGCGCGAATCGAGCGCGAGCATCGACAGCGCAAGTCGTGGCGCGTCGAATGCGACGAGACCAGTAAGCGGGAGCATCGTTGTTATTTAGGAATTACATCTGCAAGAACACGCCGAACTCGCTCATCATCGGCTGCAGGTTCTAGCGGATCCTTCCTTAGTCGGTGTGCGAGAGCGAGCGGAGCGACCCGACGGACATGATCCAGCGTGGCCGTTTTACGATTTTCCAAAGCGGCGAGGGCCATTGCTGCTCGAGTGATCGCAAGTTCACCGCGATGACCATCGATGGCCAGTTTGTCGCAGAGAGAGGCCGCGAGGGCGAGTGCATCGTTCGCGATATCAATGGAGGATCGCAACTTTTTCGCCCGAGCAAGTTTCGCGCGAAGCTTTTTCTCCTCAGGCGTAAATTTTGCGATGAAGGAAAAAGGATCGGTCTCAAATTCGAGACGGCGTTTAACAACCTCCATCCGCTGCTCGACACTGTTCAGGGTACGAATGCGAGCGTGTAGTCCAAAACGATCGAGCAGCTGAGGTCGCAGATCGCCTTCTTCGGGGTTGCCAGAGCCAACCAATACGAAGCGTGCGGGATGACGAACGCTCAACCCCTCGCGCTCGACGACGTTTGTTCCGCTTGCAGCAACGTCAAGTAATAGGTCAACGAGATGGTCCTCAAGTAAGTTGACCTCGTCGATATAAAGAAACCCGCGATGGGCCGATGCGAGTAGTCCTGCCGAGAAGGCCTGTACGCCGTCTACCAATGCACGCTCGATGTCGACGGATCCGACCACGCGATCCTCGGTGGCACCGAGCGGTAAATCTATGACCGGAACGGATCGACTGACCGTGCCTCGACGGCGAACCTGCGCTGACTGGCAATGAGGACAGCGTGGAGTAATCGCCTCCGGGTCGCAATTAAAGGGACAGTCAGCCACGAACTTGAGCGGAGGTAGCAAGGCCGCCAAGGCGCGAACAGCAGTACTTTTCGCGGTTCCTCGGTGACCCGTCACGAGTACTCCGCCGATCGTTGGGTCAACAACCGTCAACAGGATGGCGAGCTTGAGCTCCTCCTGCCCGACAATCGCTGAAAAAGGAAAATTTTGTTGCACAACAAACTCTGGTTACGCTCGACGGCCAATAAGTGTCAACATAGCAAGACATATCTAGGTGTCAACTTGATGGGGGGGTGTGATGCGTTTCATCACGTTCATCGTCGGTATCGAGCGATTCAACGCGAGCATCTGGGGCGAAGTGGGCCGTCGCCTGGCGGGGGACGGCGCAGACGTGCTTATCCGTCAATTTCATGATGCGCATGTCGATGCCGGTGACCCTCAACTCGTCGAGGCCATCCGAAGCTCGGATGTGGTCTTCATTAGCCTGATCAATATGCGATCGCAGGCCGACTGGCTGGCCCGTGAGCTTGAGCAATCGCGTGCCGCCGCGGTGTTTGCCTACGAAAGCATGCCGGAGGTCATGGCTCTAACGCGCGTCGGAGAGCATCGCTTCAAAGAAAAAAAAGGTGAGGCCCCCAAGGTAGTGAAGTTCTTGATGCGTTTGATTACGCGTGGGAGAGATGAGGACACGCTCTATGCTTATACGAAGCTTGTCAAAGTTGCTGCAAAGATGCTGCCGCTTATTCCACAGAAACTCGCGGGCTTCCGCACATGGCTCGGCGTGAATCTTTACTGGAATCAGCCTGACGTTCGGAATATCACCGAGATGGTGAAGCTGATTCTCAAGGACTGCTTCGCCGAAAAGCTCGACGTCGCTCCGGTATCAATTATCCCAACAATGGGCTGCTGGGACCCGGATTCCGGTGCTCTCTTCGACGACGTTCAAAGTTATCTAAAGTGGGCCAAGAAGGCCGGTCGTTATAAAAAAGGCCAGCCGCTTGTTGCCTTGCTGGGCATGAGAAAGCACGTCGTGCAGAACCTATCGTACCTACGTGACTTGGTTCGAGGCATCGAATCACGGGGATTTGCGGCACTACCCGTCTTTGTCTCGGGGATCGAAGCACACGTTGCCGTCCGCGAATGGCTTATTGGACAGCCTGTCGACGTCTTCGTCTCCACGATGGGGTTCTCGATAGTCGGCGGTCCGGCTTCTTCGACGAAACCGGGGCACCACCACGAAACTGCCTCGGATCTGCTGTCGGCACTCGATGTTCCGTATCTGGTTGTTCAGCCGCTGCTTATGCAGAGTGAGTCGGAATGGAAAGAGCGCGGCGTTGCGTCCATGCAATCAGTCGTCATGTACGACTTACCGGAGATGGACGGCGTGGCAAGTACCGTTGCTCTGGGAGCAATCAAGGATGGCGAGCTGACTGTTGTACCAGACCGACTCGAGCGGGCGCTTGAGCAAATCGAAGGCTGGATTCGACTTCGCCACAAACCTGCCTCGCAGCGACGTGTCGCCGTCGTTCTCTACAACTTTCCAGCGGGGCTTGGTAAGGCAGGTACCGCTGCATTATTGGACGTTCCTGCCTCCGTCACCTCGCTGTTGCGAAGGCTCAAGGCGGAGGGTTATGACATTGGTGATGCAGCGACCGAGCAGGTCGCCTTCGGAAAGCAGCTCGAGAGTCTCTCGTCCGGCACTGCGAGTGTCGCACTATCGCTGAGCGATTTCCGCAGGTTGGTCGTTGCAAGCATCAGAGATCGTATCGATCAGTTTTGGGGCGCAGCTCCGGGAGACATTGCGCCGGCGGGCCGAGAATCGATGAGACTCGATATTCGTAAGTTCGGAAACGTGACAATCGGTCTGCAGCCACCGATGGGGGTACCGGGCGATCCGATGCGTCTGCTTTTTGACCGTCGATTTACCCCTCATCACCAGTTCGTTGGTTTTTACGCTTGGCTCAAGAAAGAGTGGAAAGCCGACGCCATCATCCATGTTGGAATGCACGGTACCGCCGAGTGGATGCCTGGACTGCAGGCCGCGCTGACCGCGGACTGCTGGTCCGATCAGCTTCTTGGGGGCGTTCCGCACCTCTACTTGTATCCTTTGAATAACCCCTCTGAAGCAGCCGTAGCCCGCCGACGCGGCTATGCGACGGTCATCAGTCATGCGATACCGCCCTATGCGCGCGCCGGGATTTATAAGCAGCTTGCAGAGGCGCAACGGCGAGTCTCCGATCCGAATGATTCCTTAGACTCTCTTTTGCCGGAGCTTCCCAGACAGGCAGACGAATCTATCGAGTCGTATAGAGATCGGGTGACCGCTTGGATTGCGATGATCGAAGAGCGGCTGATCTCCGACGGCTTGCACATCTTTGGTCAGTCACCTGAACCAGAGAAAACGCGAGCGCTTATCGAAGCTGCTTTGGAGGTTCCTAGACAGGGACGAGCGAGCTTTAGCGGCTTATGCATGTCACTTGGATTCCCACAGGAGAAAGTGAGGGAATTCCGCGATCTGTTCGTCTCGAGAGCAGTGTTCGGACGTGAAAACGCCCTGCGACTTTGGACATCGACGATCGGCAGCGAAGCGCCGCCAGCTCTTCTTGATTATGTTGCTGAATCACGAAAGATCGTTGACGGCATCGCGCAATGTTCGGGTGAACTCGACGCGGTGATTCATGCGTTGAATGGCAGATTTATTCGACCAGCGTATGGAGCGGATCCCGTGCGTACCGGCGCGGGTGCTTTGCCTTCAGGTCGTAACATTCACGGCATTGATCCATGGCGGTTACCGACCGACAGCGCCTTGGAGCGCGGCAGACGCATGGCTGAGATGTTGATCACGCGTCACCACGAGCAGCATGGAAGCTGGCCGCGTACGATCGGTCAGACTCTTTGGGCGATGGATACGATCAAGAGTGAGGGCGAAACGCTAGGCGTGGTGCTCGCATTAGTGGGCGCTGAACCTGAAAGAGACGGTCAGGGAAAGATCTTCCGCTTTCGCTTGCAGCCTCTTGAGTCGCTAGGGCGTCCGCGTATCGACGTCCTGCTGGACGTATCCGCGGTATTCCGCGACACGTTCCAGATGTCTTTGGATCTATTGGATGCGCTATTTCGCGAAGTCTGTCTTGTCGATGAGCCGATTGACCAAAACTTCTTGAGAGCGAATACGTTAGATCTGATTGCTCAGGGCCGCTCGCAGGACGACGCTACGGCACGGGTCTTCTCGCAGGCCCCGGGTCAATATGGAAACGGCGTCGATGCGGTAATCGATGAAAGCCAATGGGAAGGCAAGGAGCAGCTCGCCGACCTGTATCAAAAACGAACGGCATTCATGACAGGCGGATCGCGGGCGGGTCGTGAGGCTCCTGAAGTCCTGCGAGGACTTCTCGGCAAGGTCGACCATGTTTTCCAGGCTATCGACTCTGTTGAATATGGCCTTACCGACATGACTCACTACTACGGGCATAGCGGAGCACTTCGTCTTGCGGCAAGGAGTGGGCGCGAAACGTCCATCCCATTGACCTATGCAGAAAGCTTTACTGGTGATGTAAGGCTTAATGACAGCGATGAACTTTTAAAGATTGAGGCCAGAGCAAAAATTCTCAATCCCAAGTGGTTCGAAGGCATGCTGGCTCACGGTCATTCGGGTGCAGCCGAGATCGGCAATCGATTCACTCACTTATTGGGATGGGGTGCGCTGGCCGAGATCGACCAGTGGGTGTTCGATAGCGCCGCTCAGACCTACCTTTTTGATGAGTCAGTCCGCACGCGTTTAGAGGAGGCGAACCCGCAAGCTGTTCGAAATGCGGTCAGCCGCTTGCTTGAGGCTAGCGGGCGTGGAATATGGAAGGCCGATCAAGCGACTTTAGATCGACTTCAGACGATGTACAGCGACATTGAAGATCGCTTGGAGGGTGTATCCGCAGCAGCTTAACGCCGGGCGATACCCGTCGTTGTTCAAGGAGCTTACAGTGAGCGCTCGATTATTTTTTTGGCGGAGATTGACAATCAAATAATAGTCGACAGCTGAGTCAAAATAAAACGGTGAGATCCACCCATGCGGCTGGTAGCCCGGCGACGATGTACGCTTCCAGTACCTTGTCCCAGCCGAAGAGGATGGCGACACCCATCAG
>JBILGD010000020.1:0-31541 GCA_044351225.1 Steroidobacteraceae bacterium
GATGCCCGGAATGTTGTCCGAGCTGTCGCCGACCAGCGCGAGGTAGTCGATCATCTGTTCTGGCCAGACATCGAACCTGGCCTTCACACCTTCACGATCGTAGACGCTGCCGCTCATCGTATTTACGAGAGTGATCTTTGGTCCGACGAGCTGGCACATGTCCTTGTCGCCGGTGGAGATGAGCACAATCTGGCCCGCGTCGGCGGCACGCCTCGCGAGTGTGCCGATCACGTCATCGGCTTCGACGCCCTCGATGCGCAGCAGCGGCAAGCCGAGTGCGCGCACGATCTCGAGCAGCGGGACCACCTGGGCGCGCAGATCGTCGGGCATCGGCGGTCGATGCGACTTGTATTCGGCATAGAGCTCGTCACGAAACGTTTTGCCCGGCGCATCGAACACCACGGCGATGCGTGCGCCAGCGTTCTCGCGGATGAACTTGAGCAGCATGTTGATGACGCCGAGCACCGCGCCCGTCGGTTCGCCGCGCGAGTTGGTGAGCGGTGGCAGCGCATGGAAGGCGCGATAAAGGTACGAGGAACCGTCGACGAGGACGAGATCCGGATGCGGGGGCAGGGCGGACATGCCGCTGGGTCAGCCTTCGGCGACGAGACGGCGCAGGTCGTCGGCGAAGGCGTCGAGGCGGAAGTCGGGCTGCGTAATCAGTCGCAGCCGGTTGCTGCGGTCGTACACGTACAGTGTTGCCGAGTGGTCGACGGTGTAGCTGCTGCCATCTTTCGAGGGTACTTTGACGGCGATGGCATGAAAGGCCTTGATCACCGCCTCGAGTTGCTGTGGCTCGGGCCGCAAGCCGATGAAGGAGGCATCGAAATTATTGACGTAGGCGGCGAGCCGCTCGGGCGTATCGCGTTCGGGATCGACGCTGACCACGATGACCTGCACGCGTTCGGCCGCCTCGCCGAGCGAGTTGCGGACTTGTTTCAGGCGCAGCAGGGTATTCGGGCAGACGTCCGGACACATCGTGAAACCGAAAAACACGATCGTCACGCGATCGTCGAAATCTTCGAGGCTGCGCAGTTGTCCGGCCGTATCGGCGATCTTCAGGCCGCGGCCGTAATCGATGCCGGAGACTTCGGTGGCGTTGAAGGGTTGCGAGGGCGGGCTGCAACCCCAAAGAAATAATAGCGTGCCCAGACAGCACGCGAGGAGCGCGCCGGGCAGCGCAGGTGATGCTCCTGCCCGGCCGCTCCGCATGTGGATCAGGCGACGCCCGGAGCCTTCACCCAGACCTTGCACCAGCCCGCGTTCTTGACGAGCTTGCCCGGGAACAGGTTGCACTTGGCGGCGGCGACCTTGCGGTCCTTGTCGGCCCACTGCAGGCAGTTGCCGCAGATCTGACCCGGCTTGTAGTTCGGGTTGGCTTTCTTGTCGACCTTGGTCGCATCTTCGATGTAGCCCAGCGCCTTCGCGGCGGGCTCGTTAGGACCGAGCAGGGGCAGCGCGCCGGCGGCGGGCTTGGCCTGTGCCATGGCGGTTTCGATCACGACCGGGATGGCCGGCAGTCCGAGCACGGTGGCACCGAGGACCTGACGGCGAGTGAGCTTGTCAGACTTCATGGAACGATTCCTTGTTGAGAGAGATGACGCTGTCTAGCACGGCAGATTATACCTCCATGGACTGTCAGGGCGGCCTCCGAGTTCGATTGGCGAAAGACCATTCGGGTGCAGCGGCCGAAGTGCGTTGCCTTAAGTACAGGCCAGAGGATGGACGTGACCTGCGGTGCAAACTGCGACCAGGCGATTGCATGGCTGGCGGTGGCATGGCAGCTTGTCGCGCATTGCAGGCAGGCGGAGGCACAAGGCATTGAAGCGATGGCTGCACATCGGCGGCCATGCTAGCCGGATGAGCCGTCAGGCGATGCTGCGGAAAACCGAGATGACGGACTACGGCGTCGTCGGAGGTTGTTGCTGGCTTGTCGGAGCGCTGGGTTGTTGAGGAGCGGCCTCGCGAATGATCACCTCGCCCTGATCGTCGGGCAGGTAGAGCGGACCGGTCTGGCCACACCCCGCGAGCACAAGACAGGCCACAACGCCAATCAGGGTAGCGAGCAGCGTGTGTGACGACCGATTTGGTTCATGACGAGCGAGCATGCGTGAAGCGCCCATCGTTCAACGGGGCAGGGGGCGCAGATCACGCAGCGCCAACCAGCCGCGCACCACGCGATACAGCACCCAGGCACCGATCAGCAGCAAACCGATCACCGCGGTCGCGAAACCGATGATCACCAGCATCAAGGGCGCCGAGATGACCAGCACGATGATGCTCCAGCCGAGTGCCCACCAGAAGGTACGGATTTGCCAGGAGAAGTGCGACTCGAGCCAGGTGCCGGCGACTTCGCGGCGTCGTGCATAGTTCATGATCACGGCGACGATTGAAGGAACGCCAAAGATAAAACTGCCGACGATGCTTGCCGCACCGACCACACCGACCAATACCGATAGCGCATGCAGCGCGTAGATCAGGTGGGTATAGGTGAGCAGCGAGGGGTCAGGGGTGCGTTCGAAGTCCATGCTGAGTCAACGTCTTTTGATGATCGCCATGGTGATCCGCGAGATGCAGACGAGTTGCCCCGCAGCATTGCAGATTTCGATGGACCATACTTGGCTGCGTGCGCCCGCGTAAAGAAGCCGCGTGGTTCCGGTGACGGTCTCGCCTTCGTACGCAGGACGCAAATGGTTGGCATTGATTTCCTGGCCCACTGCGGCCTGATCTGGCCCGACGGTGCAGTTGGCACCGATACTGGCAAGCGTCTCTGCAAAGGCCACCGAGGCACCACCATGCAGCAACCGCATCGGCTGACAGCTGCGCGCATCGACCGGCATGGTGCCGCGCAGGTAATCGTCGCCGATCTCCGTCAAGACGATACCGAGGTGCTCGACCATACTGTTGCGCGAGTGCGCATTCAGATGTGCGAGCGAAATATCTTCACGCCACGGAATTTTTTGACCAATCATGATGGCGTCTCGCTCGGTGGCAAAGAGGGCGCTGCAGCACGTTCCGCGGCGAGCGCAGCGCCGACGCGCCGATACGCTTCGCGAAACGGAATGCCCTCGCGGACCACGAGTTCGTTGGCGCGCTCGGCGGCGTGGATCGCCGGATCGAGTTCGATGTTGTCGGGACGAAACGACATGGCGTCGATCGCCGGTACCAGAATGGCGGTGCTGGCCAAGGCGAGGTCGATGCCACGGAAGAGCGGCAGCTTCAGTAGTTGCAGGTCGCGCTGATAGCCCGACGGCAGTTTGGCAAAGATACCGAGCGCCTCGATGAGGCAGCCCTGCGCCGTCGCCGTACGACCGCGCAGCAATTCGAACACATCGGGGTTGCGCTTCTGCGGCATGATCGACGAGCCCGTCGTGAATTCGTCAGGCAGCTCGAGGAAGGCGAATTCCTGCGTGTAGAACAGACACACATCGGCGGCGAAGCGACCGAGATCCTGCATGAGCAGGGTGATTTCGAACAGCAGCTGCGCTTCGGCCTTGCCGCGCGACAGTTGCACCGCCGTGACCGGCTCGTGCACCACGTCAAAATCTAGCGCGCCGCGCGTGGCTTCGCGATCGAGTGGCAGGCCGGGCGTGCCATAGCCCGCAGCGGAGCCGAGCGGATTTTTGCCGAGCCTGCGCTGCACGCCGCGTAGACCCTCGGCATCGTCACGCAATTCGGCGGCGAACCCGCCCGCCCACAGCGCCACTGAACTCGGCATGGCTTGCTGCATGTGCGTATAGCCGGGCAGCTCAAGGTCGCCTTGGCGTTCGGCGAGTCGATCGAGTGCTGCGGCGACATCGAGTGCGCCTTGGGCGATCTGTGCGGTGGCATCACGCAGATAGAGTCGCAGTGCGGTGAGCACCTGATCGTTGCGCGAACGACCGAGATGCACGCGGCCGCCGGCGGCCCCGATGCGTGCGGTCAGACGTTTTTCGAGAGCGGTCTGTCCGTCCTCGTCGGCGAGTTCGATTTTCCATTCGCCTTGCGCATGGGCAGCGGCGAGCGCTTCGAGGCCGCTCTCGATGGCTTCGCAGTCCTCGGCAGAGAGCAAACCCTGATCGTGCAGCATCTGCGCATGGGCAATCGAGGCGCGCGCATCGTAGGCGACCAAGCGCTCATCGAGCGCATGGTCCTCGCCCGCCGTGTAGGTAAGCACGCGCTCATCGAGCGCTGCGCCTTTGTCCCAGAGTCGCGTCATGTGTGTGGGTTGTCGCTTGCGGCGTGACCTGCGCCGCTTCCGGCGGCGAGCTCAGCCGGCGCCAGTTTGCCGACATCGGCGACTACGAGCGTACCTGTGCCCTCGTTGGTGAATACCTCGGCGAGGATCGCATCGGCGGACTTGTAGGAGATGACATGCACGCGTTTGACACCGCCCTGGATCGCATGCTCGATGGCTTTGGCCTTCGGCAGCATGCCGTCAATCATGCGCTTCTCGTCGCGCAAGCGCTTGAGCCCGGCAAGATCCGTGTAAGAGATCACCGAAGTCGGATCTTCGACCCGCTCGAGAATGCCGGGAGCCCCGGTGCAAAGAATGAGCTTTTCGGCATCGAGCGCCGCGCCGATGGCCGAGGCCACCGTATCGGCATTGATGTTGAGCAGCGTGCCCGCATCGTCGCTGGAGAGTGGCGAAATCACCGGCATCAGACCGTTGTCGAGCAGTTTGCGGATGACCTCGGTATCGATGTAATCGATGTCGCCGACGAAACCGTAATCGACGGTGGCATCGCTCGCCTGCAGTTTGACCGGCGCGCGCTTGTGCGCTTGCACAAGGCCGGCGTCGACACCGCTGAGACCGATCGCCGGAATGTCGAGCTCGCGGCAGACGGCGAGGATGCGCGTATTGATCAGCCCCGACAGTACCATCGCAGTCGCATCGATCGAGCGCTCGTCGGTGATGCGTCGTCCTTCCACCATTTGTGTGGGCACGCCGAGTTTTTCGGTGACTTCGGTGAGCTGCGGACCGCCGCCGTGCACGAACACGACGCGAATGCCGAGTGAATGCAGGATGGCGATTTGCTCGACCAACGCGCGCGTCGCAGCCGGGTCGCCGAATACGCCACCACCCGCCTTCACCACGAAGGTCTTGCCCTTGTAGAGGCGGATGTAGGGCGCCGCGCTGCGCAACGCCCGGATAACGGCAGCAGGGTCGGCTCGGTGCATGATCATCGCTCAGTTCCTCCAGTCGAAAGCATGCGGTGCAGGACCGCCATTTGGGCAGGCAGCCGGTTGTGGGCTTCGAGCTGCACCACGCTGCGCGGACCATCGAGCACTTCGTCGGCGACGGCGACATTGCGCCGCACCGGCAGGCAGTGCATGAATTTGCAGTCGCCCGCAGCGCGTGCGAACCAGTCTTCGCGCACGCACCAGTCGGCGAGATTGGTGCGCAGCGCGGCATCGCCCGCCGTGTCGCCATAGTGGGTGGTCGAGCCCCATTCTTTGGCGTACACCACCTGTGCACCGGCGAGCGCCTCAGCACGATTGTTGGTTTCGCGTACCGTACCGCCCGAGGCCGCTGCCGCAGCGCGCGCCTTGTCCATGATTTCGGGCGGCAGGGCAAAACCCTCCGGGCGCAGTACCACGACTTCCATACCGCGTTGTGCGGCCATGTGCACGGTGGCTGCCGGAACAGCCATCGGTGTCACCCGGGGATGATTCGCCCACGACAGCACGAACTTGGCGCGCTGCGGCACGGCGAGATCTTCCAGCGTCTTCCAGTCGGCGAGCGCCTGGCAGGGATGATTCATGGCCGATTCGAGATTGATGAGCGGCTTGTCGACGACGGCAGCCATCGCCTTGAAGGCGGTCTCGGCGAGGTCGTGCTGCAAATCTTTGCCTTCGGCGAAGGCGCGGATGCCGAGCGCATCGGCGTAGGAGGCGAGAACTGGCAGACCTTCGCGCACATGCTCGGCCGCCGCGCCGTTCATGATGGCACCGGTCCGCGTTTCCAGTTGCCACGTGCCTTGTCCCGGCGTGATCACGAACGACGAGCCGCCGAGTTTCATCATGCCGACCTGGAAGGACGACAGCGTGCGCAACGACGGATTGAAGAACACGAGCCCCAAGATCTTGCCGGCGAGGGCGCGCGGTTCGGGGTGTTGTTCGAGCCGACGGGCGAGTGCGACGAGATCAAGGATTTCCTCGCGACTGAAGTCGGCGAGATCGAGAAAGCGTTTCATAGGTCCTTCAGTGCCCCCCGCAGGAGATCGACATGTTGTTCTTGGAGCGTGTACGGCGGCAGCAGACGCACGACCTGTGGATCGCCGCTGGTGCCGGCGAGAATGTTCCGCTCGAGGAGCGCCTTCTGTACTTCTTTGGCCGGCTTCGCGGTGATGAGGCCGTGCAGGAAACCGGCGCCCTGATGGCCGACCACCGGCCCCACCGTGCAGGTCTCACGCAGATAGCGACTGATGCGTTGCACGTTGTCCATCAAGCCTTCAGTTTCGATGGCGTCGATCACGGCTTCGATGACCGCACAGGCCATGGGGCCGCCGCCGAACGTCGTGCCGAGTCCTTCGAGCTTGATGGCCGAGGTGACCTCAGGGGTCATCAGTAGCGCACCGCAGGGAAAGCCGTTGCCGAGTGCCTTGGCGGTGGTGATCATGTCCGGCATCACGTCATAAAGATTCGCTGCGAACGGATGGCCGCTGCGGCCAACGCCGATCTGCACTTCATCAAAGATCAGCAGCGCACCGACGGCATTGCAGCGCTCGCGGAGTGCTGCAAGAAACTCCCGTCCCATGTCGAAGGCACCACCGACGCCCTGTACGGGCTCGACGATCACCGCGGCCGTGTCGGCATCGACTGTGCCATCGATCGCGCTCGTGGCGCGACGCGGGATGTAGGCAACGTCGAAGGGCGGACGCGGAAACTCATACCATTTCTTGTCGGCACCCCAGGTGACGGCACCGGCTGCAGCCGTACGTCCATGAAACGCGCCTTCGACAGCCACCACCTTCGAGCGCCGCGTCATCTTGAACGCCATGCGCAGCGCGTTTTCATTGGCCTCGGCGCCCGAGTTGACGAAGAACACGCTGTCGAAATGGCCGCCGGCAAAATCGACGAGCCGCGTAGCCGCACGCACGCGTACATCCATGGGTACGGCATTACTTTGGAAGTTGCAGGCCTTGGCCTGCTCGGTCAGCGCGCGCGTCCAGCCCGGGTGCTTGTAACCGAGTGCCGCCACGGCATGTCCGCCGTAGAGATCGAGAATGCGCCGACCATCGCGGGTGTGCAGCCAGACGCCCTCGGCATCGACGACCTCGATGGGGTACTGCGCAAAGACCGGGGCAAGATGATCGGCGGGGCTCATGGGGTTCTCGAATTCTTTGATTAAATCAGGCGATACTCAGGTCCAACCCGGCGCCGGAGCGGTGAGGCCGGCGGTTTCGGGCAGGTCGAGGAGACGATTCATCCACTGCACGGCACCGCCTGCGGCTCCCTTGTCGAGATTATCGACGACGCACATGACTGCGAGGGTTCGGCCGTTGGTGGTGGCATGCAGGTGGGCATAGTTGCTGGCGACGACATCCTTGACGCGTGGCGCGGCATCGAGCACGCGCACGAACGGCGCGTCGGCATAGAACTCGCGCAACTTCGCGAGCAGCGTTTTGGCATCGAGTCCGCCCGCACTTGCGGCGACGGCGGCCTGCACGGTGACATGGATGCCGCGGGCGAAGGGCCCCGAGTGCGGCACGAACGCGAAGTCTGCCGTCACACCGCTCGCCGCTGCGGCGCAGGCGGTGATCTCCGGGATGTGGCGATGTACGAGCGCGTTGTAGGAGTAGAGATCGCTGTGCCGCGTCGGATGATGTGTGCCATCGACGGGTTTGCGTCCCGAACCCGTGCTGCCGGTGACGCCGCTCACGAAGAGTGTCGGCGAGGCGAGCCCGAGCGCGAGCAGAGGCACGCTGGCGAGCAACGTTGCCGTGGCGAAGCAGCCCGGATGGGCAACATGAGGTGTCGGTGCCACGGCGAGATGCTCAGGCAGGGCACAGGTGAAATCTTTGAGACGCGAGGGCGCGCCGTGCGCGTGCTGGTACACGGCGGCATAGGCTTCGGCAGATGGGTAGCGATAGTCCGCCGAGATATCGACCACGCGCGGCTGCGTACCTGCGGCCTCGGCCGCCGTCAGCAGCCGATCGATGAGCGCAGCGCTCACACCATGCGGCGCCGCCGAGAACACGGCACTCACCGGCAAGCGACAGATCAGCGCCGTGACATCCGCCTCGGCAGAAAAACGCAGATCACCGAGCGCAGCAGCCAGATGCGGAAAAGCTTTACCGACGGCTTCGCCGGGTTGCGAGTCCGACATCACCGCGGCGATCTCGAGGTGAGGATGCCCGGCGAGCAGGCGCAGCACTTCGCCTGCGACATAGCCGGTGCCGCCGAGGACGATGGTCGGAATGCGTTTCACGACGCAGCGACCGCCGGGAACTTCTGACCGAGGCCGATCGCATCGATGACGCAGTCGCCGAGCGCCGCGCCATCGGTCAGTGCATTGAACGCCGGTACGTGCATCTGCTCGCGGATGATGTCGACGCCGACTGCGTTGTCCGTGGCGGGACCCGTGACTGCGCAGGGTTCGATCTTGAAACGCTCGCGCAGCAGTTTCACACCACCCCAAGCGGCGACCGGATCGTTGGCCGAGAGCACGACGCCCGTGAGTGCCTTGCGAATGTCCTCGCACTCGAGGATCGAGTCGACCCCGTAGGTGCCAAGAATGCCGTCGCCGAGTTCGAAGACAATCACATCGGGTTTCTTGGCAGCGATCTCCGTGATCATGGTGCGCGTGAGCGCCGGTCCCACGGCGCGTGTGGTGGTGATGACGCCGAGGTCGGTGAAGATCATCGAATTGCGCGCGCCGGCATCCTCCATGGCGAGGATGTCGCGACGCAGCGAAACGCCGGTTGCCTTGAAGCAATCGACGATCAAGCCGCGATGGCGCATACGACTGACCATCGAGCAGGCTGCGGCGGTCTTGCCCGCCTCCATGCAAGTCCCGGCGAGTGCGACCACCGGCACGTCTTGCGCATTGAGCAAGGCGTTGAAGTCGAGCTTGCGGTAGCCCGCGCGTGCGGGCACGCCAATGCGTTCGCCGAGGTAGGGAAAGTGCAGCACCACGCCGAGCACGCGACAATCGAAGGGCTTGCCCTTGTCGGGATTCGCCGAATCGCAGACCCCGAGCACGCCGCCGATGTTGAGCATCTGGATGACGTCGCCCGCAGCAAGTTTGTCGGGCACATGACCCGAGTAACCGAACAGCGCCTTGCGATGGCCGAGGGCGCCGACCACGATGTCGCCCTTGTTCACCTTGGCCATGCGGCCGCTGGTGAGCTCCAGCGTGTTGTAGCCCGACTTGCTGTTGAGGATCTCGACCACCACGACCACGCCTTCCTCGGAAGGCAGGTTCTCGGTGGCGATACGCACCTCGTGCCCGAGGCCGCAGGCCTGCGTGACCGAAGCGATCTTGTCGACGACAACCGTTCTCATTTCTTTGACTTCCCCTGCAGGTCCGAGGTCGAGATGGTGGCCGCGCGCTCGCCCGCGCGGCGATGAAAGACGCCAGTAAGACCGACGATGCGAGAAAATCCGAGGGCATCGGCGGCGGTCCATTCGCCAGTAGTTTCGCCATAGACGCCCTTCGAGGCTGCCATCAGCGACCAGGGCGATTCGACGCCTTCGATGAACACCGAACCCGGACGGAAGAGCACGTTGACCGTGCCGGTGACACGCTCCTGTGATTGCAGGAAGAGCGCTTCGATGTCGCGGCAGACGGGGTCGAGCAGCTGACCTTCGTGCACCCAGTCGCCATAGGGTCCCGCCAGCATTTCTTTGATTCGCTGCTGCCGACCGGTGAGCACGAGCTTTTCTAGCTCGCGGTGTGCGTTGAGCAGAACTTCGGCAGCCGGTGCTTCGAAGGCGACGCGACCCTTCGTGCCGATGATGGTATCGCCGAGATGAATGCCGCGGCCGATGCCGAAAGGCCCGGCGAGTTGCTCGAGGGTCTCGATGACCTCGACCGGCGAGAGCGAGCGACCATCGAGCCCGCAGGGTACGCCGCGCTCGAAGTGCAGCACATGGCGCTCGGGCGCTCGCGGCTGACTGAAGGCATCTTTCGAGAGTACCCAGGCCTCATCCGGGATGCTGCCCGCCGAGGTGAGGGTTTCTTTGCCGCCGATGCTCACGCCCCACAGACCGCGATTGATCGAATAGGCGGCACCGAAGGGTGGCACGGGCAGATTGCGGCTCTGCAGGAATTCGAGTTCTTCCTGGCGCTTGAAGTGGCGATCGCGCACTGGCGCGATGATCTCGAGTTCGGGGGCGAGCGTACGCAGTGCCACTTCGAAGCGCACCTGATCGTTGCCCGCGGCCGTGCAGCCATGAGCGATGCTGCCGGTGCCGAGCTTGCGCGCCATGAGCGCGATCGTCTGTGCCTGCATCACGCGCTCGGCGCCGACGCAAAGCGGATAGAGCTGGCCACGCCGTACGTTGCCCATGATCAGAAAGCGCAGTACCTGTGCAAAATAATCGGCGCGCGCGTCGATCTGATGGTGTTCGCTTGCGCCCAACGCGAGAGCCCGTTCCTCGAGCGTCTTCGCCGCCGCGGCGTCGATGCCGCCGGTATCGACCGTGACCGTGATGATCGGGCGCTGGTACTGCTCCTTGAGCCAAGGAACGAGGAAAGAGGTGTCTAGGCCGCCTGAATAGGCAAGGACGATGGGCTGGGACATGGCAGATCCTTAGAGACGAAAGAGTTCGCGCAGCCGGGCGACCACGGCGGCTTGGGCGGTCGCGGTGTCGGTGGCGATGAAGATGGTGTCGTCACCGGAGAGGGTGCCGACGACCTCGGGCCACTCGGCCGTGTCGATCGCGATCGCCACGCTTTGCGCGGCGCCGGTCGTGGTTCGCAGCACGGTGAGCGAGCTGCCGGCGGTGGCGACGCCGCGGACGAACTGCCGCAGCGTGCCGAAGTCATCGAGCGCACGCTGGTTCGCATCGGGCGGCAGGTAGCGGCCCCCCGCCTTGAGCACGCCGAGATCGCGCAGATCGCGGCTCACCGAGGACTGGGTGACCTCATAGCCTTCGCGGCGCAGCAGGTCGACGAGCTCATCCTGTTTGCGCACGGCCGCGCCGCGCAGCAGGCGCAGGATGGCGTTTCGTCGATCGGCTTGTTGCAGGTCTGCGTGCATAAAATTGCGCGCATTATGCATATTAATGCAGGGCAGTCAAGCGGGGGCGGGCGGGGCGCGCAGCGCAGCCAGACGCTCGATCATCGGCGGGTGCGAGTAATGAAATCGCACATAGAGCGGATCCGGGGTCAGCGTCACGGCGTTGTCTTCGGTCAGCTTGACCAAGGCGCTGGCGAGCGCATCGGCGCTCGCATGGGTCCGCGCATAGGCATCCGCCTCGAATTCGTGTCGGCGCGAGGCGAGACTGCCGAGCGGCGTGATGAAGAAGGTGGCACTCGGCAGCACCAGCAGAAAGAGCAGTAGCGCGAGCGCATCGTTGGGTGCTGTGGTGTTGGGTGTCACGCCGAGACCCAGGAAGAAGGCCGGTTGCTCCGCCAGCCAGCCGAGCGCAGCCAGACCGAGCAGGCTCATGGCGAAGATCTGCACGATCATTTTGATGATGTGCTTGTGGTGAAAGTGACCGAGCTCGTGTGCGAGCACGGCTTCGACTTCGCCGGGCGAGAGCCGGGCAAGCAGCGTGTCGTAGAACACGACGCGCTTCGCGCGACCAAGTCCGGTGAAATAGGCGTTCGATTGCGCGGAGCGTTTGCTGCCGTCCATCACGAAGAGTCCCTTGGCAGAAAAGCCGCAGCGATCCATCAGTGCCTTGACTCGCGCCGCGAGTGCTTCATCCTCCAGCGGCTTGAATTCATTGAAGAGCGGCGCGATGAAGAGCGGATAGATGACCATCAGCACAAGATTGAACGTCACCCAGAAGCCCCAGGCCCACAACCACCAAGTCGCGCCGGCCATGCCCATCAGCCAAAGCACCATCGCGATCAGCGGCAGGCCGATCAGCGTACTCACCAGAAGATTCTTCAGGAGATCGCCCAGCCAAAGACGAATCGTCATGCGGTTGAAGCCGAAGCGTTCCTCGATGCGGAAGTTAGCGTACCAGTCGAACGGCAGCTCGATGAGGCCGCCGATGAGCGAGAAAGCGAACACCAGCGAAACCTGATAAGCGAGCCTGCCGTTGGCCGAAACATCGCCACCAAAGAAATCGAGTAGCAAGCGATTCAGGGCTTCGAGTCCGCCCCCGATCGTCCAGACGAGCAGCAGCAGCAGCCCGAGGCCAAACTGCAGCATCCGGAAGCGTTGTTTGGCGCAGGTGTAATCGGCAGCCTTGGCATGAGCTGCCTCGCTGATGGCGCTGCGGAATGACTCGGGTACGCTGCTGCGCCGCGCTGCGACATGCGCGATATGACGCCGTGCGAGCCAGATTTCGACTGCCGCATGCAGAGCGACCAGGGTCAGAAAGACGAGGAGTACGACTGGGGGAGTCATGCCCCCATTCTAGCTGCGTACCGACGACCTCGCCGCGTGCTGCCGACGGAAGCCGTCCAGTCCCGCTGGCGACATGTACTTGCCGAGTACTGCATCCGGTGTCTTGCACAGATCGACCAGCGTCAGGCAGTCGACGCAGTACGCGAACGCAGGGTCGACGTTAAAACCAAGGATACGACCGCCCAGTTTCAGGTATTGGCGCAACAGCACGGGTACACCCGGTCCTCGTGCACTCATCTCGTCTCCGATTCGAGAGGTGTCCATCAACGGCGAAAGTTCATCGAGCGTTTGCAGCGTGCGTAACTCCCGCCCCAGTGCGGCCAAGGGCGCATACGGCCGATAAGGCGTGCGGGCACGGACCAACGCGCCAAGTACAGGATCGAAATGGTGCCAGCGCAGGTAACGCACCAGCAGATCCCGCGACGCGTGGTCGTAATCGGCGCTGACGCTGACCGGTCCGATGAGTCGCGAATAGCGCGGGTTACGGGCGACAAACTCGCCGATGCCGCGCCACAGGGCAAGCAGCGGCGCATAGCTGCGCTGGTACTCCGGGCGAACAAAGGATCGTCCAAGCTCGACTGCCGGTCCGAGCAAAGCAAAAAATGGATCACGGAAGTCGAACAGTGTGGAGAGGTAGAGTCCGGCGCGCCCGTAACGGCGTCGCACTGCATCGATCCTGGCAAGCCGATATCCGCCAATCACGCATTCCTTTGCCGTATCCCAAGCGATCAGGTGCTCGTAGGTCGGGTCGAATCGATCGAGATCCCGTGCTCGTCCCGTACCCTCGCCGACTTCGCGGAACGTCAATTCACGTAGCCGTCCGATCTCATCGAGCAGCAGGCTGATCTGCGTTCCAGATGCCAGATAGATCTCGATGTTGCCGATCGTCACGAGCCGCGCGGCTGCGGGCAATCGGCTTATTTCTTTGGCGAGCAGTCGCGGGTCCCGAGCCTCCGCGACTGCTTCCTCCAGAACCTTGTCGATTGAGCGCTGCGTGACTGTGATGGTCGTGTCGTTGCCGCGCGGCGCTGCGAGACTGTAGAGCCTGACACGCAGCAATCTGCCGAGCCGCTCTGCCGACTGGCACGCGCCGACTCGCTCTGCCGACAGCGGCATGCCGACTCGCAGGTCGAGTCGAAGCCCGCGCTTGTTGGCCACCTCGCGAGGCAGCAGAGCGGTACGCAACGCCGGGTGTACAACACCCGCGAGCTGAAAGCCGAGACTGTTGCTGCCGTGAACATACAGCGGCACTACGGTTGCGCGCGCGGCGCGCACCAGCGTGATTGCCGAGCGCTTCCATGGCGGATCGGCGATATGCCGGGTGGCGAGATCGAGGTGAGCGACCTGCCCGGCCGGAAAAATCAGCAACGCGCCGCCGCCCCACACATGCCGCAGCGCCTTTCGCGCCGCTCTGACATTCGCGCTGCGCGCCTCTGCCCTGCCGAAGTTATCTACCGGAATGATGAGATCCTGCAGCGCCGGGATCGCTCCGAGTACGGTAGTGGCGATGACCTTGAGATCCGGGCGTCGCGCGCAGAGACCGGCAATGGCCGCAAGACCATCGATACCACCGAAAGGATGATTGGCGACAACAACGAGCGGACCTGCCGCCGGGACTCGTTCCCATTCCGCCGAATGGCAGTCCCAGCTGATACCGAGTATGCCTAGGGCAGCGACTGCGAACTCTGCACCGCGCAGATCAGTCGGGAGTTGCCGGTACAAGATTTCGAGGTGATCGACGCCAGTCAGACGGCTGACGCTGCGCCAAAGCCACGGAGGTACCGCAGCGGGTGGTTGCACTAGCGGCTTCAGGCGCCGCGTTGGTGGGAGATCAGAGCGCCGGGTCGGCACGACGCGTACTCCATGATCGACTCGGCAGCGCACTCAGCGCGTTGGCGGCTACCAAATTGCCCAAAAATTGCAGACTCGCGGACTGCCATGAGCGCGCCTCCACCGCGCGTCTGCAGGCGCTGCGATCGAGGCGCAAAGCTCGTTCGACGGCTTCGATGAGGTTCTCGGACATCCAGCCGGTTACGCCTTGGGTGATGACATCCAGCGGTCCTGTTACGGGAAAAGCTGCCACCGGAACGCCGCACGCCATGGCCTCGAGCATCACGAGTCCGAAAGTATCCGTTCGGCTGGGAAACACCATCACGTCCGCCGAGGCAATCTTTGAAGAGAGTTCGCCGCCGTACAGCATCCCCGAGAACTCGACCTGCGGATATTTTTTCTCAAGCGCTGCACGTGCTGGTCCATCGCCGACCACGATCTTTTGACCCGGCAGGGGTGTGGCCAGAAAAGCCTCGATATTCTTCTCCACCGAAATTCTTCCCACATAGATCAGCCGAGGCTCCCGTCGCTGTGGATCGGCTGTCACCGGCCTGAACAACTCCGTATCGACACCGCGCGACCACGCCCGCAGGTTTCGAAAGCCGCGGTCAAGCAGTAATCGTTCCATCATCGGCGTTGCCACCATCGTGCGCGCGGCAGCGTCGTGGAACCAGCGCATGTATCGATACGCCACGGCCAGCGGTACCGGCCACCGGGCGCGAACGTACTCGGGAAATTGCGTGTGATAAGAGGTGGTGAAACGCCAGTGCCGCCGTCGGCAGTGCGCCCGGGCCGCGACGCCCAGCGGGCCCTCCGTAGCGATGTGAATGGCATCGGGGCGGAACGCGTCGAGCGCACGTCTGACATCGGCGCCCGCGCCGAATGCAAGTCTGATATCCGGGTAGGACGGGCAGGGCACGGTCGAGAACATTTCCGGAGAAATTCTCTCGACCACAACTCCCATGGCCGTGAGTTGGCGGCAAGTGTGCTCGAGAGTGTTGACGACGCCGTTGGTTTGCGGCCTCCAGGCGTCCGTGACCAGCATCAGTCGCATGCTCTGCAGGCTGATCAATTCACGTTTCAAAAGTGTGAATTATTTACTGCAGTGACCTGAAGTTTCGCTCGTCTTCGGAACGATCCCGTCAATAAAACTGCCAAAAGCCGTTCACGGTCCGTACACGATCAGGGGGAATGATTGCCCGCGCTCCGGCGTTGATCAGCTGCGCCGGTAATGCGGGAAAGAACTTCAGGAGTTTGTACATGAGTGATCACGACGATCTCGTAACCAATACCTCAAATAATCCGGAGATGAGCGCCATCATCGCGCGCCGTGCAGTCCTGAAGGGTGGAGCAGGTCTCGCTGCCGCATCGCTCTTTGGTGCGCTTGCGGGTTGCGGTGATTCAGAGAATCCCCTGACGGTATCGACCGCCACTGCGGCATCGTCTTCGACCGCCGGATACACGGCGCCGACCCGTGCTACCGCACTCGGTTTTTCGGCCGTTGCCAAGTCGGTGAGTGACGCGATCTCGTTGCCTCCCGGTTATTACGCCACCGTGTTGTTGCGCCTCGGCGACCCGATCAAGGCGGGCGTCCCGTTTTACCGTAACGATGGATCCGATGCCGGTGCGTCGTATGACGCACGCATCGGTGATCACTCCGATGCGATCGAGTATTACGGTCTTGGCGCCGACGGTCGCTATTCGGCAACTGCCAGCGACCGCGCGCTGCTCGTGATGAATCACGAAGCCATCACACCCGTCTTCCTGCATCGCACCGGCCCGACGATCGTCAATGGCGCGCGCACGGTCGCCGAAGAGGTGCTCAAGGAATTCTATGTTCACGGCGTCTCGATCACCGAGGTGGTCAAGCAAAACGGCGAATGGACCTACAAGCAGGACTCGAGTTTCAATCGTCGGGTGCACACCCTCACCGAGATGGAACTCTCGGGTCCGGCGCGCGGCTCGGCGTTCATGATCACAAAGTATTCGAAGGACGGCACTCGCACTCGCGGCACGGTCAATGATTGTGCCCATGGCTATACGCCTTGGGGCACTTATCTCGCTTGCGAAGAAAACTGGGCCGGCTACTTTCGACGCACCACCGCTACCGACAATCCGCGCCGCACTGCCAAAGAGCTGACATCGATGGCTCGCTACGGTGTAGCCGGAGCCGGTCGCGAGCTCTGGGCTACGGTGACTCCCGACACCAGCGACGATCTCTACGGTCGCTGGAATGCGGAAGTTCGTGGCGCGACGGCGGCGGACGATTATCGCAACGGGCCGAACACCTACGGTTGGAACGTCGAGATCGATCCGTTCACGCCATCCTCCGTGCCCAAAAAGCGCACAGCCATGGGCCGCTTCGCCCATGAGGGTGCTTGGGTGGCCAAGGCCGAAGCCGGCAAGCCGATCGTTTTTTACATGGGCTGTGATTCGCGCAACGAGTACATCTACAAGTACGTCTCGACGGCGCTGTGGGATCCCGCTGATGCGTCGCGCGGGCTCGCTGCGGGCGACAAGTATCTGGACAACGGCAAGTTGTACACGGCGATCTTTGAAGCCGACGGCACGGGTCGCTGGGTCGAGTTGACCTTCAATGTTGGCGCGGTCAACTCCGGCAATACGCGCTACTCGTTCGCCAACCAGGCCGATGTGTTGATCAATGCGCGTCTTGCCGCCGATGTGTCGGGGGCGACCAAGATGGACCGTCCGGAGTGGGGCGCCGTCGACCCCAACACCGGCGCGGTTTACATGACGCTCACCAACAATAATGCGACGCTGCGCACGCTCGCCAGCACGGATGCCGCCAACCCGCGGCACTACAACGACGCCCGTACCAACGGCACGGCGCAACGCGGCAATCCCAACGGCCACATCATTCGCTGGCAGGAAAGCACACCCGCGGCGCTGACCTTCCGTTGGGATGTCTATCTCTTCGGTGCGCGCTCGACGGCGAATGCCGCAAACGTGAACCTCTCAGGCCTGACGGCAGAGAACGATTTCTCGAGTCCGGACGGACTCTGGTTTTCGCGGAATGGCATTTGCTGGATACAGACCGACGACGGTGCCTTCACCGACGTCACCAACTGCATGCTGCTCGCGGCGATTCCGGGAACGGTGGGCGATGGCGGACCGCGCACGATCACCAACACCGATGCGAGCGGCGCCACGCGCCAACAGACGACCTTTGTCGGCGCCCAGCCGGGCACCGCGAAGCTGCGTCGCTTCCTCGTCGGCCCGGTCGAGTGCGAGATCACCGGTATCACCGAGTCGCCGGACGGCCGTTCGCTGTTCGTCAATATTCAGCATCCGGGCGAAGACACTGCGGCCGCCAACATCGGCGATCCCACCAAGTACAGCTCGCACTGGCCGGATGGCGGCCTCGCTCGGCCGCGCTCCGCAACCATCGTGATTCAGCGGACTGATGGCGGCGTGATCGGCGTTTGATTCAGGGAGACGACTTCAATGAAAAACGACACTACGAAAAATCAGATCATGTTGGCCGGCCTCGTGCTCGCCGTGCAGGCAACGACGCCCGCCGTAGGCCAATCGAATGACGGCCCGAAGGCGAGCGAGGAACTGCAGGAGATCGTGATCTTCTCGCGCGGCGCCACGCGTCAGCAGCAATCGCTTGGCAGCGAGCAGATCGCCTATCTGCCCTCGGGTACGAGTCCGCTCAAGGCCATCGAAAAGCTTCCGGGCGTAAACTTCCAGGCGGCAGACCCCTTCGGCGCCTACGAGTGGTCGACGCGCATCGTGGTGCGCGGCTTCAACCAGAACCAGATGGGTTTTACGCTCGACGGCATTCCGCTCGGCGACATGTCGTACGGCAACCATAACGGCTTGCACATCAGTCGGGCGATTCCCTCCGAAAGCGTCGCGCGCGTGTCGCTTGCGCAGGGCGCTGGTTCTCTCGGCACGGCCTCGACCAGCAACCTTGGCGGCACTATTGAGTTTTCTTCGGGGAATCCCTCTGAAATCTTTGGTGCGAGACTCGAAGGTACGGGTGGCAGCGATGCCACGCGGCGCTATACCGCGGTCCTCGATTCCGGCGAGTTGACTGCGGGCGGCCCGCGCGCCGCGCTCGCCGTCGTCGACAGCACCACCGAAAAGTGGAAAGGCTTTGGTGAGCAGCAGCAGCGGATGTACAACCTCAAGGTCGTGCAACCTTTCGGCGATAGCTCGACGCTGACGGCGTACTACAACTACTCCGATCGCGCCGAAGCCGATTATCAGGACATGTCGTACGACATCATTCGTCGTCGCGGTGCGAACTGGGACAACTTCGCACCCAATTGGGATGCTGCAGTGCGTGCTGCGGTGTCCTGTGCTGCGTCAGGGTATTCGAGCGGCGTTGTCTGCGACGACGCCTACTGGAATGCCGCCGGCATCCGCGAAGACAAGCTCGGATACGTCGGCTTTGCTTCGGCGATCAGCGATACGCTTGCCGTCGACATCAAGGCTTACCTGCATCAGAACGAGGGCATGGGACTTTGGGGAACGCCCTATGTCCCTACGCCGGGCGGCGCGCCAATGTCGGTGCGCACAACCGAGTACGACATCGATCGCAAAGGGGTGATCGCCGCGGTCAAGTGGACAATGGGCGCGCATGCGCTCGATGCGGGTGTCTGGGTCGAGCGTAACGACTTCAATCAGGCCCGCCGCTTCTATCCCGAGAGCAATCTGCTTGGACCCACGCAGGACTTCACCGGATTTCTCTCGAACCCGCTGTTGACCCAGTGGGAGTACGAATTCGAGACGCGGACCACGCAGTTTCACCTCGCCGACACCTACACGGTCAGCGATGCTCTCAAGCTCAATTTCGGCTTCAAGAGCATGAAGGTCGAGAACAACGCGCGCACGGTGGTCGGTCCCAACAAGACCGGTACGATCGATGCCTCCGAGGGTTTCCTGCCGCAAATCGGCTTCAGTTGGAGCCTCGCCGACAGCAGTGAAATCTTTGGACAAGCCGCGCGCAATGCACGCGCATTTGTCAGTGCCAATACCGCGGGGCCGTTCAGCACCACCGCAGCGGGATTCGCAGCGATTCGGGACACCTTGCAGCCGGAGACCTCGGATACTTTCGAACTCGGCTGGCGCTTCCGGCTCGACGCTTTCGAGGGTTCGCTGACCGCCTATCACGTGGCGTTCAATGATCGTCTGCTCGCCATTCAGCAGGGCCCGGGCATCGTGGGCAATCCCTCCGTCCTCGCCAACGTTGGTGGCGTAACCACCAACGGCATCGAGGCAGCGCTCAACTGGCGTCTCGCGGAGCGGCTGACGGTGTTTGCCTCGGCGGCTTGGAATGATTCGACGTACGACGACGACTACGTGACCAACGGCGTTCGTGTTCCGGTGTCCGGCAAGACCGTCCCGGATTCACCCGAGTTCATGGTTCGTGGCGAAGTAGCTTATGACGATGGTAATTTCTTTGCCCGTGCCGACATGAGCTACAACGACAAGCGCTACTACACCTTCTTCAATCAGGGCAGTGTCGACGCCTACACGCTGGTCAACGCCACTGTGGGATACCGCTTCACCGATCTTGGCTTCGTTAAAGACCTTACGCTGCAGGGTTCGGTGACTAACGCCACCGACGAACTCTACATTTCGACGATCGGGTCGAATGGCTTCGTCAACGCTGACCCTTCAGGCACTACGCAGACCTTGTTGGTCGGTGCTCCCCAGCAGTACTTCGTGACGCTCAAGGCGCGTTTCTGATCGGCCGAGGGTTTACTGCCGATCCGCTGTAATCATGATCAATCGACGCGAACTCCTCGCCGCCGGCTTGCTTGTCCCCACCGTCGGCGGGGAGTTCGCGGGTGGCGATACCGTTGCGTCGGCTGCCGCCGCCGCGTCGGCGAGTTCGGTTAGGCAACCGGCCCAAAATTATTTGCCAAGGCGCATTGCTTTCGGATCATGCGCGAGAGAAGACAAGCCGCAACCCATTTGGGAGGCCGTGCTCGCCAGCGCTCCCGATCTCTTCATTTTTCTCGGCGACAATATCTACGGTGATACCCGCGATGCGGCGATTCTGCGCACCAAGTATGCGCAGCTCGCCGCTCAGCCTGGCTTCCGTCGACTGTGCGAGCGTGTGCCGATTCTCGCGATCTGGGATGATCACGATTACGGCGAGAATGACGCGGGTACGGAATATCCGCTCAAGCGGGAGTCGCAGCGGATATTCTGCGACTTTTGGGGAGAGCCACCGTACTCGCTTAGGCGCTCCCGCGACGGGATCTATGACGCGCTGACATTCGGCGCCGAGGGTCGTCGCTTGCAGATTTTGCTGCCCGATCTGCGATTCAATCGTACACCGATCCGCAAGCTCGATCTCGGTAACCAGTCGTATGAAGACTGGTCAAAAAACCTCGAGCAACAGGGCGCCGAAGTGCCTGGGCCATATCAAAGAAATCCGGACGTTGCGGCCAGCATGCTGGGCGATGCGCAGTGGCAATGGCTCGAGCAACAACTCGCCATCCCCGCAGACGCACGGATCCTTGCGTCGAGTCTGCAGGTCGTCGCGGACTTCCCGGGCTGGGAAGCCTGGATCAACTACGCCGAAGATCATCAGCGTTTGCTGGAGGCGATTCGCCGGCATCGCGCCGATGGGCTCATCTGCATCAGCGGCGACACGCACTACGCCGAGGTCTCATGCCTCACGACCCACGCCCCGTACCCACTGTGGGATTTCACTTCGAGCGGATTGACGGAAGTGTGGCCGGTCACGCCACCGAACGCCCGGCGTATCGGCGGCGTGTTGCGCGATACCAATTTCGGTCTGATCAACATCGACTGGTTTGACGCGAGACCGTCGATGCTGTGGCAGGCGATTGATGGACAAGGCGTGCCCCGCCTCGAGCAACGCGTTCATCTCGATACGTTGCGCGTATCGACGGCAGTTTAGCTGCGCGCGGCTATTTTAGGCGGGACTCAGACGATTCGTGCCCCGCTGCGCCCGCAGCGCGATCGTTTCTACGAGCGACGTGTCGCGCTCGCGAACGGTGCGCAGGAAATGGAACTGGCCGGTCGCTGTCTCAGGCGTGAGCAGAATGCTCGTGTAGCCGCGTCGACTCGCATCCATGTATGCGAGGCCCGGGTTGGTGGCGCGCACGGCGCGCGCGATTTGCTGCGGGTCGACGGCCGAGAGCGTGTACTCGAAACCCGGCGAGCTCACTGAGTGCGTTGCGAACTCGACCCCCACGGGTTCACGTCCGAGCGATAGATTTTGCGCCCAAGCGTTGTGGGTGTCGCCGGCGAGCACGACGAGGTTCGCCTTGGCGCGTGCGGCATCGGCGAGCAAGCGCTGTCGCGCGGCCGGAAAACCGCCCCAACTGTCGAGGTTGTATGGCAGTCCCGCGCGCGCCGCCGCAAGGCCCACCGCAAGCCTGCGGCGTACCGGTTCCGGTGAGTCTGGGCCAACCCAGTTGGCTGCTTCCTGCGGAATCACGATCTCGCCCATCAACACTTGCTGGGCCACGACCTGCCAGCGCGTCGCCGCAGCGCTCGAGCGCGCGAGCGCGCTGCGCAGCCAGGCTTCCTGGCTCTCGCCGAGCAGCGTGCGCGCAGGATCGGCGAGCGGCCCGTCACGAAAATCGGCGAGCGCACGAGCGAGATCCTGCCTTCCCTTGAGGGCGCCTTCGAGATCGGGTGGCGCACTGCGACCGCTGATGCGCGTTTCAAGTTTGAAGAGCGTGGCAAGCTTGCCGATCTGGTATTCGCGCCAGCGCTCATCGGAAACCGGCATCCACTCGCGGTAGACACGCTCGGCGATTTCTTTGCGCGTCGTCCAGTCGCCTTCGGTTTCAGGCTGGTGATTTTCCGCGCCATCCCGCCACGCGTCGTTGGTCAACTCATGGTCATCCCACTGCATCACCATCGGATAGGACTGATGCAGTCGTTGCAGATCGGCATCGAGTCGGTAACAGCCGTAGCGCAGACGGTAATCGGCGAGCGTGACGGTTTCGTGGGCTGGCTCGAGGAGGCGACCCGGCAGCATCTGCTTGGCATCGGGATAAGCGCCGAGCGGATATTCGTAGATGTAATCACCAACATGCACGATGAGATCGAGGTCGGCGCGTTCGCAAGCATGGGCGTAGGCATTGAACCAGCCGAAGCCGATGTTCGAGCAAGAGAAGAGTCCAATGCCGAAGCGGCCGACATCGCCCACCGGCAGGGTGCGCGTGCGACCGACCGGACTGAACGAACCATCCGGGGCGATGAATCGATAAAAATACCATCGACCCGGCTCGAGGCCGGTGACGGTGAGTCGTGCGGTGTAATCGCGCTCGGGCGCGGCCCGAGTTTCGCCACCCGCGAGCACGTGCGCGAACAGCGTATCGGCCGCAACTTCCACCCGCAGGCGTGTGTCGCCGTCGGCCACGTAGCGTGTCCATAGCAACACTGAGTCGGCCGCAGGCTCGCCGCTCGCTACGCCATGCGTGAAGCCACGTGTGGCAAAGAGTTGTGCGAACGCGGGCAGAGCGGTGACGCCGGCTCCAAGAGCGGCGGCGGAGAGCAGGTGACGGCGCGAGATCTGCAAGGACATGGGGATAACCGGCGGCTGGTGGATGGAATCGACGGCAAAGGATAGCCGAGGCGGGCGGTTTACACTGTGACGGCCTCTTTACACCGTTGGAACCGTTGGAATTCGCCGTTGGATAACCCCGAACAGTTCGTCATCTTGGTCAATGCCGTGATTCTCGCTGCGGCCTACTTCTACGTGTATCCACGATTCGCTGGTGCAGACATGCAACGACTCGCCATCAACGATTTGATCGCCAACGGCTGCGCACTGCTCGTGGTCGGTTTGCTGTACGGCGGCACGGGACAGCAATTCAGTCTGCTGGTTGGCGAGGTTGGCTGGTTCGGTTTCACGATCGCCACCTTCTTGCTGATGGAGCTGCCGCTTTTCATTTGGTATTCGCGGCGCTACGGTTTGTTCTCGCGTCCCGACGACGCCGACTAAATCGTCGACTGAGCGGTCGACCCGGCAAGCGCACGATGCACGGGTGCGGTATCGGGTCGTACATTGCGCCAAACAAAAAACGCCTCGGCCGCCTGTTCGACCAACATGCCGATCCCCTGCGCCGCTGCGCGAGCGCCGTGCTGCATCGCCCAGCGCACGAAGGGCGTATCCGGGATCCCGTAGCCGAGGTCATAGGCAAAAGTGCCGGGTCCGATGATGCGTGGTGTGACGTCGGGTACCGCGCCTTCGAGACCGAGCGGTGTGGCGTGCAGCACGAGGTCGAAAGGCGCAGCCGCGGGTGAAGCGAATGACGTGTTCAAAACCGTATAACTGCAACCGGTCACGTCAGGGTGTGCTGCCTCGGCGGCCAGCGCGTACGCGCGCTCGGCACTGCGATTAGCGATAAGGATTTCGGCAGGGCCCCGCTCCATGAGCGGACCCACGATACCGCGGGTGGCGCCACCTGCACCGAGAATCAGCAGGCGCTGGCCCCTGATCGGTACGCCCAGTCGGTCGAGATCGGCGAGCAGGCCCGCGCCATCGGTGTTGTCACCGCGGATACGTCCATCGGCAAGACGGATCAAAGTATTGACGGCACCAGCGCGCGCGGCGCGCGGCGTGAGCTCATCGGCGAGGCGCGCGGCGTGTTCCTTGTGCGGTACGGTGACATTGAGGCCGCAGCCGCCCGATTCAAAGAAATCGCGCACGAAGACCGTGAAAGCTTCCGGTGACACGGCGTGACGATCGTAGCTCAGCGACTCGCCGGTGGCCGCAGCGAACATGCGGTGAATGAGCGGCGACTTGCTGTGCTCGATCGGATAGCCGACAACGCCGTATCGATCCGGTTTGCGAGGGTTGGCTGCGCTCATCGACGTCATGTTAGCCCACCGCTGTCAGGTCGCCGAGGCCGGCTCGCGCGATCAGTTGACCGACCAACCGCCGCGTTGTTGCGGATCGAGGGCCGCATGAACCGCGGGTAGCCAGAGGCGAGCGCGTTCTGCGAACTGCCAAGGCGGGTTGATGACAAGCAGTCCCGAGCCGTTGAGTCCGACGCGGTTGTCCCGCGGATGTAGCCAAAGCTCAACGGTGCACGCGGCGGTGGGCGTGCCTCCCGCCTGCGACGGCAGGTTGGCGATGAGACGTTGCCGCCAGGCATCGGTGTCCTTGGCCTGCTTGATCGGGTACCACATGGCGATCACCGCATTGGCGAGTCGCTGCAGAATGTCTCGTGCCGCGTTCGCCGCCGCCTGAAAGTCGCCGCCGGTGTCTTCATAGGGCGGATCGATGAGCACGAGCGCGCGCCGCTCGATCGGCGGCAGCCACGCACCGAGTCGCGCATAACCGTCGGCGCATTCAATGGTGACGCGTTCGAGTGGCAGTCGGCCGGAGTCGGCATCGCCGGCGAGTTTCACAGCGCCACGTTCGACTTCACGCAGGGCCTGCCGCAGCGCCGCGTGTTCGTCTTCCTGCGTTTCGATGAGCGTCAGTCGATCCTGTGGACGCAGCGCAGCGAGGGCGATGAGCGGCGAGCCCGGGTAGGCATGACGCAAACCTGTGGCGCGACGCAGCTGACGTACCACGGCAAGATAGTCGGCGATCTCGTCCGGCCAGACCTCGGCCATGCCGAGCAGCGTTTCGATGCCGCTCGCGGCCTCGCCCGAACGCGAGGCCTCGCTGCCCGCCAGATCGTAGCGCCCGCGCCCGGCATGGGTGTCGAGCAGCAGTAGTCCCTTGTCTTTGCGCGTCAGTGAGCGCAGCAGCGCGAGCAGGGCGACGTGCTTGAGAACGTCCGCGAAGTTGCCGGCGTGAAAGGCGTGGCGGTACTTCACCGGCGCCCGTCAATCGTCGGTAGAAGTAGCAGCGGACCCGGCAGTGGACGCGACTGTGGATTTCTTCCGGGCGGTTTTCTTTGCCGGAGACTTCTTGGCGACTTTTTTCTTTGGCGTCGATTTTTTGGGTGCAGCGGCGCCTGCGGTGATCGCTTCGCTGCCGTCGGCGCTTTCTTCCTTGTTTGCAGTCTTGCGTTTGGCCGCTGCCTTGTCTGTGGCTGCGCCTTTACCCTTGGCGGCGGTCTTGCGACCGAAGCGCCCGGGCCGCTGCGGCGCAGCGGCGAGCAACGCCCGGCATTCTTCAAGCGTCAGGGTCTTGGGGTCACGCTCCTTCGGGATGCGGGCATTGCGTTGCTTGTCGGTGATGTAGGGTCCGTAGCGACCGTTCAGCACCTGGATGTCGTCGATGCCAAAGTCCTGGATGATGCGGTTGGCATCGGCGAGCTTCTTGGCCGCGACCACTTCGCAGGCGCGCTCCAAAGTAATGGTGTACGGGTCGTCCTCGGCCTTGAGCGAGGCGTATTTACTGCCGTACTTGATGTAGGGTCCGAAGCGACCGATGTTCGCTTCGAGGGCTTCACCCTCGGCGTTGACGCCAAGCTTGCGCGGCAACTGAAAGAGCTGCAGCGCTTCGGGCAGGGTGATGCGATCCATCGACTGCCCCGGACGCAGTCCGGCGAAACGCGGCTTGTCTTCGTCGTCGCGGGTGCCGATTTGCACGAACGGTCCGAAGCGACCCATGCGTACCGAGATCGGTTTGCCGGACTCGGGATCGGTCCCGAGCTCGCGAGCCTGCGCGGCTTCGTCGCGCGAGACATTCTTTTCGATGTGCTCGACGCGATCGATGAACGGCTGCCAGAATTTTTGCAGCGGATCGGTCCACGGCTCCTCGCCGCGCGAGACCGCATCGAGCTCGTCTTCCATGGCGGCGGTGAAGCCGTAGTCGACGTACTCGCTGAAATTAGCGCTGATGAAATTATTGACGATCTTGCCAATGTCGGTCGGGATGAAGCGACGCCCGTCCATGTCGACGTATTCGCGATCCTTGAGCGTCGAGATGATGGATGCGTAGGTGGACGGACGACCGATGCCGTGTTCTTCGAGCGCCTTGACGAGTGAGGCTTCGGAGAAGCGCGGCGGCGGTTCGGTGAAGTGCTGCGTCCCGCGCAGCCCCACAAGCCGCACAACATCGCCCTCGTTCATCATCGGCAGGATCCGATCGTCATCGTCCTCGGCGCTGTCATCCTGACCTTCGAGATAGACGGCGATGAACCCCGGCTTGAGCAAGGTGGAGCCGTTCGCGCGCAGCAGATGTCGCTGCGGCCCCGCCGGACCGGCGAGCAAATCGACGGCGACCGTATCGAACACGGCATGCGTCATTTGACACGCGACCGCGCGTTTCCAGATGAGCGAATAGAGCTTGAACTGATCGGGATCGATGCGCCCCTCGAGCAACTGCGGCAGCACGGCCGCCGAGGTTGGACGAATTGCCTCGTGAGCTTCCTGCGCGTTGCGCGATTTGTTCTTGTAGAAGCGCGGCGACTCTGGCAGCGACTCCGCGCCGTACACCCGCGCGATGACTTCGCGAATCTCGGTGATCGCTTCGTTGGCAAGGTTCACGGCGTCGGTACGCATGTAGGTGATGAGACCGACGGCACCCTCGCCGTAATCGACGCCTTCGTAGAGTTGCTGCGCAAGACGCATGGTGCGCTGCGCCGAGAAGCCGAGTTTGCGGGCGGCTTCCTGCTGCAGCGTCGAGGTGGTGAAGGGTGGCGCGGGATTGCGGTTGCGCTGCTTGCGATCCACGGTGAGCACGCGCAAGGTCCCGGGCGGCGCGAGCGGTGCGTCACCCTCGGTAATGCCGGCGCCGGTCGCGGCGCAGAGCGCGCTTTCCACCTCAGCGGCCTGCGCGGCGTTCACGAAGCTGAACTGCTCGACCTTGCGACCCGTGAACTCGACGAGCTTCAGCGGAAAGGTTTGTGTTTCGCGCTCGCCCTGGGCATCGAGGCTCCAGTATTCGCGCGGCACGAAGGCCTGAATCTCGGCCTCGCGCTCGCAGATCATGCGCAGCGCCGGGCTCTGCACGCGACCCGCGGACAAGCCGCGCCGCACTTTCTTCCAGAGCAACGGCGAGAGATTGAAGCCGACGAGATAGTCGAGTGCGCGGCGTGCCTGCTGGGCGTTGACGAGATCGAGCGAGAGTTCGCGCGGTTGTTCGATGGCCTGACGCACCGCATTGCGCGTTATTTCAAAGAATTCGACGCGATGCACGTCCTTGCCTTCGAGCGCGCCCCGCTCGCGCAGCAGTTCGCGCAGGTGCCAGGAGATCGCTTCGCCCTCGCGATCAGGGTCGGTGGCGAGATAGAGCGACTTGGCCTTGCGCAGGGCGCGGGCGATGGCTTCGACATGGCGTTCGTTGCGCTCGATCACGTCGTATTTCATGGCGAAGCGACGGCTCGGATCGACCGCGCCTTCTTTCGGCACGAGATCGCGCACGTGACCATAGGACGCCAGCACCTCGAACTTGTTGCCGAGGTATTTCTTGATGGTCTTGGCCTTCGCCGGTGATTCGACGATGACGAGGTTTTCAGCCATGGGGCCGGCTCCGGCGCGGGATCAGTGGGGCCGTTCGGGCGGCAGATCGAACACGAGGTCTTCCATGCGCGAGCAGGCGAGTTCTTCGCCGGGCTGGCTCGAGAGCACCATCAGCACGACCCATTTGAGCTGGTCGACGTCGAGTTCGGAGGAGTCGAGGGCGAGCAGACGCTCGATGACGATTTCGCGTTGTTGCGCAGAGAGGATGCCGCTGCGCTCGAGCGCGAGCAGATAGCCCCGGCAGTCGGCCGGCAGATGCACACGTTCTTCTTCGGTGAACACCCGCATGGCGCGCGGACCCGCGTCGGTGAGCGATGGGCGATCACGCTCACAGGCGAGATCCGCCAGCCAATCGAGCGCGCGCTCGACGCTGTCGCCCGGGAAACCGGCCTGCTCGAGATCCTGTGCCAGGGCATCACGCTCGGGCACGTCCGGGTCGTCGGCCAGCATGTAGCGGTCGAAGACGTAGATCAGGATGTCGAGAACGCTGCCGTTGTCAGTGGTTTGAGTCATTACTAAAGGGGTGATTCGAGAGTTCTGTAATAGCGGCCGGCAGAGTCCGATGCGACACGTCCCTGATGTTCGAGGGCGAGGAGCAAGGACGCTACAGTGATGCTGGAGAGGCCGGTGCTCGCGATGAGCGCATCGAGGCTCGTGGGCTCGAAGCCGAGGGCATCTAACAGGATTTCAGTAGGGTTGTCCAACCTCGGTGACTCTGGATGCCATACTTCGGGCGCCTCGGGTTGGATTTCAACTGTATGATTCATATCGAAATTTTTAAGTTCTCGTAGGACGTCATCGGCGTTTTCGACGAGGGTGGCGCCCTGCCTGAGCAGTTGGTGGCAGCCGCGGGACTGGGGGCTGTGGATGGATCCGGGGATCGCGAACACCTCTCGGCCTTGCTCGCCGGCGTAGCGTGCGGTGTTGAGCGAGCCGCTGCGGGCAGCGGCCTCGACGACTAGCACTCCGAGGGCAAGACCACTGATGAGGCGATTCCGTTGCACGAAATGGCGGGCGAGCGGGGGGCTGCCGGGCGGAAATTCGCTCACCAGCGCGCCCCGCGACAGGATCCGCTCAGCGAGCGCCGTATGTTGCTCGGGATAGATGCGATCGAGACTCGTGCCGCAGACGGCGATGGTCACGCCCTGCGCCGCCAGCGCACCCCCGTGACTCGCGGCGTCGATACCGGTGGCAAGACCGCTGGTGATGGCAAGACCGAGGCTCGCGAAGTGAAACGCGAGGTCGCGTGCGGTCCGCGCGCCGTTGATGGTCGGGTGGCGACTGCCGACCATCGCGAGTTGAGGGGCACTCAAGGCGTCGATGGAGCCGCGCACGAAGAGCACGGCGGGCGCGCCGGGAACGGCGTGCAATGCCGCAGGGTAGGCCGCCTCATTGGCGGCAACGAGTTGGATGGCGTGACGCTGCAGCGCGTCGAGATCGCTCGCGTGGCGCGCGGCATCGAAGCTGGCGAGGGTGCGCTGGCCGGCCAGCGTCAGACCGTGCCGGGCGAGCGCTGCGGCATCGAGCCGGGTGAGCGCAAGCGGCGAATCGAGCTCTGCGGCGAGTGCACACCAGCGTGCGGCATCGAGGGAAGGGACACGGGCGAGCAGGGCGTGATCGGGACTGGCCATGGGCCCGAGAGCCTACCGAGCCCGTCTGGGCGAGCCACGCCGCGAAAGCCGTGGAACCCGACTGATATAATGCTGGTCAACGAACTACCTTTCCGGCAAGGACCCGTCCCCATGGCGCTGCTCGAGATCCTCGAATTCCCCGACCCGCGGCTGCGCACGCGTGCGGTACCCGTGACCCGCTTCGATGCCGCGCTCGGTCAGCTGATCGACGACATGTTCGAAACGATGTACGCCGCGCCGGGCATTGGTCTGGCCGCCTCACAGGTCAACGTTCATCAGCAATTGATCGTCATGGACTGCGGCGGTGAGCGCCGCGAACCGCTGGTCTTCATCAATCCCGAAGTCCTCGCCCGCGACCAAGTCGGCGTGATGGAGGAGGGCTGCCTGTCGGTGCCCGGCATTTTCGATGAGGTCGAGCGGGCGCAGCGGGTGCGCGTTCGTGCGCTCGATCGCGAGGGCAAGCCTTTCGAAGTCGAGCTCGAGGGCTTGCCCGCGGTTTGTCTGCAGCACGAGATGGATCATCTCGACGGCAAACTCTTTGTCGACTACCTCTCGATGCTCAAGCGCGACCGTATCCGTCGCAAGCTCGACAAGGATCGACGCGACCGCGCGGCCAAGCCGTCGGGCGGCAAAGTGCCGGCGACCGCAGCGCTCGAGCGCTGAACCCAACTCACCCGCTCCGGTTTTTTCGCCATGCGCATCGCATTTGCCGGCACGCCGGAGTTCGCCGTTCCGCCGCTCGCCGCGCTGACCGCTTCGCGGCATGAGGTCATCGGCGTCCTGACTCAGCCCGATCGACCGGCGGGTCGCGGCCGCCGCTTGAGTGCGAGTCCTGTCAAAGAATTCGCGCTGCAGCACGGACTGCCGATCGCCCAGCCCGCCACTTTGCGTACAGCCGAAGGTCGCGATGCGCTCGCCGCGTGGCACCCCGACGTGCTCGTGGTGGTGGCTTACGGCTTGATCCTGCCGCCCGAGGCGCTGGTAATTCCGCGCTTCGGTTGCATCAACATCCACGCCTCGCTGTTGCCGCGCTGGCGTGGCGCGGCGCCCGTGCAGCGCGCGATTCTCGAGGGCGATGCCGAGACGGGTGTCACGCTCATGCAGATGGACGCCGGACTCGATACGGGACCGATCCTGCTGCAGCGCTCATTGCCGATTTCTTTGGACGATGACACCTCGAGCGTGCTCGCTGCGCTCGCGAGCTGCGGAGCGCCGGCGTTGCTCGAAGTGTTGACGGGTATCGAAGCCGGTACGCTTCGGCCCCAAGCGCAACCCGCCACCGGGATCACTTATGCGCGCAAGATCGAGAAGACCGAGGCGCGCATCGATTGGCACGGTAGCGCAGTGGTCATCGATCGTCAGATACGCGCCTTTCGTCCCTGGCCCGTGGCGGAGACGACGCATCGCGGCGAGCAGGTGCGGATTCATCGTGCCCGCGCCATCGATGTTGTCGATCTTGATCCCGCGAGCGCCGGCGTCATTTTGCAGCGCGCGGCTGCGGCCACGCCGGGCAGCATTCTCGGCGTGCACGAGACATTCCTTGTGGTCCGCTGCGGCACGGGTTTGCTCGGCATCTGCGAACTGCAGCGTGCCGGTCGGCGCAGCGTCAGTGCGCGCGAATTTGCCAACGGGCTGTCGACGACGACTGAGGTTTTCGCATGAGTATCGCGCCGGGTGCGGCAACGTTGGCGGCAGCGGTGCAGACGATCAGCCGAGTGGCACACGAGGGCAGATCGGCAGACTTCGCCCTGCAGGAGTCCGACCAGCGCGAAGATCGCGCTGCCGTGTGTGCGATCGCCCTCGGCAGCTTGCGCTGGTATCTGCGCCTCGCGCCGGCCTTGGCGCAGATCGTCGATCGGCCAGCCGAAGAAATGCCGCCACTGCTGCGCGCGTTGCTGGTCGCAGCCGCGCATCAGATCGAATACTCGCGCGGCGCACCAGAAGTGAGTGTGCATCTGGCGGTCGATGCGGCGCGAGTGCTCGATCTGTCGCGTGCCACCGGCTTCGTCAATGCCGTGCTGCGGCGTTTCGTGCGCGAGCGCGCCGAGTTGCTGGCCATTGTCGATAACGAGCTCGCGGCGCGCAGCGCACACCCGGCGTGGTTGGTCGAGCGGCTTGCCGCGGCTTGGCCGCAGCAACTGCGACAGATTCTGGCGGCGAACAACGAACATCCGCC